>CALVTQ010000001.1 GCA_944362695.1 uncultured Clostridia bacterium
ATTGCCCTCCAGCGCGATGACGCTGTCCGCGTTCGGGCCGACGACCGCGACCGTGCGGATCTTTGAGGCGTCGAGCGGGAGCGTACCGTCGTTCTTGAGCAGCACCATGCTCTTCTCGGCGGCCTCCTGCGCCAGCGCGTTGTGCTCCGGCGTGTCGCACGCGGTGAAGGGGATGGCGTCGTACTCGTTGTCCTCGGCGTGCAGGCCGAGCATGTAGCGCGTGGTGAACAGCCGCTCGCAGGCGGTGGTGATCGTCTCCTCGGTGACAAGCCCCTGCTCGAGCGCGAGCATCATGCTCACATACGCCGTGCCGCAGTTGACGTCGCAGCCCGCGTTGATCGCCAGCGCAGCGGACTCCGCCGGGGTGCTGGTGACCTTGTGGTGGATGTGGATGTCGTTGATGGCGCCGCAGTCGCTGACGACGTGGCCCTCGTAGCCCCACTTGCCGCGCAGGATGTCGCAAAGCAGCGTCTTCGAGGCGCAGGCCGGTTCGCCGTTGACCCGGTTGTATGCGCCCATGACGCTCTCGACGCCGCCCTCCTTGACGGCCGCCTCGAACGCCGCGAGGTACGTCTCGGTCATGTCCTTCGCGCTGGCCTCCGCGTCAAAGCCGTGGCGGTCGGCCTCCGGGCCGGAATGCACGGCAAAATGCTTGGCGCACGCGGCCGTCTTGAGGTACTTGCCCTTGCCCTGAAGGCCCCTGATGAAGCGCACGCCGAGGCGGCTGGTCAGGTACGGGTCCTCGCCGTAGGTCTCCTGGCCGCGTCCCCAGCGCGGGTCGCGGAAGATGTTGATGTTCGGGCTCCAGAGCGTCAGGCCCTTGTAGATGCCCCTGTCCCCGCGCGCGGCCTGCGCGTTGTACTTGGCGCGCGCCTCGGTGGAGATCACGTCCGCCACCCGCTCGTGGAAGTCCTCGTCGAAGATCGCCGCCAGCGCCACAGCCTGCGGGAACACGGTCGCCGTGCCCGCGCGCGCCACGCCGTGCAGCGCCTCGTTCCACCAGTTGTAGGACGGCACGCCCAGCCGCTCGATGGCCGGCGCGTTGTAGCGCAGCTGCGCTGCCTTCTCTTCCAGCGTCATCTTGGCGACAAGCTCGTGCGCCAGTCTCCGTGCCTCTGTTCTGTCCATGTGTAATCCCCTTTCTTTTCTTTATTTATATCGAATTTCATTGGTATGCGCGTTTCCCCGCAGCGCAAAGCGCGCCGATTTTCTTCGCCGCCAAACAGGAATTTATGTTTTCGTGTCGAAAAAGCGAAACATCAAAGGCGAAGGGGGAATTTTCATGGGGTTTGAGGCGCATGAGGCGCTGCCCGGCGTTTTTCACATCCGCGACGCGATGGGCGTATGCATGACGCTTGTCACCGGCGAAAAACGCGCGCTGCTGGTGGATACCGGCTACGGGCTCGAGGACGTCGCGTCGTTTGTCAAAACGCTGACCGACAAGCCCGTCACCGTCCTGCTCACGCATCATCATTTCGATCACGCGCTCGGCGCGCGCTGGTTTGAGCGCGTGCTGCTCGCCGCGCCGGATATGGGCGATTATCCGCTCTACACCGGTGATGCCCAGAGGCGCCGCGTGCTTGCGCAGGCACAGGCCAAGGGGCTTTCGCCCGCGGGCGACTTCCTCGGCGACGCCATGCCGCAGCCCGACGAGCTGACCGCAGGCGACATCGACCTGGGCGGCCTGACGGCGCGCGTCATCCTCTGTCCGAGCCACACGCCCGGCTCGGCTGTCGTCTACATTCCCGAGCGCAGGCTGCTTTTGACCGGCGACACGTGGAATCCCTGCACGTGGCTGTTCTTTAAGGAAGCCGTGCCGGTGCTCACCTATCGCGAAAACGCCCGCGCGCTGCTCGCGCTCCCCTTTGAGCACGTGCTCTGCGCGCATCAGCCGCACCTCTACCCCCGCGCCGCATTCGAGTCCGCGATGAACGCGCTGACCGACGCGGCGCTCGATGCCGCTCCGCGCGTGACCATCACGCCCTCTGAACACATCGACACGCATCAGGCCGACCTCGGCGACGGATGCATACTCGTCTTTGACCGCGCAAAATACGATTGCGAAAGGAGCAATCCTCATGAACACCTATGACGTCAAAATCCACCCCGGCGACACCGCGAATTTCACCAACAACGCCGCCTTCTGCGTCGGCACGGGCCGCATGGGCCTCGCGCTGCACGAGGAATATCAGGATCAGCTTGCAATGGCGCAGGCGCTGTGCGGCTTTAAGCACATTCGCGGCCACGGCCTGTTCTGCGACGACATGGCCATCTATCAGCCCTACACGGACGAGAACGGCGAGCAGCGCGTGGCGTATTGCTTTACCTACCTCGACCGCGTGTTTGACAGCTACCTCGCCAAGGGTCTGCGCCCGTTCATCGAGCTGGGCTTCATGCCCTACAAGCTCGCCAGCGGCACGCAGACGCTCTTTTACTGGAAGGCCAACACCACCCCGCCCGCCGACGAGGACGCGTGGGTGAACCTCATCAAGGCGACGCTCACCCATCTTGCGCAGCGCTACGGCAGGGACGAGGTGTCCTCCTGGCCCTGCGAGGTCTGGAACGAGCCGAACCTTCGCGGCTTCTGGGAGAACGCCGACAAGGAAAAATATCTGCGCCTGTATGAGATCTCCTCGCAGGCCGTCAAGTCCGTGCTGCCCGATATGAAGGTCGGCGGCCCGGCCATCTGCGGCGGCACCGGCTCGCAGGACTGGGTGCGCGATTTCCTGACGTTCTGCCGGGATAAGGGCCTGCCGCTCGATTTCGTCACGCGCCACGCCTACATGGGCAAGGACCCGCTTCATCGCGGGCGCTATCTGTATCACGAGATGCGCACCGTCGAGGATCTGTTTGATGAAATGCGCACGACGCGCGGGATCATCGACAGCTTCCCGGAGTATCGCGGCATGCCGCTGCACATCACCGAGTTCAACACGTCGTATAACCCCTTCTGCCCCATCCACGACACGAACCTCAACGCCGCGTACATCGCGGGCCTGCTCGCGTGCCTAGGCGACGTGGCCGCGTCCTATTCCTATTGGACGTTCGGCGACGTGTTTGAGGAGCAGGGCGTGCCGCCGCGCGTCTTCCACGGCGGTTTCGGCATGATCGCCAACAGCATGATCGCCAAGCCCACGCTCTGGACGTTCGCCTTCTTCAACAATCTGCGCGGCGAGCCGGTCTATCGCGACGAGCGCATCGTCGTGCTGCGCCGCGAGGACGGCAGCTATGAGGGCGTCGCGTGGAACCTCTGCCGCGAGGCGCGCGAGGCCATCGACGTCTCCGTCCGCGTGCCGGGCGAGGGCGGCTATGCGCTGCTCACGCGCACGGTGGACGAGGTCACGACCAACCCGCTCAAGGCGTGGCACGTCATGGGCGAGCCGGAGAGCCTGACGAACGTTCATCTCGACTTCCTGCGTCAAGCCGGCCAGCCGCATTGCGAGAGCCGCACGGTCAATGCCGACGGCGGCGAGGCCGCGTTCACGCTGCACCTTCGCGAGAATGCCGTCGTGCATTTCACGCTCACGCCCGCCGCGTGCGACAGCGATCCGGGCTATGATTACATGTGGTACGTCGAGCACGCGTGATACAAGCGCTCCCGACGATTCTATGATACCGTGTGCCCAACCGTCGCGCAACGTAGATTGATACGAACCTTCGGTCAAAAATCGCATTTGATGGCAACCGATCCGCTCACATGGGCGCGCCTTCCTCACATCCGCCGGGGAAGCGCGCCTTTCTTTTGACCTGCCGCAAAACCGGCAGGAATCGCCTCCCCGCGCGTCGAATGGTATCATAATCATCATTTTTCAGGGAGGCGGCACGCCATGTACACATACACCGCACAGGAGCACATCATCGCCGTCTGCGGCAGGACGATCTACGGCAGGCTCTATCTGCCCGACGCGCCCGGCAAACGCCCGACCGTCATCATCAGCCACGGCTACAACTCCTGCCACGCTTCGCACGAACCCAAGTGCCGCATCCTCGCCGAGCACGGCTGCGTGGCCTATGCCTACGACTTCTGCGGCGGCGGCACGCAGTCAAAGAGCTCCGGCAAATCGACCGATATGACCATCTTCACCGAGAAGCGCGACCTGCTCGACGTCATCGCCGATATCCGCAAGATCCCGCAGGTCGATACGGGCATGCTGTTTCTGATGGGCTCGAGCATGAGCGGCCTCGTCTCCGCGCTCGCCGCCGAGGATGTCAAGGACGATGTGCGCGGTCTGGCGCTGTTCTATCCCGCGTTCAACATCCCCGAGGACTGGGCGCACGTTATCGGCAAGCCGGAGACCATCCCCGAGACCGTCGATTTCTGGGAGCTGACGCTCGGGCGCAATTTCTTCCTGTCGATGGTCGGGTTCAGCGCGTATGCCGTCGTGGGCGGCTTCACCGGCCCCGTGCTGCTGATGACCGGCGACGCCGATCAGGTCGTGCGGCCCGACGTGGTGCGCCGCCTGCAGACGCGCTATCAGAACGCTGAGCTCGTCGTCTACCCCGGCGAGGGCCACGGCTTCACCGATGAAAGCCGCGACGACGCGCTGGCGCGGACGCTGCGCATGATCGGTGCGTGCGCCAAATAAAATTTCACCAAACACAAGCCCGCATGGACAAATGCCGTCCGCGCGGGCTTTTTTGTCTGCGCACGATTGACAAGCGCCGCCGTTCGTGCTATACTGCGCAGGTTCCAAGACGTTGAAATTTCAACATCTGACAGGGAGGGTCATATCGTGAAGGATCGGCTCGAGACGTTCACCGGGCTCATCACCCGCATCAGCCGCAGCATCCGCCGCATCAAGAATCAGGAAATGGAGGCCTACAACCTCAAGGGGCCGCAGGTCTTCTGCCTGTACTACCTGTGCAGCGAGGACGGGCTGTGCGCGGCAGAGCTTTGCGCGCGCTGCGGCGAGGACAAGGCGACGATCTCCCGCGCGCTGTCCGAATTGGAGAGCGGCGGGTTCATCACGTCCGACGGCGGCTATCGCGGCGCGCTGCATCTGACCGAGAAGGGCGCGCACGCGGCGGGGCTGATCGAGGACAAGATTCACGCCGTGTTTGCGCGCGCCGGGCTGACCGAGGAGGAGCGCGAGACGTTCTACCGCCAGCTCGCGTCGATCTGCGCCCAGCTCGAGCGCATGGCCGACACGCGCATCTGACCACCCCCCCAAGCACAACAAAGGCCCGCGCCATGCATGCGGGCGGGAGGAAAACGAAGATGGAAAAGACCGGGAAGAAGATCACCGCTCGCAGGGTGCTGCTCGTCGTCCTGTGCGCCGTGCTCGCGCTCGTGCTGATCGCGGCGGGCGTCGTGTTCGCCGTGTTCGGCAATGAGCTGATGACCATCGCCAGCTTTAAGCAGATTCGCACGCGCGACGACGCGCATCTGGACGGCTCCGTGTACGTCATGGAGGTCAAGGGCGATTACTACATGGACGATTTCGTGGCGCAGGGCGGCGTGTCCAGCGACACGGAGCTCATCGCGTTCATCACAAACCACGTGACGAAGGGCCTGCTCGATATGAACATCACCGACCCGACGATCGGCTGCTCGTCGTTTACCGCCACGAGCGCGGACGGCGACGCGCTGTTCGGCCGCAACTACGATTTTGACAAGACCAACACGTGCATCGTGCTGACCAACCCCGGCAACGGCAAGCATGCGTCCGTGTCCACCGCCGATCTGCAGTTTATCGGCATCGACCCGGAGGGCGACGTCGGCGGCCTGATGGATAAGGTCACGTGCCTGGCGGCGACGTTCACCCCGCTCGACGGCGTCAACGATGCGGGCGTGGCGTGCGGCATCTACATGACGTATCAGGGCGGCGAGACGACGGTCGCCACCGATCAGCAGACCGATAAGCCCGACTTCACGTCCACGACGCTGCTCCGCCTGATTCTGGATAACGCCGGCAGCGTCGAGGAGGCGGTCGAGATCGCGCAGAGCTATGACATGCACGACTCGGCGAAGACGAGCTATCATTACATGGTGGCCGATGCGACGGGCAGGAGCGCCGTGCTCGAGTGGGTCGGCGCGACGGACGCGACCGATAACGACGGCAGCAAGCGCGAGCTGCGCGTGACGTATAACGACGACGACGCGCATATCGGCGAAGTTGAGGCCGCGGCGGATTGGCAGGTCGTGACCAACTTCGTGCTCCAGCCGGGGTATTACGATGACTCGCCCGCCGGAGAGAAGAAGGGCGAAGACCGCTATGTCCGGCTGTATGAGGAACTGAACGCGCGCGGCGGCGTGGTCGCCGATGAAAATGAGGCGATGGAGCTGCTCGCCATCGTCGGCAGAAGGACGTGGAAGAACGACGATAACAACGGCTGCACCGTGCATAGCGTCGTGTATAACCTGACCGACTGCACAGCGACCTGGGTGCCCAATGAGCATTTTGATGAGGAGCCGTTCGTATTTGAATTAAAGTAACGTATACAGGCGCGAAGCGAAGAAGGGTCAAGGGCAAAGCCCTTGTGGGGTCGAGGGGCAAAGCCCTCGCAGGGTCTGGGACAGAGTCCCAGCGTAACCCCTCATGCATAAAAAATGTAGTCCCGGAACAGGCGCGCAGCGCCTATGATCGGGACGGGTTCAGCGCGCAAAAACCGCGAACATGCGCAGTCCCAAACCCCGTCATCCAACACGCTCGCCCCTTTTGCGCACGCAGCCCCATCCCCCAAAAAACACACCGCCCCGACGGTCTGCCTCACCGCACACCGCCGGGGCGCTTTTCATTCCATCGCTTTACTCGCCTTCCACATCCTCCAAATACACGATCCCCTTCCCCGTCTTCTTCGCATACTCGATCTCCGAGCGCGTGCTCTCGCCGATGTATCCGCCCACGTTGATGACAAAGATCTCGTCGGCCATGTCGATCTTGCGCTTGTGCATGTCGTCGAGCATCGCCTTCGTGCGCGTGAGCGTGCCCTCGTCCATGCCCTCCCAGACCTCCGCGTCCCCGCCGTGGCCGAACAGCCCGACGCTGATGACGATGCAGCCCGCGAGCGTCAGCCGCTTCTGCGCCGCGATAAATTCGTCCTTGAACCGCGTGCTCCCGCAGAGCGTGACGACCCTGTAACCTCCGACCATGCGCGTTCCCTCCCGCGTTTTTCTCCATTATACCACAAAAAAAGCCGCCGCACGAAAGCATGCAGCGGCCCATAGGTTTTTGCGAAATTACATGAGCTTGAGGTAGAGCTCCTTGATCTCCGCCACGCTCGTGTCGCGCGGGTTGCCCGGGCGGCAGGCGTCGGCGTACGCGGACTCGGCCAGGAAGTCGAGATCCTCGGCCTTGACGATGTCCTTGAGGTCGGCCGGGATGCCCACGTCCTTGCTCAACTGGCGCACGGCGTCGCACGCGGCCTTGCGGTACTCGTCCTGCGTCATGTTCTCGGTGCCCTCGACGCCCATCGCGGCGGCGATGTACTTGTACTTGTCGCCGGTCACGGGCGCGTTGTACTCCATGACGGTCGGCAGAAGGATGGCGTTGGCCACACCGTGCGGCGTGTCATACACAGCGCCGAGGCAGTGCGCCATCGAATGCACGATGCCAAGGCCGACGTTGCTGAAGCCCATGCCCGCGACGTACTGGCCCAGCGCCATGCCCTCGCGGCCCTCGGTCTCGCCCTTGACGGCGCTGCGCAGGCTGCGGCTGATGATCTCGATGGCCTTGAGGTGGAACATGTCGGTCATCTCCCACGCGGCCTTCGTCGTGAAGCCCTCGATGGCGTGCGTCAGCGCGTCCATGCCGGTCGCGGCGGTGAGGCCCTTGGGCATGGTGGCCATCATGTCGGGATCGATGACGGCGACCTCGGGGATGTCGTGTACATCGACGCAGACGAACTTGCGGCGGCGCTCGACGTCGGTGATGACGTAGTTGATCGTCACCTCAGCGGCGGTGCCGGCGGTCGTCGGGACGGCGATGGTGAACACGGTCTTGTTGCGGGTCGGGGCGACGCCCTCCAGCGAGCGCACGTCCGCGAACTCGGGGTTGTTGATGATGATACCCACGGCCTTCGCGGTATCCATCGAGGAGCCGCCGCCGATGGCGATGATGTAGTCCGCGCCGGAGGCCTTGTAGGCCGCCACGCCGGTCTGCACGTTCTCGATGGTCGGGTTCGGCTTGATCTCGCTGTAAATCTCGTAGGCCAGGCCCGCCTTGTCCAGCACGTCGGTCACCTTCGCCGTCACGCCGAACTTCACCAGATCCGGGTCGGAGCACACGAACGCCTTGTTGAGGCCGCGGCTCTTGACCTCGTTCACGATCTCATTGATCGCGCCGGAGCCATGATAGGAAATGGGATTGAGAACAATACGGTTCGCCATTGGAAACGCCCTCCTTGATTGTGAAAAAACGGTTTCATCATCGGCTGAGAAGCGGACACCATTCCCCGCTCCCGCCGCTTTACTTGGATAGTTCGACAGGATTTCGTCAATTCCTGCCTGTTCGCACGATTCTTCCATATGGAACAAAGCGTTCTTTTATGCGCAATTTTACACTTTTTGATGTGGATGCCGCGCGCGTTTTCTGGTACAATAGGGGTGAGCATTTTGGGAGGAAAGGGGGCATGCGGCCATGTGCGGACGGTACTTCATCGCATCCGACGAGCCGGGCGCGGACATCGCCGCCATCGTCGATGCGCTCAACCGCGGCAAATCTGCGGGCGCTTTCAAATCGTCGGGCGAGATCTGTCCGGGCGACACGGTGCCGGTCGTCGCCAACAGCCGTGCGCTCAATCCGCGCCCGTTTGCGATGCACTGGGGCTATCGCGGCGCGTCCGGCGGCCTTTTATTCAACGCGCGCAGCGAAACCGCCGCGCACAAGCCCACCTTCCGCGACGGCATGGCGGCCCGGCGATGCGCCGTCCCCGCGAGCTGGTATTTCGAATGGAAGCAGCAGGGCTCGGGCAAGATCAAATACGCCATCGGCGAGGACGAACCGGACGGCATGCTCTGGCTGGCGGGCATATACCGCCTCGAGCAGAGCGGCCCGGCCTTCACCATCCTCACGCGCAACCCGTCGCCGGTCATCGCGCTCATCCACAACCGCATGCCGTGCATCCTGCCGCGCGAGGCCGTCGGCGACTGGCTGAGCACGCGATACGACGCGGGCGAGGTGCTGCAAAGCGCAGTGCTCAACATCGGTTTCAGGGCCGTGCAGCCGGGGTGAATTTTGCTGATAATGCATAGAAAAACGCCGCTTTCCGGTGAAATGGGAAGCGGCGTGATTTTTGCTTTTTGGGGGATTGCGGAAAATGACGGGCGCAGGGGGTTGGGGTTATGCAAATTCGGGGCTTTGCGGCTTTGAACCCGTCCCGATCAAAGCGCTGCGCGCCTGTTCCGGGACTACATTTTTATGTATTTGGGGTACTCTGGGCTCCGCCCAGACCCGCAAGGGACGCTGTCCCTTGACCCTGCAAGGGGATGATCCCCTTGACCCCAGTACGCTTCGCGCCTATCCCCGCAGCTTTTTCCTCATCCAAAAATCTGATAACACAGCGTAATCATGACCGGCACAGCCGCCGAGCACAGCGCGCCGTTGATCACCGACAGCACGACATATTCCTCCGTCGTGTACTTCATCATCATCGGCAGCGTCGTGTCCTCGCTCGTCGCGCCCGCCGCAGCGATGCAGCTCGCGGCGTTCAGCCACTTAATCAGCAGCGGGATCAGGAAGAACGACAGGATCTCGCGCATCAGGTTCGACAAGAACGCGATGCCGCCGTACATGCCGCCGGACAGCTGCTCGATCGTGATGCCGCCCAGACTATACCAGCCCATGCAGCTGGCAATCGCCGTGCCCTCCGCCAGCGGATAGCCCGTCACCGCGCACCCGATCAGCCCGCCCGCAAACGACCCCACGATCACCAGCGCCGGGATAATCAGCGCCTTGATGTGGTACTGGCGGATCTTCGCAAACACGCCCTTCTGGAAGCCTATGCTCACGCCGACCGAGAACATCAGGAAGTTGAGCACCATCTCGCTATGCGCGAGCAGGAACTCAAACACCGGGAAGTCCCCCGCCAGCCGCCCGCACACGACGCCTGCGATCAGCGCGATCAATGCGTACACGACCATTACTTCCTCGCCCCCTTATCAAACAGGCGGCGCGTCACGACATACACCAGCGCCGTCGATGCCGCCATCGCCAGCACGCAGAATATCAGGCTGTCAACCCCGATCACCGGCAAATCGCGCAGCAGATTCTCGTCCCCGCCGATGCTCAGCCCCATCGAAAAGATCAGCAGCAGCGTCAGCGCCGTCTGGAGCTTCCCGTTCCCCGTCGCCAGCTTGTCCGGCAGCAGCAGACGGCCCACGAGTATGCCCGCGCACATGATGAGCGTGACCAGCATATGCATCCTTCCTTCTGTGCAGCGGGGCAATCCCCGCGCAAACTATTGCTCCATTATACCCGAATGTGACGAATTGTCAATAGCCTCCGCCCGCGCCGCAGAACCGCCGTGAAAAGCCGCCCATTTTTTCGCGCGCTCTCTTTTGCGATTTGACGAAATACACAAATTGTGCGATAATATCAGCAGTTCATCATGCCAGCATGCTTTCAGGGAGGGTCATTCAAATGAAGCTGCTATCCGTCTGCATTCCCAGCTACAATTCGCAGGATTATCTGCACAAGGCCGTCGAGAGCCTTCTGCCCGGCGGCGACCGCGTGGAGATTCTGATCGTCAACGACGGCTCCAAGGACGACACCGCCAAGATCGCCGACGACTTCGAGCGCCGCTATCCCGGCATCGTGCGCGCCGTCCACAAGGAGAACGGCGGCCACGGCGACGCCGTCATGTGCGGTCTGCAAAACGCGACCGGCCGCTATTTCAAGGTCGTGGACTCGGACGACTGGGTCGACGCCGATGCCTATCCGCGCGTCCTCGAGGCGCTCGAGCAGCACGACGACCTCGACCTGCTGATCTGCAACTACATCTACGACAAGGTCGGCGTCGAGCACAAGCACGTCGTGCGCTATGGCAACGTCCTGCCCGAGGGCCGCGTCTTCACGTGGGATGACGTGGGACGCTTCCGCACCGGCCAATACATCCTCATGCATTCGGCCATCTACCGCACGCAGATGCTGCGCGACTGCGGCCTGAACCTGCCCAAGCACACGTTCTACGTGGACAACCTCTACGTCTACGTCCCGATGACGCACGTGCACAGGATGCTCTATCTCAACCTCGACTTATACCACTACTTCATCGGCCGCGACGACCAGTCCGTGCAGGAGCAGGTCATGATCAAGCGCATCGACCAGCAGCTGCGCGTCAACCGCCTGATGCTCGAGGTCGATCTCTTCGCCGTCGATCATCCGCGCAAGCAGGCCTACATGAGCAACTACCTGGAGATCATCACCACGATCTCCAGCGTCATGTGCATCAAGTCCGGCACGGCGGAGAACCTCGCCAAGAAGGACGCGCTCTGGGCCGACATCAAGGCGAACTACCCCAAGGTCTACAAGATGCTCACGCGCCGTCCGCTGGGCTTCATCCTCACCAAGAACAACGCGCTGTGCCGCCGTCTGGCCGTCATCGGCTACAAGATCAGCCAGAAGGTCGTGGGCTTCAACTGAGCCATCATTCCTTACAATACAAAGAAAAACTCGCCCTGCCATGCCGGTGGGGCGAGTGATTTTTAATATTGCAGACGGGTTACAGCACCGCATCACACAGCGCAAGCGTATGCGCCACGACCGCGTCCATGTCGTAATAGCGGTACTCCGCGAGCCTGCCGCAGAAGATGACGCTTCTCTCCTTCTCGGCGAGCTTGGCATAGCGGGCGTACAGCGCGGAATTCTTCTCGTCGTTGACGGGATAGTACGGCTCGTCGCCGGGCTTCCATTCGCTGCTGTATTCGCGGCTGATAACGGTGTGCGGGATGGCGTTGCCGTCCGCGTCCTTGCCGAACTCGAACCACTTGTGCTCGATGATGCGGGTGTAGGGCGTCTCGCTGTCGGTGTAGTTGACGACGGCATTGCCCTGATAGTTGTCGGTGTCCAGCCGCTCGGTCTCAAAGCGCACGCTGCGGTACTCGAGCGGGCCTTCGGAAAAGCCGAAGTACGCGTCGATCGGGCCGGTGTAGACGACCCTGTCGGCCATCGCGTCCCACTTTTCCTTGTCCGCGAGGTAGTCAACGCCCAGCTTCACCTCGATGCCCTCGAGCATTTTGTCGATCATCTTCGTGTAGCCGCCGACCGGTATGCCCTGATACAGCGCGTTGAAGTAGTTGTTGTCAAACGTCAGGCGCACGGGCAGGCGCTTGATGATGAACGCGGGAAGCTCGCTGCACGGGCGGCCCCACTGCTTTTCGGTGTAGCCCTTGACGAGCTTTTCAAAGATGTCGCGGCCCACGAGCGAGACGGCCTGCTCCTCGAGGTTGCGCGGGCTGTCGATGTGCTCGGCGGCGCGCTGGCGCTCGATCATCTCGGCGGCCTGCTGCGGCGTCGTCACGCCCCACATCTTATTGAACGTGTACATGTTGAACGGCAGCGAATACAGCTCGCCCTTGTAGTTGGCGACCGGGCTGTTCGTGTAGCGGTTGAAGTCCGCGAACTGCTGCACGTACTGCCAGACGCGCTTGTCGTTGGTGTGGAAGATGTGCGCGCCGTAGCGGTGCACGTTGATGCCCTCCACGTCCTCGGTGTAGATGTTGCCCGCCGTGTGGCTGCGCTTCTCGATGACGAGCACGCGCTTGCCCGCCGCCGCGGCCTCGTGGGCGAACACGGCGCCGCTGAGGCCCGCGCCCACGATCAGATAATCGTATTTCATGGCTCTCTCCTCGTTTCGCGTCCGGCCATCACGCGCCGGGACGCAGGATTTCCTTCATATCCCCTATCATAGACCATCCGCGCGCCTTTCGTCAAGGGCGGATCGCCCCGCTGCGCATCCATTCTTTCCTTATATATTGACTTTGGGCGCAATTTGCTTGCTTCCCCGTCAGATTTGCGCTATAATGTTTCAGAAATGTTTCTGTGCGAACGCCGGGACACGCGCCGCCCGCCGTCCCCGAACGACAAAGCCATCGCATCACGGCGCGCAGCCATAAAGGAGCATACCAACATGAGCAAAATCGCCATCATGACCGACACCAACAGCGGCATGACCGTCGAAGAAGGAAAACGCCACGGCATATTCGTGCTGCCCATGCCCGTCATCGTGGACGGCAAGGACTGCACCGAGACCGTCGATATCACGCACGAGAGCCTCTTTGCCGCGATGAAGCAGGGGTTTCCCGTCTCCTCCTCCCAGCCCTCTCCCGGCGACCTGATGGAGATGTGGGACGAGATTTTGAAGGAATACGACGACGTCGTCTATCTCCCGATGTCAAGCGGCCTCTCCGGCTCCTGCCAGACCGCCGCGCAGCTCGCCGAGGGCTACGACGGCCGCGTGCACGTGGTCGACAACAAGCGCATCTCCCTGCCGCAGCTGCTCGCCGTCTATGACGCGCGCCATCTGGTCGACCTCGGCCTGTCCGCACACGAGATCGTCGCGAGGCTGCTTGAGAACGCCATGAACTGCTCGATCTACATCACGGTCAACACGCTCGAGTATCTCAAGCGCTCCGGCCGCGTGACGCCCGCCGCCGCCGCCATCGGCACCGTGCTGGGCATCAAGCCCGTTCTGACGATTCAGGGCGGCAAGCTCGACAAGTTCACCAAGGTGCGCGCCATGGAGCAGGCGCACGAGAAGATGATCGCCAAGATGCGCGAGGAGCTCAACACGCGCTTCGCCGGCTTCCCGAAGGAGAAGATTTTCGTCGGCACGGCGGGCAGCTTCTCCAGCAAGGCCGAGTCCGACGCCTGGCTCGCCGAGATGCGCGCCGCATTCCCCGGCTATGCCTCCTCCTACGCCCCGCTCTCCTGCTCCATCAGCAGCCACACCGGCGAGGGCGCATGCGGCATGGGCATCGTCATCATCGAGCACGACCCCGAGATGTATAAATAAACCGATTTTTCCGGCTTCCGTTGGCTTCGGAAGCCGTTTTTCTATTTGGCCCGCATCATATGCCGCCGCGCAGGAATGAACGGCAGCTCTGCGGCATAAAACGCACAATCCTCAACGGGCAGCTTTTGGCTCAATGTGATATAATATATTTTATAGCATTATGCGTTCATTTCCCTCTCGAAAAGGAGACACCGCCATGGACGTAAGGCCCAACGAAATCGCCGAAAACCAACCCACGAAGGACCGGCGCACCACGCTTCTCCTGCTGGACAACGACAAACAGACGCTCGCCCAGCTTCGCGATACCGCACAGAATCTGATTGACAACGCGGCGCTTCCGTTCGTCATCCGCTGCTTCACCGATCCCGGCGCCATGGAAGCCGCCGCACAGGCCGCAAACGGATACTGCATATGCATCATCGACATCCTCATGGACGACGACACCCCCGGAGGCATCGCGCTGGCCCGCCGCCTTCGCGCGAAGAACCTCGATCTGGACATCGTCTTTGCGACATCCAGCCGCGATTACGCCATCGAGGGCTATGAGGTCTACGCCGCGGGCTATCTGCTCAAGCCTGTCGCCGAGGCCGATTTCGCCCGCGTGCTGCGCCATCTGCTGGACGTGCGCCGCGTGCCCGACGAGACGCTGGAGCTGGTCTCCGGCCGCATGAAGATCGCGATTCCGCTTTCGACCATCCTCTATGTGGATGTGTACGGCAAGAATTGCTTTGTGCATACGCATGAGCGCGTCATCACAACGACCATGCGCCTCAAGGAGATCTGCAGCCTTCTGCCCAAGGATCGCTTTTTGCAATGCCACCGCAGCTGCGTGGTCAATCTGGCCCACGTGCGCGCCGCCCTCAACGATCATCTTGAGATGGACAACGGAGACCGCGTGCCCATCCGCATGCGCGAGAGCCTGGCCATCCGCGCCCGCTGTGCCGAGTTCCTGTGGAGCGGCATGAACAGGGAAGGGGTGTGATTTCTCCTGCTGACCATCCTGAATTTCGCGATCTACGCCGTGCCGGTTCTGGTGCTGTGCACGCTGCCGGCAGACGGCCTGCGCAGCCGGCTCGCGCTCAAGCTCACGGCATTCGGCGCGCTGTGCGCCCTTTTGGTTGCGCTGCACGTCCATGCGACGGGCTACACGGGCCATCTGACGTTCATGGCCACATCCATCGCATTCGCCGTATTCTACATGTTCAGCTCGCACATGCATCCGATGAAGGCGCTGTTCTGGTTCTTCTCGGCGATGCATTTCATCACGTTCTGCGTGTCGGTCAGCAACGTCATGGAATTCATCTTGATCGGCGATTCCATGCCGTATATCACACTCGAGTTCACGTTCAGCTTCATCATCTTGCAGCTTCTTCTGCTGCCGGTGATCTACTATCTGCTCAAGCATTATTTTCTGCCGATATTCAAGAAGGCCGAGACGACGCAGAACTTGTGGCTTCTGTTCTGCCTGCCGGTTTCGCAGTTGGCCATCTGCGCGCTGATCAGCGAGATCTATGATATCAGGAATCTGCCGCTGAACCTCATGTTCCTGCTCATCAACATCATCAGCTATTTCGGCACGCTGGCGAGCTATCTGCTCTGCGCGCGTTTGCTGTCCGTCAGTCTGGATGCCGCCCGTCTCTCCGAGCGTCTGGCCGCGTTCGACCTGCTGATCGACAATCAGAAGGAGCAATACGCCGAACAGGCGCGCAGCTACGAGCGACTGCGCGCGCTGCGACACGATCTGCGCTATCAGGTCGCCGCGCTGCGCACGCGCCTTGACGAAGGCGACCTCGACGGCATGCGCGCGTATCTGGACGGCTGGCTGAGCGAGGTGGACGCCTCAGCCCCCGCGCATTACTCCGATCATCCGGCGGTCAACATCCTCGTGCAGGCCATGTTCTCTGTCTCCAAAGTCTCCGGCGTGCGCGCGCAGATTCAGCTTCCGCTTCAGGGCTGCGGCCTCGCGGACACCGACCTGTGCGTGCTCATCGGCAACTGCCTGCAAAACGCGCTGGACGGCTGCGCCACCGTGCCCGAGAGCGAGCGCTTCGTGGAGATGCGCGCCAGCCGCAGCAACGACCAGCTCACGCTGCTCGTGCGCAACAGCTTCGACGGCGTCACCCGCGCGGACGGCGACGATCTGCTCTCCCGCAGGCGCGATTACAGCCGCAGCGGCGTCGGCATGACCTCCATCCGCAAAATCGTCGAGCATTACATGGGCGTCATGAAGATCGAGCACACCGGCAGCGTGTTCACCCTCATGATCTATCTGCAGCCGCTGGCCGTCGAAAGGGCGCAAGCGTGACGCGCAGACAGCAAACAACGAAGCAACTCCCGCGCGGAGCTGCTTTTTTTGCCCGACAGATCGCGCGGCATATGGAACAAAGCTCGATTCTCCGGTCGTCGCGGTTCTGACGTGCCTACTTAAACGTCATTCACTACCGCTCCTTCGAGTCCTTTGCCCACAAAAAAAGAACCGATCTTCGACCGGTTCTTCTTATTTGGCTACTCCACCTCGATGCCGGTTTCCATGGCGATGCACATATCCGCCCGGTATCGCTGCGTTGTCCGTTGGATTCCTTGTGACATGCCGCCGCGGATCTCGGTCTCCATTTCTATGACCAGATCCGCTTCAACGAAGCAAATCCCCACACGCCGGAATCCCATCCAGGCAATCTTTCCGTTCAGCGGCGTGATGCTCACAAGCGGCTCGCTGTGGTGGCCCGGTTCTTCGGCCGCCCGGCTATTCCCGGATATGGCAGGAGGCGCTTGGTTCAAATCTTCCTCACCATTTCCCGGACCCATATGCGGGATTTCCCGCAGCAGCTTCCCGTCGCACTGCACACCCAGCTCGCCGCATCGGATCTTATGCGAAAGCGCTGCGAGGATCTCCTCTTCGTAATGCCCGCGAATGTAGCCGGTCATCGTCTGAATTTCCGGCAATTCAACAGTTTCCGTCATCTGAATTCGGTCCGGAGACGGTATAGTTTCGTCAAGGACAGTCATAACGTCCGGCGTTTCGCGCATATTTTTCTCTTCAATCTCATGCTTCACACGTTGAGCATCCATACACTCCGCCTCGCTTTCTCGTATCCAGGCATCCAGAAAATCAAGTAATCCCGTATAGCTGCGAGGTACATCTTCTGCCCGAAGCTCCACTGCATCCCATGCGTCCTGATACCAATAGATCGGGCGCACGTACGCCAGAGTTGGAAATGCTGCAATCCGTCCATCTGCCGTTACAACAAGCTCCTTAATCCACGGCATCATGCGATCAACAGCTTTTGAAATCACAGCGCTATCAGACAGATCCTCTAACGCATCCTTTTCAATCAAAGGTATCAACTCATGATTAAGAAACCGTATCCCAACCACATCAGCCTGCGTCTCTTCCAGATCATCCAACATGTTTCCCCAAGGATTATTCTGAACGCTTTCATGCTTAACTTCCGGATGACTGCGCTAGTAACTCCTGTTTATATTTACATCCCACAGTTTCATGGATGCACCGTCATCCGCAAATGCCGTTTGGGACAGAAACAGCATAAGCAGAATCAGCCAGATAATCACGTGCTTGCATCTCATTATCACAATCCATTCCTTTCAAAAACAGCGCCGTCCGCGCATTATATGGACGGCGCTGCAGTTGTTTACTTGCTGAGAATCACGCGCTGATAGCCCGGATTGATTTCATCTGCCGTAGCAAACGGCGTATCCGGCACCTGCATAATCATCTTCTCAGGGATTGCGTTGACAGAAAGCATCTGCATGTAGGTGATCTTCGGCAGGTTCTGAGTATCAACACTTGCACTCAGGTTAATACCGCTGGGCAGAGCCTTTTCTTCCAGATCAAGCCAAAGGGGAAAATCACGCTCATAAACATCCGCTTCCGTCACTCCATCCGGCGCAATGAAAGTCGAATAGAGGTAGAGTCCAGCGCCGCTGAGTTCAGCCTTAATGCTTTCCAGTTTATAGCCATCAGCAATGAAGTCGCCATTGCAAGCGTAGACATGCTCCTCAATCGGAGCTTCAAGGAAAATGCTAAGAGGCTTGCGCTCCTTCAATACAGTGGTTTCGGTTTCTGCGTTAAGATCGATCTCAGCCACACGCAGGAACATCTGCATATCAACCGTTTCACCGGTTGCCTTACCGTTCAATTCCGGCATGCTGAAGTATGTAACACTGCCATCTTCGTTATACAGGAAGTCCTCCATGGCGCAGCCGCTATCGATTTCTGCCGGAACCTCAAGAATCGCACGGACTGCATACAGCTTGCGATTCAGCTTCTTGGCAGCCTCGATCCACGTCATCCCCGGTTCTACGCCAAGACGCTTTGCTGCCTGTTCACCATTCTCGCCAGTAGCACCAACGGCATCATAGGGTTCTGCGCAAATCAGGGCATCGCTGCCATCCGGCATGGAGATCACCGTAGAGGCCATAGCAATGTGTCCATCGCAGAAAAGCTCCTGCGTAGTAAACACTACCTCACCCAGTGCAAACTCGTGTTTATTCCACTCCTCATTCATAACGCGCTGCACCGTCTCAGGAACCGTCGTTCCATACTGACCGCCAAATAAATCCGCAAAGCCGAGCAGATTACCCGAAGCAACAGCGACGGTCATCGTAGCCACAATAATCAGAGCAACAACCAAAGCAACACGGAAAGATGCTTTCTTCACAGTTTTTTCCTCCTTGACGGAGAAGGCTGCGTTCATCAGCGCATCATGACACGCCTTCGGTTCCTGCGCAAATGCGCTGCGAATATCCAGTTCATCCAGATTGCGCTTCATTCTGCATCCAACTCCTTTCTCAATTCACCTTTTGCACGGTAGATTCTTCCTCTCACCGTCGCCGTCGGGAGTCGCAGCGTCTGCGCGATCTCCGCATAGGTCAATCCTTCTGAGTAATAGAGCACCAGCGGCAGTCGCAGCTTTTCCGGAAGAGACTTCAATGCCATCGCCAGTGAGATATCAGGAGCAGCTACCTGAGGTTCTGCAATATCCTCGATTGAAACGAAGCGCTTGCGTTTTCTTTGCGTGTCGTAACACGTATTGATGAGGATCCTCGTGATCCATGTGCGGAAATAGCGCGGCTCTTTGAGCGTTCCTCGCTTTTCCCATGCCTTAAGCGCTGTATCTTGCAGCGCATCTTTGCAGGCGTCATCGCTTCGAAGGATCGTATAGGCCACGCGGTAGAGCATACCGCTGTGGGCTTCGATCTCTTTTACGAAGAAATCCTTGTCCATAAGCTCATCTCCTTGTAACGTTACGCTTATTAGACTGATGGAAAGCGCAAATCGTCACATCGAGTTTTTATTTTTTATTGTA
>CALVTQ010000002.1 GCA_944362695.1 uncultured Clostridia bacterium
CGAACAGGCCGCCGAAGTTGATGCCGCCGGTGACAAGGCCCAGCAGCGGCATGAAGATGTCGTTCACCAGCGACGTGGTGATCTTGCCGAACGCGCCGCCGATGACCACGCCGATGGCCATGTCCACGACATTGCCGCGCATGGCAAACGCCTTAAACTCTTCCAAAAACTTTTTCATGGGAATGCTCTCCTTCGTGATTGTACAGGCGCGCGGGACAATCGTCTGCCCGCCTATGCCGCGCCTTTCTCCTTATTCTATCGCAAAATCACCGTGATGCAACCTTTATCCGCCATCTTATCTGAAGTTTTTATAAAAATGTTCGTCACGTTCTGCAAATTATGCGCTCGCCCGCGTCAAGGCCGCCCGTGATCTGCACGCGTCCGTCGGTCATGATGCCCACGCGCACATCGCGTCTGCTCCCGTCCTCCATCGTCACATACCAGCCCTGCGCGTCCTTTTGCAGCGCCTCGGCGGGCAATGTCACGGCGCCCTGCGCGCTCTCCACGGCGATTTCACCGCTCATGTTCATCCCGCCGCGCACGCGCTCGTCGATCTCGCCGGTGAGCGTCACGTACACGTCAAACGTCGTCACCGCGCCGCTCGTGTCGCCGATGGGCGCGATCTTCTCCACCATGCCGCCGAGCGTCATCTCCGGCAGCGCATCCGCCGTCAGGCTCACGCTCTGCCCCGGCGCGACGCTCACGATGTCCAGCTCGTCGACCTTGAGCACGAGCGTCATGCCCGCGCCGTCCTCAACCAGCGACAAAAGCCGCGTCCCCGCCGTCACGTCCTCGCCCTCGCTCACATCGATGCACGCGATCACGCCGTCCACAGGCGCGGTCAGCGTCAGCGATTCGCGCCGGGCCAGCGCGTCGGAGAGCATCGCGTTCGCCCTGGCGTAGGCGTAGACCGCTTCGTCGTTGCCGATGTACAGCGGCATCTCGTCCCACACGAGGCGCGCCAATGCGTCCTGACGCTCGACCATCGCGCCGACCTTCACATTCCACATGATGCCCTTGACCGTGCCGCCGTAGGCCGAGACCGCCAGCGGCTTGTTGATCTCGAGCACGCCCTCGCCCGCTAGCGCGCCGCCCTCATCGTAAACCGAGACCGCCGCGTCCATCGGGTATGTATCGCCGATGACCTCGACCGTCGCGCGCGTGCCTCTGTGCGTCAGGTTCACGACGCGGCCCTCGGCCTCGATCCCCTCGCCCTTCACGCGCACGGCATCGCCCAGCGCCAGGTCACATTCGACATCGCGCAGCTCGACCTTCATGCGCCCGTCGGTGGAGAGCATCATCACCGCGCCCTTTTCGCGATAGACGGCCAGCGCGTCGTCGCCCGGCTCGATGTAAATCGCCATGATCCGGCCCGCTGCGGGCGCGCGGATCGTGATTTCGTTGGAGGATTTGACGGTCATCGCCTCGCCCGTCTCCTCGTCCTTGACCGGCCTGCCGCGCTCGTCCCGGACCACGCTCTCGGTGTACATCTCATACGTCTTCGTGTCCGCCAGCGCCTCGAGAGCCTTCTGCGCGTCGAGCTCGAGCTGCTCAATCTCTGCGTCGAGCTCCGCATCCGTCAGATACCCGATCACGTCGCCCGCCTTGACGCTGTCGCCCACGCCCACGGTCCATTCCGCGACCGCCGCGTCCGTCCCGGCGTATACGCCCGGCATGCTCGCGCTCTGCACCTGACCCGCGCCGTAGACCGTCCGCGTGATGCTGCCAATCTCCGCCGTCACCACGCTCTGCGCTGCCGCGACCGCAGGCATCGCCCACGCCGCAAGCAGCGCGAGCAAAACGATTGTCCTTCTCATCGCACGCCCCCGTCAGCTGTAATGCAGCGCGTCGATGGGCCTCAGCCGCGCGGCCTTGTTCGCCGGGTACAGCCCGAAGATCACGCCCACGCCCATCGAGAACCCAATCGCCAGCTGTGCCACGCCCACGCTCATCACAAGCTCCATGCCCAGCACGCCCTCCAACACGTGCATGAGCAGCAGGCCAAACACGAGGCCCAGCACACCGCCCATGCCGGAGATCACGACCGATTCGATCAAAAACTGCATCAGGATGTTGCGCCTTTTCGCGCCGATGGCCTTGCGGATGCCGATCTCGCGCGTGCGCTCCGTGACCGATACGAGCATGATGTTCATGATGCCGATGCCGCCGACCAGCAGCGATATGCCCGCGATGCCGCCCAGCATCAGCGACAGCGTGCTCGCCGTCTCGTTCGCGGTCTCCAGCATCTGCGTCTGGTTCATGACGGAATAGCTGTTTTCATTCTGATATTTACGGTAAAGCCAGCGCTCGACGGCCTCCTGTGCCGTGTCCACGTTCGCGGAATCGACCGCCGAGATGTAGATTGAATCGATCGTCGTCGAGTCGAGCATCCGCTGCGCCAGCGTGAACGGCAGGATCAGCGCGTTGTCCGTGCTGCCGCCCATGCTCGTGCCCTTGCTCTCCAGCACGCCGACGATCGAGAATCTGCGCCCGTCGATGTGCATCGTGTTGCCTACGACATCCGTGTTGCCGAACAGCGTCGTCGCCAGCTCCGTGCCGATCACGCATACGGCGCTGCGGTTGGTGACGTCCGCGTCGGCGATGTATCGCCCGCTCTGCACGCCCTGGTTGACGATGCCCGCATAGGCAGGCAGCGCGCCGGTGATCTGCGCGGTCGTGTTCATGCTCCCCGCCTTGACAGTCAGGCTGCCGCTCACCGTGGGCGACACGCTGGCGATGCTCTCCTCGTCCTCGAGCGTCAGGATGTCGTCGAGCTTTAAGATGACCGTGCCCTTCGCGCCCGACGATCCGCCGCCAAATCTGCCCGGCTTGCGCGTCTGGATGCTCACGGTGAGCAGGTTCGTGCCCATCGCGGAGATCGACTCGGCGACCTCCGCCGTCGTGCCCTGGCCGATTGAAATGAGCACAATCACGCTCATCACGCCGATGATGACGCCCAGCATCGTCAGAAACGAGCGCACCTTGTTGCCCCAAATCGCTTTGAAGGCCATCGAAATCGTCTGCATCAGATCACCACCTCACTCTCCGTCGCGGGCTCGAGCACGCGCCCGTCGTGGATGTGGATGGAGCGCGGCGTCTGCGAGGCGATGTTCGCGTCGTGCGTGATGAGCACGATCGTGTTGCCCGCCTCGTGCAGCTCGTGAAACAGCCGCATGACCTCCGCGCCGGTCTTGCTGTCCAGGTTGCCCGTCGGCTCGTCGGCGAGGATCAGCGACGGCTTGCCCGCCAGCGCCCGCGCGATCGCCACGCGCTGCTGCTGTCCGCCGGAAAGCTCGCTGGGCTTGTGGTTCATGCGCCCCTCGAGCCCGACCATTTCGAGCACCTCGCGGCTTCTCGCGCGCCGCTTGCCCGCGCTCATGCCCTGATAGATCAGCGGCAGTTCCACGTTCTCGCGCGCCGTCAGCCTGGGCAGCAGGTTGAACTGCTGGAACACAAACCCGATCTTGCGCCCGCGGATGTCCGCCAGCTCATCCTCGGTGTAGTCGTTGATCTCCTGCCCGTCGAACATGTAGACGCCCGCGTCCGCCACGTCGAGACAGCCGATGATGTTCATCAGCGTCGATTTGCCGCTGCCCGACGGCCCGATGATCGAGACGAACTCGCGCGGCCTGATGTGGATATCCACGCCGTCCAGCGCCGCCACGACGTTCTCGCCCATGCGGTATTCCTTGCGGATTCCCTCCATGCGAATCATCCGTCCGCCTCCTTAAAATCCGGGCATGCCGCCCATGCCGCCCATGCCGCCCATGTCGCCGCCGCGTCCGCCGCCCATGTCCCTGAACATGGAGCTCGTATCCGTGTCGGTGGACGTGTAGAGCAGCACGTCGCCCTCGGAGACGCCCGAGACGATCTCGGCGTATTCGTCGTTCTGCAAGCCGACCTCCACGCGCACGAGCGTGCCGGTCTGCTGTGTACCCTTCGCCGCGTTCACGTCCTCAAACAGCCAGTTTTTTACGGCGGCGTAAGCGTTTTTGGCGTAATCGAGGATCGAAATCTTCTGCTCGTCGGCCTGTTCGCCGCCCTGATTTTCAACCTGCGCATCGGCCTGTTCGCCCGTCTGTGCATCGCTCTGCACATTGGCGCGCATGCCGCCGCGCGACGGACGCTCGCCCGCGTTCATCTGCGGCATATCGCCCGCCGCAAAGCCCGTTTCGCCCGTCTGTGCGTCGCCGAAGCCGCCTGCCATGCCGCGCATGCCGAAGCTCGCCGCGGCATCGCCCGCATCATTCGCCGCCGCGCCGGAACCGTCCGCGACCATGACATACGTCTGGTTGTTGACCGTCATCAGCGCCTCGGCAGGCACGTAGAGCGCATCGTCCTTGCTCGCGATGACGATCTCGCCCGTCGCGTTCATGCCGGAGCGCACGCCGGTGCCCGCCGCGTCGATGGCCAGCTCCACGTCATACGTCGTCACACCGCCGCTGTTCGTGCCGACCGGCGCGATCTTGCTGACCGTGCCGGGCATCGTCACGTCGCCCAGCGCGTCGACCGTCACGACAACCGCCTGCCCGACGGCCACGTCCACCACGTCGAGCTCGTCCACCGCGATGGTCAGGTTCATCTCCTCGCCCTCGAGGATGGAGCCGATGACCGCGCCGCTGGTGATTGCGTCGCCCTCGCTGACGTCGAGCGTCGCCACCACGCCGTCGCACGGAGCGAGCACGATCAGGTTTTCGCGCTGCGCCTTGGCCTCCTCAAGCTCCTTGGCCGCCGTCTCGCGCTGAAGCCGCAGCTCCTCGATCGTCAGCGTCAGCGGCGAATCCGTGAGCTTAAAGATGACGTCGCCCCGGCTGACCTTTTTGTCCACGGCCACGTTCACCGACGCGATCGTCCCGCCGTAGGAGGACACCGCGACCGGCTTGTTGATTTCGAGCACGCCCTCGCCCACGGTCTCACCGCTCGCCTTGGCGATGGTGACCTGCGCGCCGAGGGGCAGCGTGTCGTCGTTGATCGTGACCGTCGCGTGCGTGCCCTGCTGCGTGAGGTCGACGACCGTGCCTTCCGCCGCGATGCCCACCAGCTCGCCGTCCGCGTCCGTCGCCGTACCGGTCACACTCACGCGCTCGTCGAGCTCAAGGCCCAGCGCCGCATCCTCGCCGACGAGCTCAACCTTCATGCGCCCGTCGGTGGAGATCATCGCCAGCGCGCCCTCGCGGCGGAACACGGCGAGCGCATCGTCGCCCGCCTGCGCGTAAATCGCCTTCACGCGGCCCGCCACAGGCGCCTCGATGCTCGTGACCTTCGATCCCGCGCTCGTGCCGAGGATCGTGTCGTCAAGGTCCCAGAGCGCGAACTCGAGGTCGGTGATCGTCGCGTCGATCTCGTCGTTTGTGATCACGGCGAGGATGTCGCCCGCCTTGACCTCGTCGCCCACGGCCACGCGCAGCTGTGTGAGCGTGCCGTCCGCCCCGGCGAGCACCGTCGGCTGACTGCGCGCGCTCGTCGTGCCCGTGCCGTAGACCGTATCCTCCATCGCCCCGCGCATGACGGCCGCCGTCGCGTAGGTCTCCTCGTCCTCCGCGTTCTTCGCCTGATTGCTCAGGTATTCCTTCGCGCCCAGCAGCGCCGCCGCAATCAGCACAACCAGCAGCACAATCCGCTTCATCCATCGCCTGATCGCGCGCCCCACGCGCCTCTTCTTCTTGGGCTTTTTCTCGCTCATGGTCCTTTCCTCCGCTTTCATTTCGTTCGTTGACCATCGCGAGTATAGCGCGTTTCTGCGGCGCAAATATGGCCTCCCGCTGACAAAATTAATAATTCTTTACACCCGATTTCCCGGTTTCGCCGCATTTCCTTCACAACTGACCCGTTGAATTTCCTCCGCGGCGAAATATACCGCCCGTTTAATCGTCGTCTGCGCCCGTCGTTTCCCCAAAAATAAAAAAGTGCCCGACAGACGCGTCGTTTTATGCAGTGACCGGCTCAAAACAAAAAAAGAAAGTCCTCTGTACTGCGTCGCACAGAGGACTTCGTTCTCATCAATTAATAGCGGTTAGCACGGCGCGCCGCGTAGCACTCGCTGCAATAGATGGGTCGGTCGTTCTTCGGGATGAAAGGCACGCGAGTCGGGGCGCCACACTGCGCGCAGGTGGTCTCGTACATTTCGCGCTGCTGGCCCTCGCCATTGGCCGGGCGGCTGTTCTTGCGGGCGATGCGGCAGGCCTTGCAGCGAGACGGCTCATTCTGGAAGCCCTTCTCGGCATAGAACTCCTGCTCACCGGCGGTGAACACAAATTCCTGGCCACAGTCTTTGCAGGTCAAAGTCTTGTCCTGATACATGGGAAACCCCTCCGAAAATAAATAGAGATCGGTATGATCGATTCGGCTGACCTGGTCTTTGACCCCACACTCGCCGTCCGGAGCGTTCGCTCATACACATATCGTGCCCCACTACTAACCCTCTCAGGGCGTTTTGCCCTGGACGGACTTACCTCTAAGCCGCACCATGCTCCCCGGCGCTTTGGCCGGATTACGTGGATCGTTTCGCCTGCGACTGGCATCGACTTTCAACCACAGACCCGATCGGATCATCCTGCATCATTATAATCTCAAAATATAAAAATTTCAAGTGCTTTTCGAAAGCTTTTCATATTTTTCCGCGTCCCTTGTCGTTTCTGTGCACATTCACGCGCAATCTGTCAAAATCGGCCAAAACCGCCTTTCTGCCACGCCCCGTTCTCGCCGCGCAAAGCACAAAAACATCCGCCGCACCGGCCTCACGCAGCGCCCTCGCCGCCTCCGCCGCCGTCGATCCCGTGGTGTATACGTCGTCCACGACCGCCACGCGCAGGCCCCTCACGCTCCCGTCCGCGCGCATGCTGCCCGTCAGGTTCTTTCTGCGTTCACGTGCGGAGAGCAGGCTCTGCTTGCCGCGCTCGGACACGCGCACAAGCGCCTCCCGCACGGGTTTCCCGCACGCCTTGCCGACGCCCTGCGCCAGCAGCACCGCCTGATTGAAGCCGCGCTCCCTGATGCGCTTTGCGCTCGTCGGCACAGGCACCAGCACGTCCGCGTCCGCCATGTTGAGCGCGCTCATCGCCCGGCACAGCGGAACCGCTGCCTCGCGAAGGCAATTCACCTTCATCATCAGAATCAGCCGCCGCGCCTGCGCCTCGTAGGGATATGCCGCGTAAACATGCGCGATGCCTGGCGCGAGCGCATGCGTGCCGTCCGGGTCGCTTTCCGCCTGCTCGTGCGCCATGCGTTCGAGCGCCTGCCTGCACGCGGGACACACGCCGTCCGTCTCGTCCTCGCCAAGCCCGCGCGAGCAGCACAGGCACGTCACGCCGTCGGGGAAGACGAGCGATTCCACGAAGCCGATCAGCCGTTTCAGCCAATTGCCCTTCATGCGCGTCCTCCCCTTCTTTTGCTTATAATTCCATCATCTGCTTGAGCCGCCAGCAAAGCGCGCTGTAACGCTTTTTGGTGTTCACATTGGCGATCATCTGGTCGATGGCCGCTTCGCGCCCCACGATCATGACCAGCCGTCTGGCGCGCGTGACCGCCGTGTAGAGCAGGTTGCGCGTGAGCAGCATCGGCGGGCCGCCCACAGCCGGCATCACGACCACCGGGAACTCGCTGCCCTGGCTCTTGTGTACGCTGATGCAGTACGCCAGCTCGAGGTCGTCCACGTCGCCGCCCTCATATGTCGCGATGCGCTCGTCGTCAAACTGCACGCGCAGCGTGTGCTCCTGCGTGTCGATATCCAGCACAAAGCCGATGTCGCCGTTGAACGCGCCCTGTCCCTCTTCCCAGCCGAACACGCCCTCTTTGCGCCATTTGAGCTGGTAGTTGTTGCGCGTCTGCATGACCTTGTCGCCCTCGCGGAATGTCGTGTCGCCGCGCGTGCGCTCGCTTTTGTGCGGCGCGGGCGGGTTGAACTGCGCCTGCAAGAGCTGGTTGAGCGCCCAGACGCCGCACTCGCCCTTCTTCGTTGGCGAGAGCACCTGCATCTGCTTGACCGGATCAAGCCCAAGGAAGCTCGGCAGCCTCGTCGCGCACAGCGCCACGATCTTCTTCGCCGCGTCCGTCGCCGAGGCCGCGCGCTCGAAGAAGAAGTCGCTCCCCTTCGCGTTGAGCTTGGGCGGCTCGCCGTGGTTGATGCGGTGCGCGTTGTAGACGATCATGCTCTTTTCGTCCTGCCGGAAGATCTCCGTGAGCTTGACCGCCGGGGCGACGCCGCTTTCCAGAATGTCCTTGAGCACGTTGCCCGCGCCCACGCTGGGCAGCTGATCCGCGTCGCCGACCATGATCAGCCGCGTTCCGGGCGTCACCGCGCGCAGAAGCGAGCGCATCAGGAAGATGTCGACCATGGACATCTCGTCGATGATGATCGCGTCGGTCTCCAGCGGGTTGTCCTGCGTGCGCGCAAAGTCGCCGTCCTCGCCGCCGTATTCGAGCAGCCTGTGCAGCGTCTTGGCCTCCATTTCGCATGCCTCGCTCATGCGCTTGGCGGCGCGTCCCGTCGGCGCGGCGAGCATGATCTCCCCGTGCAGGCTCAGCAGCTTGATGATGCATTTGATGATCGTCGTCTTGCCCGTGCCGGGGCCGCCGGTGATGACGCACATGCCGCTTTTGACGGCGGTCTCGATGGCGTGCCGCTGCTGCGGGTGAAACTCGATGCCCTCGTATCGCTCGAGCTCGTCGATCTGCATCGTCAAATCGCCGTACATGCTCTCGGGCATGGCGTCGGCGAGCTCCTTGAGCCTGACGGCGACCTCGGTCTCCGCGCGCAGCGCCTGCGGCGTGTATATGGCGATGATCTCCTCGCCGTCCTCGCCCGGCACGCCCTGCGCCGACACCGCGTGCGAGAGGATCAGCCCGTCGAGCACGCGCTCCACGTCCTCACGCCCCGCGCCCAGCAGCCTGCACGCCGCATTGATCAGCAAATCGCGCGGCAGATAGCAATGCCCCGCGCCGTTCGTGGCGTCCATCAGCGTGTATTTGATGCCCGCGCTCAGGCGGTATTCGCTGTCCGGCTCGATGCCCAGCGTCGCGGCGATCTTGTCCGCCGTCTTGAAGCCCACGCCCTCGATGTCTTCAACGAGCCTGTACGGGTTTTTGCGGATCACCGTCTGCACAGCGTCGCCGTATTTTTTGAAGATCTTCACGGCCAGCGAGGGCGTCACGCCGTAGCTTTGCAAGAACACCATCGCCTCGCGCTGCTGGGCCTGCTCCGCGTAGCTCTCCATCATCATCCGCGCGCGCTTTTCGCCGATGCCCGGCACGCGCAGCAGCTCGTCCGGCTCGCTGGCCAGCACGTCGAGCGTGCGTTCGCCGAAATGCTTGACGAGCACCTTCGCCGTCGCCGGGCCGATGCCGCGGATCATGCCGCTGGACAGATACCGCTCGATGCCCGATATCGTCGTCGGCTTCTCGATCTCCACGCTCTGCACCTTGATCTGCTTGCCGTATGTCGGGTGCTCCGTCCACTGGCCCGTGATGCGCAGCTTCTCGCCCGCGGCGATGGCCGGCATGATGCCCACGGCGGATACGCGCTTGCCCTCGCATTTGACCACGAGCACCGTGTAGCCGTTCTCGTCGTTGCGGAACACCGTGTCGTCTGCGTAGGCCTCGATCACCTGCGGCTCATCCATCGCGGGCGTCCCCCTTTCCGTTCGTCGTATACAAAAGCGAGGATGCCGGAGCACCCTCACCCATGCGTCACAGCGTCTCGCCGTTGCTCTCCATGACGTCTTTGTACCACAGCGCCGAATCCTTGACGATGCGCTGCTGCGTCTGATAATCGACGTATACCAGGCCGAAGCGGTCGGTGTATCCGTTCGCCCATTCGAAATTATCCATCAGCGACCACGCGAAGTAGCCCGCCGCGTCGACGCCGTCCTCCGCCGCGCGCCTGTATTCAAGCAGATAGCGGTGCATGAAGTCGATGCGGTTCGGGTCGTGCACCTTGCCGTCCAGCGACACCACGTCGTGGCAGGACAGGCCGTTTTCCGCGATGACAAACGGCGTCTTGTATCGCTCGTAGAGGAACTTGGGCCCCCAGTAGAGCGCATCCGGCGTCACCGGCCACTGGATCGCCGTCTTGGCAAAGCCCACCGGCAGCGGCACGGCCTCGTAGCCCTTGGCGTTGTCCGCCGCGCGCACGACGTGGCCCTGATAGATGTTCTGGCCGTAGTAATCCAGCTTCTGATGCATGCCCGGCAGGTCGTTTTCCCAGCCCTTGGGCAGATGCTTGCCGTAGAGGGAGACCACCTTCTCGGGATAATGCCCCAGCATGACCGGGTCGCTCCACAGCGGGACGTTGAAACCGAGGCCGCGTCCGTCCTCGCCGATATCGAAAAACGATTTGCGCGCCGCGTCGATGTCCTGCGCGCTGTCCGTCGCGGGGATCGCGGGCGAGCCGCACGGCACATAGCCCACGCGACAGCCGGGCACGAGCTCGCGCAGCACGCGAACCGCCGCGCCGTGCGCCATCATCACGTGATGCGCCATCGGCAGCAGCGAGGCCGGCCCAAGCTTCACGCCCGGCGCGTGGAAGCCCGCCTCATAGCCAGCGCCGATGAAGCACTGCGGCTCGTTGAATGTGAAGAAATCCTTCACCCGGCCGCCGAATTTCTGCGCGCACAGCGCCGTGTATTCCTCGAACCATTTCACGCTGTCCGGGTTGCTCCACGCGCCCCTGTCCTGCAGCGCCGTCGGATAATCCCAGTGAAACAGCGTCACAAACGGGCGGATGCCGCGGCTTTCCAACGCGTCAAACAGCCTGTTGTAAAAGTCGATGCCCTTCTGGTTCACCGCGCCCACGCCGTCCGGCAAAAGGCGCGTCCACGCGATGGACATGCGGTAATTGCGCACGCCGATCTCGTGCATCAGCTCGACGTCCTGCTCATAGCGGTGATAGTGATCGCAGGCCACGTCGCCCGTGTGACCGAAGATCACCTTGCCCGGCTCGTGGCTGTATCTGTCCCAGATGTTCTCGCCCTTGCCGTCCTCGTTCCATGCGCCCTCGATCTGGTAGGCCGCCGTCGCCGCGCCCCAGATGAAATCCTTCCTAAAGCTCATAATCGTCCTCGATCATTTGTTGTCCGGGTTTTGGCCCGGCATGCTTTATTTTACCATACGCGCGACCGCCGGTAAAGCGGTCATTTTCCCTCGCGGCTGCGCTTTTCCAGCCACACCATCAGCACCGCGATGTCCCCCGGCGACACGCCCGATATGCGCCCCGCCTCGCCGAGCGAACGCGGCTGATGCGCGCTGAGCTTCTGGCGCGCCTCGATGCGCAGGCCGTCCAGCGTCATGTAGTCAAAGCCCTGCGGCAAAAGCGTGTTCTCCGCCCGCCGGAAGCTCTCCACCTGCCGGCGCTCCTTGTCGATGTAGCCCTCGTAGCGCAGCGAAATGTCCACCTGCTCGCGCACCTCGGGCGAAAGTTCCTCGTAATGCGGGTCGATCTCCGCAAGGTCGGCATACCCGATGCCCGGACGCCGCAGCAGGTCCGCCGCGCACACGCTGCCCTCTGCCGCCGTCTGCCCGTGCCGCTCGAGCCACTCGTCGCGCGTCCCGCTCTTGGCGATCCACGTCTTCTTGAGCCGCGCGATGACCTCCGCGGTCTTTTCCCGCTTTTGAATCATCCTGTCCAAACGTTCTTTGCTCGCCAGCCCCACGTCGTATCCGATCTGGGTCAGGCGCAAATCCGCGTTGTCCTGACGCAGCAGCAGGCGGTATTCGCAGCGGCTGGTCATCATGCGGTATGGCTCGTTCGTGCCCTTGGTCGTCAGGTCGTCCACCAGCACGCCGGTATACGCCTGATCACGCCCGAGGATCACGCTCTCCTTCCCCTGCACGAAGCGCGCCGCGTTGATGCCCGCGAGGATGCCCTGCGCGCCCGCCTCCTCGTATCCGCTCGTGCCGTTGATCTGGCCCGCGCAGTACAGGCCGCGAATCTTTCTGTGCGACAGATCCGCCCGCAGCTCGAGCGGGTCGATGCACTCGTACTCGATCGCATACGCCAGCCGCAAAACGCGCGCCCGCCGCAGGCCGGGAATCGTGTGCAGCATCTCAATCTGCACGTCCTCCGGCAGCGACGTCGAAAGCCCCTGCACGTACCACTCGTTCGTGTCAAGGCCCTCCGGCTCGAGGAAGAGCTGATGCCTGTCCTTGTCGGCAAAGCGCATGATCTTGTCCTCGATGGACGGGCAGTAGCGCGCGCCCGTGCCGTGGATCGTCCCGGCGTACATCGGCGCGCGGTGGATGTTCCTTCTGATGATCTCATGCGTCTGCTCGTTGGTGTAGGTCAGGTAGCACTGCGCGCGGTTGCGAAGCTCCCCGCCCGTCATGAACGAGAATGGCGTGATCGTCTCATCGCCCGGCTGCGGCTCCATCTCGTCAAAGTCGATGCTCGCCTCGTCGATGCGCGGCGGCGTGCCGGTCTTAAAGCGCCTCAGCGGGATACCCAGCTCGCGCAGCGCGCCCGCCAGATGCGTGCTCGAGAGCAGTCCCTGCGGCCCGCCCCACCAATTGCATTCGCCGATGATGATCCGGCTGTCCATGTATACGCCGGAGCACAAAACGAGCGCGCTGCACGCGATCTGCGCGCCGGTCGTCGTCGTGATGCCGGTGACCGCGCCGTCCTCGGTCAGAATCCTGCCGCACTCGCCCTGACGCACCTCGAGATTTCTTTCGGCGAACAGCGCGCGCTTCATCCTCTGCTGATAGGCGCGCTTGTCCGCCTGCGCCCGCAGCGAATGTACCGCCGGCCCCTTGCCCGTGTTGAGCATGCGCGACTGGATGAACGTGTCGTCGATCGCGCGGCCCATCTCGCCGCCCAGCGCGTCGATCTCGCGCACGAGATGCCCCTTTCCCGTGCCGCCGATGGCCGGGTTGCAGGGCATCAGCGCAATCGCGTCGAGGTTGAGCGTCAGCAGCAGCGTATGCAGGCCCATGCGCGCGCAGGCCAGCGCCGCCTCGCAGCCCGCATGCCCCGCGCCGACAACCGCAATGTCAAAACGGTCCATTCCGTCCTCCGTATCGTCCATAAAAGCGTGTGTTTTCATCGGTTTGTTATTATATCACGTCCGCGCGCCGTTGCAAATAGATCAATTCATTTTTGCCCCTACTATAATAAAGTTGCATCCATACTGCCTTTTCGGGAGTGACAAACCGATTTGGAAGGCGAAGGAGCGTAGCGACTGAACCTTCCAAATCCCGCGCTGCGAGCCGCCTCCATGAGGTATCG
>CALVTQ010000003.1 GCA_944362695.1 uncultured Clostridia bacterium
CGTGTACAGCGGGCTCGGGGCGAAGGCGCCCATGCCGCCGGTGTTGGGGCCCTTGTCGCCGTCGTAGGCGCGCTTGTGATCCTGCGAGGCGCGCATCGGCACGATCACCTTGCCGTCGGTGAAGCACAGCACGGTCACCTCGCGGCCGATCATACATTCCTCGATGAGCACGCGCGCGCCGCTCTTGCCGAAGCGCCCGCCCTGCATCATGTCGATGACGGCCTGTTCCGCCTCCTCCATGGTCTGCGCGACGACGACGCCCTTGCCCAGCGCGAGGCCGTCGGCCTTGATGACGATGGGCGCGCTCTGCGTCTTCAGGTACGCGAGCGCGGCGTCCATGTCCTCAAAGCTCTCGGACGCGGCGGTCGGGATGCCGTACTTCTTCATCAGGTTCTTGGAGAAGATCTTGCTGGACTCCATCTGCGCGGCGTACGCGCTCGGGCCGAAGGCGGGGATGCCGGCCTTTTCCAGCTCGTCCACGCAGCCCAGCGCCAGCGGGTCGTCCGGCGTGACGCAGACGAAATCGACCTTCTCGGCCTTCGCCAGCGCGACGATCGCCGCCACGTCGGTGGCCTTCACGTCCGGGCAGCAGCGAGCGACCTGCGCAATGCCCGCATTGCCCGGCGCGCAGAGCAGCTCCGTGACGAGCGGGGATTCGCTGAGCTTTTTGCAGACGGCGTGCTCACGGCCGCCGCCGCCGATAACCAACACTTTCATAAAACTGACTCCTTAAACAAAAATATAATAAGGAATAAAAAGCATCTTATTCACGCGCGAAGCGAGCATGGGGCGTTCGAGGAGTAAAATCCCTCGGGCAGGTCTGACCAGCAGCCCAGCGCAGCCCCAAGAAAAAGAGGCCGCAGCTCTCGCCACAGCCTCTGTTCGCTTAGTGCTTGAAGTGGCGCATGCCGGTGAAGACCATCGCGATGCCGTACTTGTTGCACGCGTCGATGGAATCCTGATCGCGGATGCTTCCGCCCGGTTGGATGATGCAGCTGATGCCCGCGTCGGCGCAGGCCTTGACGCAGTCGTCAAACGGGAAGAACGCATCGCTCGCCAGCGCCGCGCCCTTGACCTTCTCGCCGCTGCGCTCAATGGCCATCTGCGTGCTCCAAATGCGGTTCACCTGGCCCGGTCCGATGCCGAGGCTCTGGTTGTCCTTGGCGATGGCGATGCCGTTGGACTTGGCGTGCTTGACGATCTTCCACGCCAGCATCAGGTCCTTCATCTGCTCCTCGGTCGGCGCGACCTCGGTGACGACCTTGAGCTCCCCGTCCTCCGGCAGCAGCTTGTCGTCGACCTCCTGCACGAGCATGCCGCCCGCCACCTTGCGCATCACGCGCTCGGCCTTCGGGTACGCGCGGATCGTGGTGTCCAGCTCGAGCAGGCGCAGGTTCTTCTTCTTGGTCAGGATCGCGAGCGCCTCGTCGGTGAACTTGGGCGCGACGATGATCTCAAGGAAGATCTTGCTCATCTGCTCCGCCGTCGCCGCATCGACCGTCGCGTTGGTGACAACGATGCCGCCGAACACGCTGACCGGGTCGGCCTCGTAAGCCAGACGATACGCCTCGCTCACCTCGTCGGCCACGCCCACGCCGCAGGGGTTGCCGTGCTTGACCGCGACGACCGCCGTCGTGTCAAACTCGCGCAGCAGCTCGAGCGCGCCGTTCGTGTCGTTGATGTTGTTGTAGGAGAGCTCCTTGCCGTGCAGCTGGCGCGCAGCCGGGAGCGTGCCCGCGATGTCGGTGAGGTCGCGGTAGAACGCCGCCTTCTGGTGCGGGTTCTCGCCGTAGCGCATCTCCTGCACCTTCTCAAACGTCACGGTCAGGTTCTGTGGGAACTTGTAATCCTCGGCGTCCTCGAGCTGGCCGCGCAGGTACTGCTGAATCATCGCGTCGTACTGCGCCGTGTGCTCGAACACCTTGTACTGAAGATAGCGCTTGGTCTTGAGCGACACATCGCCCGTCTGCTCAAACTCGTCCATCACGCGGTCATAGTCCGCCGGGTCGATGACGACCACCACGTCCTGCGCGTTCTTGGCCGCCGCGCGCAGCATGGTCGGGCCGCCGATGTCGATGTTCTCGATGGCGTCCTCGAACGTCACGCCGGGCTTCTCGATCGTCGCGCGGAACGGATAGAGGTTGATGACGACCATGTCGATGGGCTCCACGCCCAGCTCCCTGATCTGCTTCATGTGCTCCTCGTTGTCGCGGATGGCGAGCAGGCCCGCATGAATCATCGGGTGCAGCGTCTTCACGCGGCCGTCGAGGCACTCCGGGAAGCCGGTCACGTCGCTCACGCCGGTCACGGGGATGCCCGCATCGGCGATGGCCTTCATCGTGCCGCCGGTGGAGAGCAGGGTGACGCCCTTGGCGCTCAGGCGGCGGGCCAGATCGACCACGCCGGTCTTGTCCGAAACGCTCAGAATCGCACGCTTAATCATCGAGTTTGTCCTTTCCCGGGCGATGCCCGAATCGCGCCCGCGCGCAGGCGGGCAGGGGGTATGTGTTTTTCTTTCCTTCTCTATCATCAATGCGGTTGTACGCAGTTGATTGTGTGAGCGTTGATACTTGGGACGCTGTCCCAAACCCTGAAATGGGCTTAGCAAATATTATAGTCGCGCAAGCGCTCCTTCATATTTCCGACGCTTCGCCTGCCTTCATCGTCCACTGGACGCGGCAGGCTTCGGTCCGGCCGCCCTTTGGTAACCTTCGGGCTCTGGCGGAAACACGGAGGTTTCATATCATGCAAAGTTCATGTTTGGGGTAATGTGAAAGCCGGAATCCCCGCCTCACAGATCCTTCCCCAGCAGATAGCACTCCGTCCTGATCCAGTCAAACCCCGCCGCCTGGAACATGCGCACGGCGTTGGCGTTGCGTCTGGGGCAGAGCGCGACCAGATACGGCACCTGCTGGGTCGAGAGCGCCGCGAGGGCCTCGTCGATCAGCGCGCACGCCACACCGCGTCCGCGCCACTTGGTTTCCGTGCAGACGAATTGCAGATACGCCTCGTTCTGCGTGCCGGTGACGAGCATTTGCCCGACAAAGTCGCTGCCGCAGTAGACCGCGCGCGCCATGAAGACCGGGTCCTTCATGCGGGCCTCCAGCCATTCGCTGGCGTGCTCGTCGCAGCCGAACTCCGTCAGCGTCGCCAAAAACTGCTCGCGTCTGGCCTTCGTGCGCAGATCGGCGTCGATGCTCTTTGTGCCGGTCGGGCAGTAGTGCCGCCGCCGCTGCTTCATGTCCTGCGGCACGGTCAGCGCGAACAGCTCGTCGCCGTCCACGTCGTCAAAGCCCATGCGCAGGAAGTATTCGCGCTTCTCGTGGTCGTCGATGGCGCAGCGGGTGAACAGCCGCGCGGGCAGGCCGCCCGTCTCGGCCTTGATGCTCTCCGCGCGCGCGGACAGTGCGCCGTAGAGCGTGTCCGCCGCCATCGGATGCGCGTTCATCGTCATCTCGATCTCGAGCGGCCTCTCCGGCATCATCTTTTTGACCACGCGGTATTCGAGCCCTCCCTGGCCGATCTCCACGCCGGCGTCGTCGATGATGATGAAGCTATTCTCTTTTCTCGCGCCGCCCACGCCGCGGACGGGATGATAAATTCTCATATTTGAAAGACACCTTTCATGGCCCGGGGACGCATGCCGTGCCCCGACTATTCATAAGCTAACAGCTTATTATAGCACATGAACGCGTCTTCCATCTACCCCCAGTTTTCCGGCGCAGAAAAGCCGCACGCTCTCCGGCAGAATCTGGTGCTCCACGGTCAAAACGCGCGCCGCAAGCGTGTCGGGCGTGTCGTCCTCCATGACCGGGACGCTGCGCTGCATGATGACGCCGCCGTGGTCGACTTCCTCGTCCACGAAGTGCGTCGTCGCGCCGGAAATCTTCGCGCCATAGGCGAGCACCGCCTCGTGCACGTGGTGGCCGTACATGCCCGGCCCGCAGAACGACGGGATCAGCGCCGGATGGATGTTGATGATGCGATGCTCATACGCCTTGACGATCTGCTTTCCGACGATGGGCAGATAGCCCGCCAGCACGACGAGCTCCGCGCCCACCTCTTGCAGCTTTTTGAGGATCTCGTCGTTGAACGCCTCGTCGCTGCCCGCCTGCTTTTTGCTGACGAACACGGCGGGGATGTTATGCTTGCGCGCGCGCTCGAGGGCGTAGGCCTTGCTCGCATTGCTGAGCACGAGCACGATCTCGCCGTCGATCGTCCCCGCCTCGACCGCGTCGATCACGGCCTGCAGGTTCGTGCCGCCGCCGGAGCAAAGCACAGCGATTCTCGTGCTCACAGCAGAACCAGCCTTTCCCCGTCCTCGCCGGTCTTCGCGACCTGGCCGATGCGGTAGGCCTTCTCGCCGTTTTCCTCGAGGACGGCAATGACCTTATCGGCGTCCTCCGGCTTGACGGCGAACACCATGCCGATGCCCATGTTGAAGGTGTTGTAAATCTGCCTGTCGGTCAGGCCGCCGAGCTTCTGCAGCTCCGCGAACACCGGCAGCACGGGCCACGTGCCGAGATTGATCTGCGCGCTCAGGCCGTCGGGCAGGATGCGCGGGATGTTCTCGATGAAGCCGCCGCCGGTGATGTGCGCGATGCCGTGCACGTCCACGGCCCTGCACGCCGCCAGCGCGGACTTGACGTAGATCTTCGTCGGCGTGAGCAGCGTCTCGCCCCAGCTCTTGCCGCCGAAGGCGTCGACCGGCGCGTTGATGTCGCGGTCCGGGGTCAGCACCAGCTTGCGCACGAGCGAATAGCCGTTGCTGTGCACGCCGCTGGACGCGATGCCCACGAGCACGTCGCCCTCGGCCACCTTCTCGCCGGAGATGGACTTCTCGCGGTCGACGAGGCCGACGGTGAAGCCCGCGAGGTCGTACTCGCCCGCCGGATAGAAATCGGGCATTTCCGCCGTCTCGCCGCCGATGAGCGCGCAGCCCGCCTGACGGCAGCCGTCCGCCACGCCCGCGACGATCTGCTCGACCTTGGAGGGGTCGAGGTAGCCCGTGGCGATGTAGTCAAGGAAGATGAGCGGCTTTGCGCCCTGACAGACGACGTCGTTGACACACATGGCCACGCAGTCGATGCCGACGGTGTCGTGCTTGTCCATCAGGAAGGCGAGCTTGAGCTTGGTGCCCACGCCGTCGGTGCCGGCGACGAGCACGGGCTTGTCAAGGCCCGCGTTCTCGATGGAGTAAAAGCCGCCAAAGCTGCCCAGGCCGCCGAGCACATTCTCATCAAACGTCGTGGCGACGTGCTGTTTCATCCTGCGCACGGCCTCATAGCCGCGCTCCACGTCCACGCCTGCGTCCTTATAGGTCACCATATCCGTTATACCTCCCGGTTATCAGTCCTGGTTCTCGCCCGTCACGGGGTCGATGGGGTAATGCGCGTCGAAGCAGCCGGTGCAGAACTGGCAGCCGGAGCCCTCGACGGTCTTGAGCAGATCGGGCAGGGACAGGTATTTGAGGCTGTCCGCACCGATGAAGCGGCAGATCTCGTCCACGCTGTGACCATGGCCGATGAGCTCCTCGTTGGTCGCGATGTCGATGCCGAAATAGCACGGATGCATGACCGCCGGGGACGAGATGCGCATGTGCACTTCCTTCGCGCCCGCGGTGCGCAGCATTTCGACGATGCGGCGGCTGGTCGTGCCGCGCACGATGGAGTCATCGACCAGCACGACGCGCTTGCCGCGCACATTTCTGGGCAGGGCGTTGAGCTTGGTGCGCACGCCGAGCTCGCGCATGCCCTGTTCGGGCTGGATGAACGTGCGGCCGACATAGCGGTTCTTGGCGAGGCCGTCGCCATACGGGATGCCGCTGACCTCGGCGTAGCCCATCGCGGCGGCGAGCGCGCTGTCCGGCACGCCGCAGACCATGTCGGCCTTCACGTCGTCGTTCATCGCGAGGCGTCTGCCCGCCTCCTTGCGGGACTGATAGACATTGATGCCGTCGATCACGGAATCGGGGCGCGCGAAGTACACGAACTCAAACAGGCACAGGCGGCTTGACAGCGGCGTCGGCGTGCGGTAGCTGTGGATGCCGGTGTCGTCGATGACGACGATCTCGCCGGGCTGCACGTCGCGCACGAATTCCGCGCCGATGGCGTCGAGCGCGCAGCTCTCGCTCGCCAGACAGAAGCTGTCCCCCACGCGGCCCAGGCAAAGCGGCCTGATGCCGTGCGGGTCGCGGATGCCGATGAGCTGATCTTTGGAAAGCAGCGCAAGGGCGTATGCGCCGCGTACGGTCTTCATCATGGACTGAATCGCCTCGAGCAGGCCCTTGCTGCTCTCGCGGGCGATGAGGTTCAAAATGACCTCGCTGTCGACGGTCGTCTGGAAGATGGCGCCGTTGTCCTCCATGTCGCTGCGCAGCTGGTCGGCGTTGACGAGCGTGCCGTTATGCGCGAGCGCCAGCATGCCGATCTTGCAGCGGGCGACGACGGGCTGGGCGTTGATGACGTCCTTGCCGCCGAACGTGGAATAGCGCACATGGCCGATGGCCGCGAAGCCGTTGAGGTTCGCGAGGATCTCCTCGTCGAACACCTCCGGCACGAGGCCGAGGTTGCGGTATTGGCGGATGCCCTTGCCGTCGGCGACGGCGATACCGGCGCTCTCCTGCCCGCGGTGCTGAAGTGCGAACAGGCCGTAGTAAGCGGCCTCCGCCGCGCGGATGTCTTTATCCCGGACGTATATGCCGAACACACCGCAGGCTTCTTCCATCCGGTCTCCCTTTTCTTTAATATCCATTCTCTCTCCTCGCGGGCTGAGCCCGCACCCACCTCCGCCCATGTTTGCAAAATTGAGGTTGTTTTGCGCACGCAGCAAGTTTTGTTTGCGCGTGCCGGTTTCGGCGGAAGTTTGTTCACATACTGCTATTGGACTTGAACGCGATGCTTTGCGATTTGGGGTACAGTTCTTTTTGTGTATCACACCACGACCACCGCCCCGCGCTTTCCGCGCCGTTTAGTTTACGCTCTTTTGATGGATCACACCCGTCCGCATCACACTCGCGGGGACAGGATTTATATCACAAAACCCGCGCCCGGTCAAGCCCTTTGTTCACGCCGCTTGGCGCATCGCAGCGCGCCGTCGGGCGTTTCTTCCATTATATAATATGTTACGCGAGCTCCGCGTTCAGCGCGGCGTCGTCTTCCTCGATCTTCTCGGCCATGCTCACGCGGTGCGCGTCGAGCTTGGCGGCCAGCTCCGGGTACTTGAGCGAGAGCATCTGCGCGGCGAGGTAGCCCGCATTGTCCGAGCCGTTGACCGCGACGGTCGCCACGGGGATGCCCGCGGGCATCTGCACGGTGGACAGCAGCGAATCCAGACCGTCCATCAGCGAGGACTTAATCGGGATGCCGATGACCGGCAGCGTCGTATGTCCGGCGATCACGCCCGCCAGATGCGCGGCCTTACCCGCGGCGGCGATGATCACCTCGAATCCATTCTCCCTTGCGCCGTCCGCGAACTTGGCAACCTTCTCGGGCGTCCTGTGGGCGCTGGCGACGTGCACCTCGACCTCGATCTCGAACTTCCTCAGCACATCGACGCATCCCTTGACGCTCGGCCAATCGCTCTTGGAACCCATAATCAGCGCGACTTTGGGCATGGAAAGAACACCTCCACAATAAGAAATCGCCCTTAGTATAGCAATTCTTTACCGGCTTTTCAATCGAATTTGCAACCTTTTTCGGATTTATTTTGAAAATTGTTCGGCTTTTACGCGGATTTTACGGAATTTCCGCGTCATTTTCATGGTGTATCCCCATAAAAACCGGACTTTCCCCGCATACGACGCGAACGCATTTTCGGGCATATCTGCGCGGTATGGCGCGCATCTTTCCCCTTGAGCACCATTCGGCGCTTCTTTTCTTTTTGTGTATCACACGCTCGCCATCCGCGCGCATGTCCCAAAACCGGTAACCCTGTAACCCCACGTAACCCCCGTAACCCCCGTAACCCCTAACGGGCAACATCGATACTTTAAGCGGAGCGAGCCCTCTCCGTCAGCCTACGGCTGACACCTCATCCGGGGAACCTTATAGTCGCGCCCTGCGGTCGTTCGTTAAGGTTCCCGACGCTCCGCCTGCCTGTTTCCGCTACTGGCGGCGGCAGGCTCCGGTCCCCATGGTGTTTTAAGGGGGTGAGGGGGAGTCCAGAGGGGTAGTAGGGGGGAAATCGAAATCCCCCCTATATCCCTCTGGCCCGCGGAGCGCGTAGCCCCCGGTTAGCCGCGCAGCGGGTAACCGCGTAACCCCCGTAACCCCCGTAACCCCCACAACCCCTCGTAGCCCCCGTAACCCCAAACGGCTCCCTTGTGTAATGGAGACCGGAGTCTGCCGCCGCCCGTTATGGCTCACCGCATCCAGTGGGCGAAACAGGCATGCAGAGCGTCGGAAACGTAAACGAACGACCATAGGGCGCGAGGATTACGTTTTCCCGGAATGGCTCGACCGCAGGGAAAGACGAGGGATTGCCGTCACCCCCGCCCACCCAAGCCGCACTTGGGGCCCGGCACAAAAGCCCCAACGCCCAAAGGGCTGCGCCGGGCTAAAACAAAAAAGCATCGGGAGACCCCGAAGGGGGCTCCGTGACCAGATCCCAACAGAAGCGGAAAGTCTCAATTTGCGATATACAAAAAACGTTCCCCAACATACGCAAGAAGCGCATGCGGGGAACGAGGTTATTGAGTTGTCGGGCGTCGGAGCGTTGGCGGATTCAACCCGCCGCTCTTAGCTCGCAGCTTCGCTGCGACCATTTCGCGGCTACATGGATGAAATTCCAGCAGGGATTTTTGGCAATCATATGGGATACGAAGGTTACGTTGGGACGCTGTCCCAAACCCTGCAAGGAGCTCTGCTCCTTGACCTCGCAAGGGCTTCGCCCTTGACCCTTCACCGCTTCGCGCCTATATTCCAGCTATCAGGTGAACGTCTCCTGTCCCACGGGCGTCGGCGTCTCGTCATAGAATATCCTTGTGACGCTCGGCGCGTCCTTACGAATCCGCTCGACCGTCCTCTCCACGAGATCATACGGCAGTCTCGCCGGCACGAGCATTGTGCCCGACAGCGTCACCGCGCGCAGGATCATCATCGCGCTGTGCGTGGTCGGGTCATTGCCCGTCAGCACCGGGAAATACTTATACAGCTTGCGGTCGAGCCCGGCCTGTCTGATCTCCTCGCTGAAGATCGAGTCGGCCCTGCGCAGCGCCTCGAGCCGCTCGCTCGTGACCTCGCCCAGCATCCGCGCGCCGAGCCCCAGCGCGGGGAACGGCTTCCTGTCGCAGATCTCGTCGCTCAGCCCGAGCCTCTTGCCGACGGAGCGCACCTCTTTCTTTTGCAGCATCGCCAGCGGCTCGACGATCGCGAACTCCGCGTCCTTCCAGCCGCCGCCCTGTGCGCCGGACATCAGCATATCGCTGTAATTCGTGCCGAGCACGAGCGTCTTCACGTCGGGCATGGACGCGGTCTGGCGCAGCATCTCCTCCCGCAGGCAATCGGTCACGACGCGCTGCTTCTCGCCCATGCTCTGCTTATGCGCGAGCACGTCGAGCACCAGCCCCGACCGGTCGACCGAGATCAGCGGGATGCCCAGCGCCTCAATCTGGCTGCGGATCAGCTGCCCCTCGCCCTCGCGCATCAGGCCGGTCTCCAGATACACAGCGGTCATCCTGTCGCCGAACGCCCTCTGCGTCATCAGCGCGGCCACGGTCGAATCGACGCCGCCGCTCACAGCGACGACCGCCCTTCCCCCTTCCGCCGCCGCGTCGTGCAGCCTCTGCTGCGCCGTGTCGAGCATGCTCTCCAGCGTCCACCACGGCTTGCATCCGCAGATATTCAGCGCGAAATTCTTGAGAATCTGCGTGCCCTGCGGGTCATTGCGCTCCAGCTCGAACTGGACGCCGTAGATCCGCTTCTCCGGGTGCTCGAACGCGATCGTGCAGCCCGCGGCGCTCGCGATATCGCGCACATCGGCGGGCAGCATTAGCGTCAGCGTCTCCTTGAAATAGCGCTCAGCCTCGGTCAGGCCGGTGAACAGCGGGCTATTGCCGTAGCCGACCATCGCCTTCCTGCCCTCCATCGCCACGCCCGCGCACGCGCCGCCCATTGCGGACAGCGCCATATGCGCGGCATGCCCCAGCGCGAGCACCGGCACGCCCAGCTCGAGCACGAGCGCATCGAGCACGCCGGTCGAGCTGGCCGCCTCGCCGCAGAGCACGATGCCCTTCGGGTCGATCTCCCGAATCTGGGCGGCGGTCGTCGATCCGTTGATGATCTCGGTGTAGACCTGCTCGCCGCGCAGCCGGTTCATGGCCTCAATCGCAAATTCATCGGAATAATTGAGGATGAGGATCATGTCCTTCATGCGTCTCTCCCCCTTATGGCGTATAGCCAAAAGAAAGCTGTCACGCTCAGCGCAACAGCTTCTTTTGTAATCCTTGCCTTAGACCAGCTCGAGAATGACCATCTCGGCGGCGTCGCCGCGGCGCGGGCCCTTCTTGAGGATGCGGGTGTAGCCGCCGGCGCAGTTCTTCTCGGCGTTGCGGGCCTTGTACTTCGGGCCGATCTCGCGGAAGAGCTTCTCGACGCACGGATACTTGACATCCTTGGTGCGCTCGCGGTAGGCGCTCTTGGACTCGTCGTCCAGCTTGGGCTCCTTGACCTCGTACAGATACGCCATGATCTGACGGCGGGCAGCCAGCTTGCTGGGCGCGTCGTTCGTCACGGTGACGGTCACGGTCTGACCCTTATCGTTGTTGAAGGTCTTCTCGACCTCGACGTTGTTGTCGCACTCGGCGATCGCCAGAGTGATCAGACGCTCCGCCATGCGGCGAACTTCCTTGGCGCGGGCCAGAGTCGTCTCGATGCGGCCATACCAGATCAGGTTGGTCACCTGGTTACGAATCAGCGCCTTGCGCTGAGCGGCCGTGCGGC
>CALVTQ010000004.1 GCA_944362695.1 uncultured Clostridia bacterium
TTGTCGAGCACGGCCTCCATCTTGTCGGTGTCGGTGGCCATGTAAGCGGAGACGTAGCCGCGGTCAAACTGCATGCCCTCGACCAGAGACAGGTTGGTCTGCATGGTCTTGCTCTCCTCGACGGTGATGACGCCGTCCTTGCCGACCTTCTGCATCGCCTCGGCGACCAGCTTGCCGATGGTGGGATCGGCGGCGGAGTTGGCGGCGACGTTCTCGATGGCCTGGTTGTCGTTGACCGGGACGCTCAGCTCCTTGAGGCCCTCGACAGCGGCGGCGGTGGCAGCCTCGATGCCGCTGCGCAGAATCATCGGATTCGCGCCGGCAGCCAGGTTGCGCAGGCCCTCGCGGATGATGGCCTGAGCCAGCAGGGTGGCGGTGGTGGTGCCGTCGCCCGCGACATCGTTGGTCTTGGTGGCAACTTCCTTGACGAGCTGCGCGCCCATGTTCTCAAACGGGTTCTCCAGCTCGATCTCCTTGGCGATGGTCACACCGTCGTTGGTGATGAGCGGCGCGCCGTACTTCTTGTCGAGCACGACGTTGCGGCCCTTGGGGCCAAGGGTGATCTTCACGGTATCGGCAAGGGCGTTGATGCCGCGCTCCAGAGAGCGGCGGGCCTCCTCGCCGAAGACAATCTGCTTCGCCATAATACATTCCTCCTAAACAATTCTCAGAAAGGGCAGGGCAGTGTTTCCTGCACGCTCGCCCGAAAGAAGATTACTCGATCACGGCCAGAATGTCGTTCTGGCGGACGATCTTGTACTCTTCGCCGTCGATCTTGATCTCGGTGCCGGCGTACTTGGAGTAGACGACCTTCTGGCCTTCCTTCACCTGCATGGTGACTTCCTTGCCGTCCACGACGCCGCCCGGGCCGACGGCGATGACGTAAGCGTACTGCGGCTTCTCCTTCGCGCTGGACGTGAGAATCAGGCCGCCCTTGGTGGTTTCCTCCATCTCCGCGTCCTTGATGACAACGCGGTCAAACAGGGGCTTCAGACTCATTTTAACAGACCTCCTTCAAGGTTGTAAGCTGGATTATTAGCACTCCTTAGCGGTGAGTGCTAAAGCAAGATATAATATACGCGAGAAGGGAAAAACAGGCAAGGCGGAAAAAGCGTCAAATCCTTTCTCGAATTTCAGAATATCCGTTTTATTTGAAAATATTCCCATAATGCTATTTCAAACGCTTATTTTTACGCTATATCTCGTGATTTCAATATTTTTGTGGAATATTGCGCCTTTTCATGGTACAATGACGGCTCAGGAGGGCATTATGGACGAGCAAAACTTCACGCGGTCAGTCCTTGACTGGTACGATCAGGGCCACAGAGACCTGCCCTGGCGCAGGACGCGGGACCCCTACCGCATATGGATATCGGAAATCATGCTCCAGCAGACGCGCGCCGAGACCGTCGTTTCCTATTATGAACGATTCCTCGCGCGCTATCCCACCGTGCGCGATCTGGCACAGAGCGACGAAGATTCGCTGATGAAGGCATGGGAGGGGCTGGGGTATTACAGCCGGGCGCGGTCGCTGCAAAAGGCGGCGAAGATGATCGTGGATCAATACGGTGGCGAGCTGCCCGCAGACGTGGAGAAACTGCGTGCGCTGCCGGGCATCGGCGACTACACGAGCGGGGCAATTGCCTCCATCGCGTTCGGCATTCCCAAGGCCGCCGTCGACGGCAATGTGGAGCGCGTCATCTGCCGCTATGACGCCATCACCGACAGCGTCGGCACGCCCGCCATGCGCAAGCGCATCACGCAGCGCGTGCAGGAGCTTGTGCCGGACGACAGACCCGGCGCGTTCGCCAACGCCATGATGGAAATGGGCGCGGTGATGTGCACGCCGAAAAATCCGAAGTGCCTCATCTGTCCCGTGCGTGAAAGCTGCAAGGGCTTCGCGGCAGGCATCGCGGCAGAGCTTCCCCATAAGCCCAAGAAAAAAGCACAGCGGGTGGAAAACCGCGCTGTGCTGGTCGTGCGCCATGAAAATCGCGTGCTGATTGTGCGCCGCGAGGAAAAGCTGCTCGGCGGGCTGTACGTGTTCCCGGATATATTGGAAGAAACCGACCCGGCAAAGCTCTGCGCGCATATGGAGACGATGGGCGTCCCGTGCGCATACGACGAGCCGCTGGGCCATGCGCGCCATGTGTTCACGCACCTCATCTGGGAGATGGACATTCACGCGCTGACGGCGTTTTCCGCGCCTGAGCTGCTCGGCATGCAGTGGGTGACGCGCGAGGAACTCGCCGCGCTGCCGCTGCCCACGGCAGTCAAGGCCGCGCGAAAGGCCGCGATGGAGCGGATGCGTTAAGCCTTTTTCCAGCGCTCGAGCGTCGGCAGATAGGCGGCAAGCGCCGCACGGGCCGCTGCCTCGTCGGGATGGAGGCCGAGCTTGACCTCCAGCGGCGCGCAGAAGTCGATCATTTCCTCAAGCGTGCCGGACATGTTCTCCGCACCTTTAGGACAGCAATAGATGCAGTATTTGGTGTTGGCCGTGCCGTCGGCGTTCTTTCCATATTCATTGGGGTCGCTCATTGGCATGCCGCAGCTTTGGCAGACGGGCGTGTTCGGGTTCATTTCCTTCACATTGATATCCTCCTTCATTATATTCGCCGTGACGTCACCGGCGAGAAAAGGATATCACGACAAACCCGACATCAGCTTGTCATGTTTGTCAGCGCTGCGCTAATTTTTGATAGCGCTGCGAATATGCTCGCGTAGCTCGGGCGCGCCTTCATTTGTATAGACCATTGCAGCATATACCGCGCGGCTTTGCAGCACTTGAAACGATCCGGCTTTCCGGGTATAATAGAAAAACATTGAACGAAAGGAGGAACGGCGCATGTTTTGTCAGGTGATTGTGGATATCGCGCACGAGGATGTCGATCACGTGTTCACATATCGCGTGCCGCAGGGCATGAAATTGACGCCCGGCATGCGCGTGCATGTGCCGTTCGGTCGGATCAAGAGCGTCGAGGGCGTCGTCGTCGAGCTGATGGAAAGCTGCGATTTGCCGCCCCAGCGCGTGCGCGATGTCACCGACACGCTCGAGGACTATCCCGCAGTGCTGCCCAACCTCCTCACGCTCGCGCATCAGATCAAGGACAATTCGTTCTGCACGCTGGCCTCGGCTCTGCGGCTGATGTATCCGGCGCAGATGCGCGGCGAGCGCGTGAGCAATCGTTATAAAGAATACGCCGTGCTGACGGTCGATCCCGCCGTGCGCGGACAGGTGCTCGCATCGCAGAAGCGCGCGCCCAAGCGGGCCAAGGTGTTTTCTGCGCTGATGGAAGCCGAGGGCGGGGAACTGCCCTGCGAGACGCTGCGTGAACAGCTCGGCGATTACCGCGCGCCGCTGCAAACGCTATGCAAGATGGGCTTTGCGCGCATCGAAAAGCGCGAATATCTGCGCAGCCCCTACGGTGCGATGGAGCGTCTGGCGCAGGAGGACCCGGAGCTGACCCATCAGCAGAGGGACGTGCTGTCCACGCTGATTCCGGCGATTGAGGCGGGGCGCGGCGCGTTCCTGCTCTACGGCGTAACCGGAAGCGGCAAGACAGAGGTCTTCATCCGCGCGGTCAGGCGATGCGCACAGCTTGGCAAGACCGCCATCGTGCTCGTGCCGGAGATCGCGCTGACGCCGCAGATGGTCATGTGGTTCCGTTCGAGATTCGGCGAGGACGCCGCCGTGCTGCACTCGCGGCTGTCGCCGGGTGAGCGATACGACGAGTGGCGGCGCATCCGGCGCGGCGAGGTGCGCGTGGTCATCGGTGCGCGCTCTGCGATCTTTGCGCCGCTTGAGAACATCGGTCTCATCATCATAGACGAGGAGCACGAGCAGAGCTACATCGCCGACAGCATGCCGCGCTATGACGCCCGCGAGCTCGCGCAGCTTCGGTGCGAGGCGGAGGGTGCCGCGCTGCTGCTGGCCAGCGCCACGCCGAGCATGCTGTCCTTTGCAAGGGCCGGGCGCGGCGACCTGACGCTGCTTGAAATGCCCAATCGCGTCAAAAACAGGCCCATGCCCGACGTGCACGTGATCGACATGCGCGAGGAGCTCAAGGGCGGCAACCGCTCGATCTTCTCCGGCGCAATGCTCGAGGGCCTGCGGCGCTGCCTTGGCGAGGGCAAGCAGGCGATTCTCTTTATCAACAGGCGCGGGTATTCGACGTTCGTCTCGTGCAGGAGCTGCGGATACGTCGTCACATGCGAAAACTGCGACATCTCCATGACGTATCACAGCAGTGAAAACGCGCTGCGATGCCATTACTGCGGCAGCGAAATGCCCATGCCCAAGGTCTGCCCGGAGTGCGGCAGCCCGTACATCAAGCAATTCGGCGTCGGCACGCAACGGGTCGAGGAGGAGGTCAAAAAGCTCTTTCCCGACGTGCCGGTTCTGCGCATGGACAACGACACCACGCGCACAAAGGACGCGCATGCCGAGCTGATCGCGCGATTCAGAAAAGGCGAAGCGCGCATCCTCGTGGGCACGCAGATGATCGCCAAGGGCCTCGACTTTCCGAATGTCACGATGGTGGGCATCGTCGCCGCCGACGCCATGCTGCGCCTGCCCGACTACCGCTCCGCCGAGCGCACGTTTCAGCTTCTGACGCAGGTTGCGGGCCGTGCCGGGCGCGCAGACAGCCCCGGCGAGGTGTATTTGCAGACGTATGACCCGGAGCATTACGCCATCGAGGCCGCGAGCAGGCAGGATTACCGCTCGTTTTTCACGTTGGAAATGATCCGCCGCAAGCAGGCGCTCTTTCCGCCGTATACGCTGATCGCGAGGCTGCTTTTCGAGGCTGACCATGAGGAGCAGGCGCAGGCAGCCGCGCAGGAGGCGCACAGGCGGCTGGAGGCGTTCCTTGAGCGGCGCGCGTATCTCAAGAAATTCGTCATATCGCTGCGCGTGATGGCCTGCCCGGTCAAGCGCATCAAGGGCAAGAGCCGCTGGCAGGTGACGCTGCGCATTGTGGACAAGCCCGTCTGCCAGGAGGCTGTCGGCGAGATGAGCGCCATCGCCAAGACCGCCGCGGACGGTTGCACATGCGTTTGTCAGGTCAATCCGCCGAGCATGATGTGAGGCTGTACACAGGCGCAAATCTGTGCTATAATGTAAAAAATGCGTCCACTGATTCGTGGATGATGCGGAGGAGAACCGAGGATGAAGGATCATATCGCCGTACTGATTCCGTGCTACAATGAAAGCAAGACCGTTGAGAAGGTCGTGACCGATTTCAGGCGTGTACTGCCGGATGCGACCATCTACGTATACGACAACAATTCCACAGACGGCACGGGCGAAATCGCCGCGAAGGCCGGGGCTGTCGTGCGCCGCGAACGCATGCAGGGCAAGGGCAACGTCATCCGCCGCATGTTCCGCGAGATCGACGCCGACTGTTACATCATGGTCGACGGCGACGATACGTATCCCGCCGAGAACGCTCCGGAGCTGGCGCGCCTCGTGCTCGAGGAGCAGGCCGACATGGTCGTGGGCGACAGGCTGTCGAGCACCTACTTCACCGAAAACAAGCGCCCCTTCCACAACATGGGCAACGGCCTTGTGCGCGCGAGCATCAACCACCTGTTCGCAAGTGACATCAAGGATATCATGACGGGCTACCGCGCGTTCGGCTACGCTTTCGTCAAGACGTATCCGGTGCTCTCCAAGGGCTTTGAGATCGAGACGGACATGACGATTCACGCCATCAACCGCAACATGCGCGTGGCCAACGTGGTCATCGACTATCGCGACCGCCCGGACGGCAGCGTCTCCAAGCTCAACACATATTCCGACGGCGCGAAGGTGCTGCTCACCATCGCCAAGCTGTATAAGAACTACAAGCCGTTTTCCTTCTTCGGCACGATTGCACTGGTGCTGTTCATCCTCTCGGCGCTGTTCATGATCCCGGTGCTGCTCGAGTTCTTCGCCACGGGCCTCGTGCCGAAGTTCCCGACGCTCATCGCGTGCAGCGTCACGATGCTGGCCGCGCTGCTTCTGTTCATCTCCGGCCTGATTCTTTCCACGCTTCAGGAGAAGGACAAGCGTGACTTCGAGTTCCAGCTCCAGCAGGTCGACCACCAGTACAAGACGCTTCAGTAAATCCGACAAGCACATACGACGGGGACAGGGAAGCGCTCTCTGTCCCCGCGCCGTCTTATAAAAGGCAGGGACCCACATGGATTTTGACACGCTGCGCGCGCTGGCGCTGGAGCTGGGCTTCGGCGAGGCAGGGCAGTGCGATGCGCAGGGCTACGCGGAGAAAGAAGCCGCCGTGAAGGCAGAGCCGCCGCTGGCCGAGCGCAGGCAGCTTCGGTTCTATCCCGAGGCCGACGACGCGCGCACAAGGAGCCTCGCCGTGCTGCTCTGGCCGTACGCGCCGTGCAGAATCGAGGGCGGGGAGAAGCTGTTCCTCGACAGCTATTACGAGGCGTCCAACGCAGCCTATCACGCGGCGCGGGAGCTCGAAATGCAGCTCACGGAGCGCGGCGTATTCGCCAGGGCCAACGTCAGCTATCCCGCCCGCGAGGCCGCCGTGCGCGCGGGGCTTGGCATCATCGGCGACAGCAGGCTGCTCATCACGCCCCAATACGGCACGCGCGTGGTCATCATCCTCATGGCGACGGACATTCCTTGCGATGCGCCGAATCATCAGCAGACCGGCGAGTGCATGCATTGCGGGCGATGCGAGCACGCCTGTCCCTCCGGTGCGCTCGAAGGAGGCAGAATGACACATCCCGAGCGCTGCATGCGCAACTTCATGATGGAGGGCATCGTCGCGCCGGAAACTTACCGCGAGAAGATGGGGACGAAGCTGCTTGGCTGCGACATCTGCCAGCGCGTGTGTCCCATGCAGCCCAAGCTCGACGAAACGCCGTCCGCCGCGCCAGATATCGACGCGCTTTTAACCGAAAACGACGTGGAATTTTCCGCCGCCGTCGCAGGGCTCGCCGCCGTCATCGGCAGAAACGCCGCAAGGCCGCAGCGCGTGCGGGCACAGGCCGCCATCATCGCCGGAAATCTCAGGCGGGAAAAGGATTTGACCGTGCTGCGCAAGTGGGCGGATTCGCCTTTTGACGCCGTGCGCGAGCATGCGCGCTGGGCGATTGGCCGAATCAAGGACGCGCGGGCGTCGGGGCTTGACCAATCGCGCGAAAAACGTTAAAATAGTACGGATTGTACAGTGGGGAGGAATTCCTTTGCTTTCTAAGAAGATTGACGCGCTCCTTGACCGCGTGCAAAAGCCCGCCAGATACATGGGCGGCGAGATGAACTGCGTGCTCAAGGACCCCGCGAGCGTCGCCATCCGCTATGCGTTTGCGTTTCCGGACGTCTACGAGGTCGGCATGTCCCACCTCGGTTCGCGCATTTTGTATGACATCATCAACAAGCGGGACGATGCGCTGTGCGAGCGCGTGTTCATGCCGTGGGTCGATATGGCTGACCTGATGCGCGCGGAGGACGTGCCGCTGTTCTCGATTGAAACGCGTTCGCCGGTCGGCGGCTTTGACATGCTGGGCATCACGCTTCAGTATGAGATGAGCTACACCAACATTCTGGAGATTCTCGACCTCGCGCACATTCCGCTGCACAGCGAGGACAGGACGTGGGACGATCCCATCGTCATCGCGGGCGGCCCGTGCGCCTTTAACCCGGAGCCGCTTTACCACTTCATCGACGCCTTTTCCATCGGCGACGGCGAGATCAGCACGCTCGAGACGATCGATGTCGTCAAGCAGTGTAAGCAGGAGGGTGTATCGCGCAAGGAGTGCCTCAGGCGCCTTGCCAAGCTGCGCGGCGTGTACGTGCCGAGCCTGTATGAGGCGAGCTACAACGAGGATGGCACGCTCAAGGCCTTCGAGCCGATCGAGGAGGGCGTGCCGCGCACGGTCGTCAAGAACATGGTTGCCGACCTCGACCACGCCGAATATCCCGAGAGCATCATCGTGCCGTTCATGGAGATCGTGCACGACCGCATCAACATCGAGGTGCTGCGCGGCTGCACGCGCGGCTGCCGCTTCTGTCAGGCGGGCATGATCTACCGCCCGGTGCGAGAGCGCAGCATGGAGCGCATACTCGATCTGGCGAAAAAGCTGGTGGACGAGACGGGCTATGAGGAGATCACGCTCTCGTCGCTGTCCACGGGCGACTATTCCTGCCTGCCGCAGCTTGCGCACGAGCTGATGGAGCGCTTTGCCGAAAAGCGCGTGGCGCTCTCGCTGCCGTCGCTGCGCCTTGACAGCGAGCTCAAAGAGACGCTTGAGGAGACGCAGAAGGTCAAAAAGACGAGCCTCACATACGCCATGGAAGCCGGCACGCAGCGCCTGCGCGACGTCATCAACAAGGGTATCACCGAGGAAGACCTGATGAGCTCTGTCTCCGATGCTTTCGCGGGCGGCTGGAGCAGCATCAAGCTCTACTTCATGTTTGGCCTGCCGACCGAGACGTATGAGGACCTTGACGGCATCGCGGATCTGGCGAGCAAGGTCGTGCGCAAATATTTTGAGACGCCCAAGAATATCCGCGCGCGCGGCCTGCGCGTCAACTGCTCCGCGTCGTGCTTTGTGCCCAAGCCGTTCACGCCGTTCCAGTGGGAGCCGCAGGACACCATCGAGGAATTCACGGAGAAGCAGAAGCACCTTTGCCGCGTCATGCGCATCAAGGGCGTCGAATTCAACTGGCACGAACCGCACGTCTCATTCCTGGAGGCCGTGTTCGCGCGCGGAGACCGCCGCGTGGCCGACGTGCTCGAGCAGGCGTGGAAGCTTGGCTGCCGCTTTGACGGCTGGACGGATCAGTTCTCGTTTGACAATTGGATGAAGGCGTTCGAGCTGTGCGGCGTCGATCCGGCGTTCTATGCCAACCGCCGCCGCGAGAAGGACGAGCTGCTGCCGTGGGCGTTCATCGACGCGGGCGTGACGCAGCAATACCTGTGGCGCGAGCGCGAGCGCGCCGTGGCCGCGCAGACGACACCGGACTGCCGCAAGGGCTGCCAGGGCTGCGGCCTCAAGCGATTTGAAGGAGCGTGTGAAGGACGATGAGAATGCTTCTCGAGTTCAGGAAGGACGACCTCGTCCGTCACCTCGGCCTGCTCGATCTGCAGCGCACCATGCAGCGCGCCCTGCGCCGCAGCGGCCTGCCGATTGCGTATTCCAACGGCTTTAATCCGCACATCGTCATGAGCTTTGCATCCGCGCTGTCCTCGGGCATCCCCGGCGACGCGGAGCTGCTGGATGTGTCGTTAAAAGAAGAAGTTTCCGCCGAGACATGCCTGGAGGCCATGAACCGCGTGCTGCCGCCGTCGCTGCCTGTGACGCGCGTACGCGTGGTGGACGACCGCTTCCCCAAGGTCAGTGCGGCGCTGCGTCAGGCACAGTACGCCATCACGCTGACGGGCAGTGACGCGAAGAAGATCGCGGACGCCGTGCCCATATTCCTTGGTGAAACCGAGATCATGGCCCTGCGCAAAACGAAGCGGCAGGAGACGATGGTCAACATCCGGCCCATGCTGCACGAGCTGACAGCGGATTACGACGAGGCATCGGACGTCTGCCGCTTGACAGCGCGCGTGTCGTTCGTCGAGGCGGCGACGCTCAAACCCGATCTGCTGATGGAAGCGCTGGCAAACTATGCAGGCGCGGAGCTGCCGCGCTGCGAGATCCGGCGCACGAAGCTGCTGGGGCTGGTCGATGACAAGCCCGTGCCGCTGTTTGATCTGTAAGCCATGCGTGAATTGATAATCAGCAGCGAACCGACCGCGGTCCGTGCGGCGGTCATGGAGGACGGCGTCCTCTGCGAGCTGCACATTGAAAAACAGACCGGCGTCAAACAGACCGAAAGTCTGTTTATGGGCAGGGTCGAGCAAATCCGACCGTCGGTCGGTTCCGCGTTTGTGAACATTGGTCTAGGTGCGAATGCGTTCCTGCCGATGGAACCGGGCGAGAAGCTGCGCTGCGGCGATCTGATTCTCGTGCAGGGCGCGGCCAAGCAAGCGACCGAGGGCAAGGGGCTGCGCATATCGCGCAAAGTCAATCTGCCGGGCAAGTGGCTTGTGCTGCTGCCGGGACAAAGCGGCGTACACATTTCCAAGAAGGTCAAAGATCCCGAACTGCGTCGGTCGCTGACAGAGACGTGCGAGGCCATATGCCCCGAGGACTGCGGCCTGATCGTGCGCACGGCGTCGGAGGACGTGACAAGCGAACTGCTCACCGAGGAAGCTGGCGCACTGTTTGCCGCGTGGCAGGAGATCGAGCGTAAAGCGAAAGGCATGACAAAGCCGGGGCTGATCTGGTCGCCGGAAGGGCTTGCGATGCGGCTTGTGCGCGACCTGCGCGGAATTGACCGCATCGTGACCAACGACAGCGAAACGCACGCGCGGCTGTGTACAGCAAAGGAAGAACGCATCGTCGGCGCGGAAACCTTTGTCGAGTTATATAAAGAGGAAAGTCAGCTGATCTTCGACGTTTTCGGCATTGAAGGGCAGATTGACAAGGCCCTGCGGCGGCGCGTGTGGCTGCCATGCGGCGGATACATCGTCATCGACCGATGCGAAGCGATGACCGTGATTGACGTCAACTCCGGCAAGATGGTGCTCGGACGCGACATCGAGGACACGGCGCTTCGCGTCAATCTCGAGGCCGCACAGGAAATTGCGCGTCAGCTTCGCCTGCGCAACGCGGGCGGCATGATCGTCGTCGATTTCATCGATATGACAAAGCCGGAGCACCGCGAGCAGCTCGTGAGCGCGATGAAGCAGGCTGTCAGCACCGACCGCGCAGAGGTTCGCGTGCTGGGTATGACAAAGCTGGGCCTGATGGAAATGACACGCAAGCGCAAAGGCGACGAGCTGGCCCGTGTGATGCAAACCGGCTGCACGATGTGCGGCGGCGACGGGCTTGTGCTATCCAATGAAGAAAACGCGAACCGGGCGCTCCGCCAGGTCATGAGAATGATTCTCGCCGGGCAGCGCGGACCGTTTGTCGTGCGATGCGCGCCGCCGGTTGCGCAGATTCTCGCGGGCATGCCCGAACCGAAGGGCGTATCGGTCTACGCCGTGGGCGAGAAGGGGCGTCACCCGCAGCACCCCGAGATCGCGCAGACAGGCGAAGGTGAAGCCTTACCCAAGGGCGCGGTCATACTCGCCGAAAATCCCGATCAATAAAGAAAAATCGACTTCATATCGCGAGGTAATATGATGAAAAGAACCGAAGCAATCGAGCTTCCCGCCGAGGAGATCGAGCGCCAGAAAGCGCTGATGCACGAGTTCGCCGCGCTGGAAAATCGTCCGCACACGTACTGCGTGGTGACCTACGGCTGCCAGATGAACGCGCACGACAGCGAGACGCTCGAGGGCATGCTGCTTGAAATGGGCATGACGCCAGCCGAGAGCCGCGAGACCGCCGATTTCGTCATCTTCAACACGTGCTGCGTGCGCGACAACGCGCAGAGGCGCGCATTGGGCAACGTCGTCTGGCTCAAGGAGCTCAAGAAGACGCGGCCCGAGCTGATGGTCGCCGTCTGCGGCTGCATGATGCAGCAGCCGGGCATGGGCGAGCAGATTCTGCGTCAGTATCCGTTCGTTGATGTGGCGTTTGGCACGCACAACCTGTTCCGCTTCGCCGAGCTGATGCTGAGCGCCGTCAAGTCCCGCCGCCGCGTCGTGGAGATCATGCAGGACGACGAGGGCAGCATCCCCGAGGATTTGCCCGTCAAGCGCGTGAGCCCATACCATGCCTACATCACGATCATGTACGGCTGCAACAACTTCTGCTCGTACTGCATCGTGCCGTATGTGCGCGGCCGCGAGCGCTCCCGTGCTTCGGCGCGCATCATCGAGGAGGCGAAGTCGCTCTACGCCGACGGCGTCAAGGAGATCATGCTGCTGGGCCAGAACGTGAACAGCTACGGTCTCGATGTCGAAGGCGAACTGAGCTTCGCGCAGCTGCTGGCCGAGCTTGACAAGATCGGAATCGAGCGCATCCGCTTCATGACCTCGCATCCCAAGGACATCTCCGATGAGCTGATTGACGTCATGGCCAGCGCCAAGCACATCTGTCATGCGCTCCATCTGCCCGTGCAGCACGGCAACAACCGCGTCCTCGCCTCGATGAACAGGCGCTATACCCGCGAAAAATACCTCGAGCGCGTCGTCACGCTGCGCGCAAAGGTGCCGGACATCAGCCTGACGACCGACCTGATCGTGGGCTATCCGGGCGAGACCGAGGAGGAGTTCGAGGACACGTGCAGCCTCGTCAAAGAGGTCGGCTATGACAGCGCGTTCACATTCATCTACTCGCCGCGCGTGGGCACGAAGGCCGCCGCCATGCCCGATCAGATTCTCGAGGACGTGTCCTCCCGCCGGATTCAAAAGCTGATCGCCATTCAGAAGGAGATTACGCACAGCAATTACGCCAAGTACATCGGGCAGGTGCACAGCGTGCTGGTGGACGAGGCGTCAAAGCGCGACGCCACGCAGATGGCCGGCAAGAACGAATACAACATCACCGTCAATTTCCCGGGCAGCGCCGAGCTGATCGGAAGAATCGTCCGCGTCAAAATCACCTCCGCAGGCGAAAGCACGCTGCGCGGAGAGCTGATCTGACATAAACGAAACATCATAACGACCCACATAAATAAGGAGGAAAATCCCATGAGCAAGGTTACCGATTGCGCCCGCGCGCTGGGCGAGGCGATTGTCGAGTCCGAGGAGTTCAAGACGATGCAGATCACCGAGAAGGAAGCGATGAGCGACCCCGCCGTCGCGCAGGCGATGAGCGCCTATCTCGAGAAGAAGGAGCAGATCACCGAGCTGATGAGCAGCGAAACCCCCGATCCCGACCTGATTGCTCAGTACGGCAGTGAGATGGACGACCTGCAGCAGGCGCTCAATTCCATGCCGGTCGTGGACGCGATGACCACGTCCCGCCAGCGCTTTAGCGAGCTGATGAACCAGGTCAACAAGGTCCTCGAGTTCATCATCACCGGCGAGACCGCGCAGGAGGGCAGCTGCTCGGGCAACTGCTCCGGCTGCTCCGGCTGCCACTAAACAAAGACAAGCAGGAAACGCAAGACGTACGGAGGCCTCACCATGGCGAAACTGACCCCGATGATGCAGCAATACCTGGAAACAAAGGAAAAGTATCCGGGCATGATTCTCTTTTTCCGCCTCGGCGACTTTTATGAGATGTTCTTTGAGGACGCCAAACTGGTCGCGCGGGAGTTGGAACTGACGCTGACGGGGAAAAACTGCGGCATGGAGGAGCGTGCGCCCATGTGCGGCGTGCCGTTCCACAGCGCCGAGACATACATCAACCGCCTGATCGAGAAGGGCTACAAGGTCGCCATATGCGAACAGATGGAGGACCCGGCGCTGGCCAAGGGCCTCGTCAAGCGCGATGTCATCCGCGTGGTGACGCCCGGCACGGTGATTGAGCAGAGCATGCTCGAGGAGCGCAAAAACAGCTATCTGCTCTCCGTATGCCTCGAGGGAAAGCGCGCGGGCATCGCGTTTGCCGACGTGTCCACGGGCGAGTTCTTCGTCTATGAGATCGAAAACGCGGCTGTGCGTCTGGCCGACGAGCTGGCGCGCATATCGCCCAAGGAGATCATCGCCAACGCGCAGCTCCCCGACGGCGCGACAACGCTGCCTGTGGGTATCGAGGACGCCGTGCATTTCCAATACGGCAAGGCGAAGACGGCGCTGCTGAGCCACTATCAGGTGCAGTCTCTCGAGGCGCTGGGCATCGACGGGCTGAAGCTAGGCGTACGCGCGGCGGGCGCGCTGATGAAGTACCTTCAGGAGACGCAGAAAAACGCGCTCGAGCATATGACCTCGATCAAGCGCTACTACGATCAGCAATACATGCTGCTTGACCACACAGCGCGCCGCAACCTTGAGCTCACCGAGACGATGCGCTCGAGGCAGAAGCATGGCTCGCTGCTGGGCATACTCGACTACACGTGCACGGCGATGGGTGGGCGCATGCTGCGCAGCTTCATCGAGCAGCCGCTGGCCGTCAAATCGGAGATCGACAAGCGGCTTGACGCTGTGGCCGCGCTCAAAGATGCGGACATGGTCGTCGACATCCTGCGCGAGGAACTGACCAAGGTCTACGACGTCGAGCGCCTGCTCAGCCGCATATCCTACAAGAGCATCAACGCGAAGGACTGTCTCGCGCTGTGCGAATCGCTCTCGCACGTGCCGGCCATCCGCAACGCCGTGGCGAGCTTATCGCCGCGGGGCATGCTTGCCGATTTGCTCGAGCAGCTCGCGCCGCTTGACGATGTGGTCGATCTGCTCACGCGCGCCATCAACCCCGATGCGCCCGCGCTGATGAGCGACGGCCATTTCATCCGCGACGGCTACAACGAGGAGCTGGACAAGCTGCGCTCGGCCTCGCGCGACGGACGCCAGTGGATCGCCGATCTGGAGGCGAAGGAGCGCGAGCTGACCGGCATCAAGAACCTCAAGATTCTCTACAACCGCGTGTTCGGCTACTACATCGAGGTCACCAAGTCCAATTACGATCAGGTGCCGTACCGCTACACCCGCAAGCAGACGCTCGCCAACTGTGAGCGATACATGACACCGGAGCTGCACGAGATTCAGGAGACCGTGCTGGGCGCGAATGAAAAGAGCGTGCGCCTTGAGCAGGGCCTGTTCATCGAGATCCGCGACTATCTCTCGCAGCAGATTCCGCGCATACAGCAGACCGCCATCGGCCTCAAGACGCTCGACGCGCTGATGTCGCTGGCGATTGCCGCCGTGCAGCATCACTATGTGCGCCCGGAGATCACCGAGGACGGTGTGCTGGACATCGAAAACGGCCGTCACCCAGTCGTGGAGGACGGCCTGCGCGGGGACGAGCAGTTTGTGCCCAACAGCACGCTCATGGACGGCGACGAAAACCGCATGCTCATCATCACTGGCCCCAACATGGCCGGCAAGAGCACATACATGCGGCAGGTCGCGATCATCACGCTCATGGCGCACATGGGCAGCTTCGTCCCGGCGGACAGCGCAAAAATCGGCATCGTCGACCGCATCTTCACACGCGTGGGCGCATCCGACGATCTGGCGAGCGGCCAGTCGACGTTCATGGTCGAGATGAACGAGATGGCGCATATCCTGCGCAGCGCGACGCCCAAGTCGCTGATCGTGCTGGACGAAATCGGACGCGGCACGAGCACGTTCGACGGCCTGTCCATCGCGTGGTCGGTCGTGGAATATCTGGTTGACAAGAGCAAATGCGGCGCGAAGACGCTCTTTGCTACGCATTATCACGAGCTTTCCGAGCTGGAAGGCCGATTGGAGGGCGTGGTCAACTACCGCATCAGCGTCAAGGAGCACGGCGAAGACGTCATCTTCCTGCGCAAGATTGAGCGCGGCGGGGCCGACAAGAGCTTCGGCATCCACGTCGCGCATCTGGCGGGCATCCCACGTCCGGTCATCATGCGCGCGCACGAAATTCTGGCGCGGCTTGAAACCAACGACTTAAACAAAGAGAGCATTGGCGCGAACATCCTCGGTGAGGACGCGGACAAGGCGCCCAAGCAGGTCAACCTGTTTGAGACTCCGGCGATGGATCTCGTCGAGGAAATTCGTCAGCTCGACGTGCTGGCGATGACGCCCATCGACGCGCTGAACACGCTTTTTACGCTCAAGGAAAAGGCGAGGCGCGCCTAAAATATGGAAAACAAAAGGAGGGAAGCGGCATGGAGGACAGGCCCATACTCAAGCTGAGCAGCGAAATCATCGGCAAGATTGCGGCGGGCGAGGTCGTGGAAAATCCCGCTTCCGCTGTCAAGGAGCTCGTGGAAAACAGCCTCGACGCGGGTGCGACGTGCGTGACGGTGGAGATTCGCGACGGCGGCATCTCCTATCTGCGCGTGACCGACAACGGCCGCGGCATCCCCGCGCGCGACGTGCGGCTCGCCTTTGAGCGCCACGCCACGAGCAAAATCCGCAAATCCGAGGATCTTTTCGATCTGCACACGCTGGGCTTCCGCGGCGAGGCATTGGCCTCCATCGCGGCGGTCTCCAAACTGACGCTGACCACGCGGCACGCTGACGCCGATGCCGGCACGCGCGCCATATGCGAGGGCGGCATCATCAAGAGCATCGCCGAAGCCGCCAGCCCGCAGGGAACGACCATTGTCGCGCGCGAGCTGTTTTACAACACGCCCGTGCGCCTCAAGTTCCTTAAAAAGCCCGTGACCGAGGCGAGCAAGGTGGCCGACGTGATTTCCCGGATGATTCTGGCGCACCCGGACGTGTCCTTCCGCCTGATGAGCAACGGCAAGCAGATTTATTCGAGCACCGGCAACGGCGATCTGCGCAGCGCAGTGTTCAGCCTGTACGGACGCGAGACGGCGAACGGCATGACGCCGGTCAAGTCCGAGGGCTCTGTGTCCGTGCGCGGCCTCGTGGGCGTCGGCGCATGTGCGAGGGCGAACCGTGGGAGGCAGACGTTTATCGTCAACGGGCGCACGATCCGCAGCAATGTGCTCACGCAGGCGCTGGAGGACGGATGCCGCGAGCGCGTGACAGTCGGGCATTATCCGATCTGCGTGCTGAATATCGATCTGCCGGTTGGCATGGTCGACGTGAATGTGCATCCCAACAAGCTTGAGGTGCGCTTCAGCGACGAAAATCTCCTGTATCAGAGCGTCAAAGGGGCCGTGGCCGACAGCTTCGCGCCGTCGCCGCTGAGCGGTGCGCCGAGTGTGACGCTGGTCAGGGACGAGGGACGCGCAGTGCCTGCGGGCATTGTGCGCGTGATCGACACGGACACCGAGGAGGGACGCGAGCAGGCACGCAGGGAAAACGCGACGCCTGACGAGCAGCCGTCGCCCAAAGCTTCCGGGCCGCGCGTGCAGTTCGTGCAGGTCAAGACCGATGTAAAGCCCGCCGCCGAGCCGTCCAAGACCGAGAGCGCGCCCATCAGCCGCCCGACGCCGCAGCAGCACGCGCAGTTCACGTCGTTTGTCACGGAATACTTCGGCGGCGCGGTGCTCCGCGAATCCGCGATACCCGGCAAGGAGCGCACGCCCATCGAATTCGGCAAAATTGATCCCGGCAAGGAGGAAAAGCGCGAAGAGCCTGCCGTTCAAAAGACTGCGCCTGACACCTCGCCGGTTGAGACGCCTGTTCCCGAAAAGGCCGTCATAAAGGAAGAAAAGCCCGCCGAGCCTCAGCAGCAGACCATTCTGCCCGAGGAAAAAGGGTCGTCCATCGGCGGCGCGCTGAGCGGATACAGGATGGTCGGCGTGGCGTTTGACACATACATCATTCTTCAGAACGATAAGCAGCTCGTTTTCATCGACCAGCATGCCGCGCACGAGCGCATCCTCTACGAAAAGCTGATGCGCGAGATCGACGCGGGCGCAGGCTCGCAGATGCTCATGGTCGCGCAGGTCGTGCACGTCACACCGCAGGAGCGCGAGAAGATCGAGACGTACGCGGACGAAATCAGCGCCGCCGGCTTTGACATTGAGCCCTTCGGCGACGATGCATATCAGATTCGCGCCGTGCCGAATGTGCTGGGCGTGCCGCAGACGCGCGCCGCGTTCGAGGAGATGGTCGATCACCTCGGCGAGCTGCGCGTGCTCTCCACGCAGAAAAAGCGCAGGGACGCAATTTTGCAGATGGCGTGCAAGAAGGCCATCAAGGGCGGCGACAAGCTGACGATGGAGGAAATCGAGCCGCTGCTCATCTGCATGCTCGCCACCGGCGCGCCGCCGACGTGCCCGCACGGCAGGCCGCTCGTCGTCACGCTGACGCGAACCGAGCTGGAAAAGCGCTTCCGGCGCATCAACAACTGATCAAACGGAGGGCTGCGCATGAAGCCTGTTGTGCTCGCGCTCGTCGGGCCGACGGGCGTGGGAAAGACCGAAACCGCGATCCGCATATCGCAGGCGATGGACGCCGAAATCGTGTCGATGGACTCGATGCAGATCTATCGCGGCATGGACATCGGCACGGCCAAACCGACCGCAGACGAGCTGGCGAGCGTGCCGCACCACATGATCGACATCGCCGAGCCCGACGAGCTTTTCACCGTGTCGCGCTACCGCGAGATGGCCATCGCGTGCATAGAGGATATCCGCGCGCGAGGGAAGATGCCCATGCTCGTGGGCGGCACGGGACTGTATCTGCAGGCCGTGAGCACGGAGATGAAACTCGGAGAGAAGGGCGCTGACCCTGAACTGCGCGAGGAACTGCACCGCATCGCCGGTGAGCCGGGCGGGCCGCAGAGGCTGCATGACCGCCTCGCCGAGGTCGATCCGCAGACGGCGGCCAAGCTGCATCCCAACGACATCCGCCGCGTCATCCGCGCGCTTGAAATCTACGAGAGCAGCGGCAAGACCAAGAGCGAGCAGACGGTCGCCGATCCCTACGAATCCGGGCCGTATCGCGTGCTGGTCTATGGGCTGTCGCTGCCGCGCGAGCAGATGTATGCCAGAATTAACGCGCGCGTCGATGAGATGATGCGAATGGGTCTTGTCGATGAGGTAAAGGGGCTTCTTGATCGCGGCATTGAGCCCAAGAAGGAGGGCGGCGCGATGCAGGCCATCGGCTACAAGGAGATCGTCAGCGCGCTTCGCGGCGAGATTACAATGGAGCGGGCGGTCGACCTGATCAAGCAGGGCTCGCGCCGCTACGCCAAGCGGCAATGGACGTGGTTCCGTCACGACCCGCGCACAGTCTGGTTCGATTGGAGCGAATATGAGAGCAAGGACGCGCTCATCGACACGCTGATCGAGCGGATACAGACCGACATCCGGCAATAAGCAAAACAGACCATCGGTCGGTTTTTACCAGGCAGACCGGTGGTCTGTTTTATTTGCGCCGAAACGCAAACCTTTCCCGCGGCATACGATGGTATTAAAGCCAAAGGAAAGGAGGAATATTGATGGATACCGCTTCCCGCTACGGCGACGCATGCCGCTGCCGTCCGCCTGCAAAGCGAAGGCCGCCCAAGCCCGACCCGTATCCCGACTGCGGATACATCGTGGAGAAGATCGTCGACAGCTTCCGCGAGGATGTCTGCTACGAGGGCGAACTGCGCGTGTGGGGGCTGCCGGATTGCCTGTGTCCGCCGCTGACGCTGCGCGCGCTGGATATCGTGTGCATCGAGCCGGTCTGCATGCCCGAGCCGCCGTGCTGCCCGCCCGTACAAAGCAGGCTTACGGTCACATTCTGCGTGTGGGTCACGGACAGCCGCGGCTGCCGGGCGCAGGGACAGGCGCGCATCGAGATCAGCGTAAACAAGCCCGGCCCGATCGGGCTTTGCGGGCTGAACGTCCGGCGTGGCGGTCAGGTCTGCATCATCCGCGCGTGCGCATGTGGCGCCTGCACGTTCAGCGTGTGCCTGAATATCTGCGTGCAAACGATCCTCAGCCGCCACGAAATGATGGGCCGCAGGCCGCCATGCCCGCCGCCGTGTCCCGATCTGCCGCTGTATCCGCCGCCCATATGCCCGCCGCGACGAGGCGACTGCTGTTGGCCGTACTGATATAGCATAAAGGAAAATTAACGGAAATCCTGCACAAATGGGGGCTCCTTCTCGTCAAAAATGCAGAAGGAACCCCTTTTTTAATTGCATATAATCACACAAAACTTGGAGGGAAGGAAATTTAGGTTGACAGCGCCATAAGCAGAAGTTAAACTGATATATGGAGGGAATTTGTCAGAAGGGAGCGAATCTTTTTGATCGATCTGGATCACGCGGCGACGACGCGCCTGTATCCCGAAGCACTCGACGCCATGCTCCCCTTTTTGACAGGCAACCACGCCAACGCCAGCGGCGCATACGGCGCGGCAAGGCAGACAAGGCGCGCCATCGACGAAGCGCGCGTTGTTGTTGCCAGCTGCATCGGCGCGAAGCCGGGCGAGATTTTCTTCACTTCCGGCGGCACGGAGGCCGACAACTGGGCGCTGAGCGGCGCGGTTTCGGCGCACCCGGGCAGGCCGCACATCGTGACATCCGCCATCGAACACCATGCGATTCTCGAGATGTGTACAGCGCTCGAGGAACAGGGCATGCATGTCACGAAGCTGCCCGTCGATCACAATGCCGTGGTCGATTGCGATATGCTCATGCAAATTGAAAAAGACGGGGCCAAGCCCGCGCTCGTGTCGGTCATGATGGCCAACAATGAGGTCGGCACGATTGAACCTATACAAAAAATCGCCGGGACAGCGCACGCGATGGGCGCGCTCATGCATACCGATGCCGTGCAGGCCGTGGGGCATATTCCCGTGAATGTGGACGCACTCGGCGTCGATCTGCTGTCCATGTCAGCGCACAAATTCGGCGGGCCGAAGGGCGTCGGCGCGCTGTACATCAGGCAAGGCACGCGCATTGGCCGTTTTATGCACGGCGGCGCGCAGGAGATGGGCATGCGCCCCGGCACGGAGAACACCGCCGGAATCGTAGGCATGGCCAAGGCGCTTGAAATCAGCGTTATTCATATGAAAGAAAATGCCTTGAAGACCGCCGCCCTGCGCGACAGCCTGCAAGGCGAAATTCTGCGCCGCATACCGGGCGCGCGCATAAACGCCGCGGACGCCGAACGTCTGCCCGGCCATCTTCATATAACCATAGACAGCATATCCTCCAGCATGCTGCTCATGCGGCTTGACATGATGGGTATCGCCGCGTCTGCCGGCAGCGCCTGTGCTTCCGGCGCTTTGGAACGCTCGCACGTGCTGCTGGCGATGGGCGCAAGCAGGGACGGTCAGGCCGATCTGCGCCTGACGCTGGGCGCGGACAACACGCCCGAGGAAATCGAGTCCGCCGTCGCCGCGCTCGAGCGCATCGTGATAAGGAGTCAACCATGATATACGGAAACAAAGAGGGCATACGCGATTCGCTGCTGGCGCAGATGGAGACGCTGTACGATCTGGATCTCTCGCCGGAGGTGTTCGCCCCGCCGGAGCTTCTTGACGTGCTGGCGGCGTTCACATGCGCCATCAACCGCGAGATCAGCGTCTACATATCCCGCAGCGGCGCGATACTGGATATCACCATCGGCGGGCAGCGCAGCGTCGAGCTCAAGGACATGCATCTGCGCCGCAACAACAAGCGCCTGAGCATGATACGCTGCATCCACACGCATCCCGGCGGCAACCCGCAGCTCTCGGACGTGGACCTCAGCTCGCTGCGCTCCATGCGCTTTGACGCCATGGCCGCCGTCGGCGCGGCGAACGGGCATGCAACCGGCATACAGGCCGCATTCCTCGGCGAATGCATAAACGGCATCAATAAAGTACTTTTGACCGACATCATTCCCGTCAAAATGCTGCCGCAGCGCGCATGGATGGACGCCATCGACCGTGCGGACGGCGAGGTGCTCATCGGCGTAAGCGAGAGCAACGACGATGTTCGCGAGCGCGCGTATCTCGTGGGACTGGACAGCCAGAAATCGCTCGACGAACTGGCACGTCTGGCCGAGACGGCGGGCGCGGACGTCGTGGGTTATATGCTGCAAAAGAAGACCCGCCCGGACACCGCGACCTACATCGGCAGCGGAAAGGCGGAGGAGCTTTCCCTCGACGTGCAGGCCAGGGACGCAGATATCGTAATCTTCGACGACGAGCTTTCCGGCGTGCAGATCCGCAATCTGGAGGACGTGCTTCGTGGCGCAAAGGTGCTCGACAGAACGGGCCTGATCCTCGATATATTCGCGCAGCGTGCGCAGTCGCGCGAGGGCCGCTTGCAGGTCGAGCTCGCACAGATGAGCTACCAGCTGCCCAGGCTCATGGGCCACGGCGTTTCGATGTCCCGTCTGGGCGGCGGCATCGGCACAAGAGGCCCGGGCGAGACGCGGCTGGAGATGGACAGACGGCGCATCCGCAAGCGCATGGGCGATCTGCGCAAGGAGATCGACGAGCTGGGCAATCAGCGCAGCCTGCGCAGGGCACGGCGCGAAAAGAACAAGGTGCCGGTCGTAGCGCTCGTCGGATACACCAATGCCGGCAAATCGACGCTGCTCAACAAGCTGAGCGACGCGGGCGTGCTCGCGGAGGATAAGCTTTTTGCCACGCTCGATCCCGTCGTGCGCACGGTCAAATTCCCGGGCGGCGGCGAGTTCCTGCTGGTCGACACGGTCGGCTTCATCAGCAAGCTTCCGCACGCACTGGTCGACGCGTTCCGATCCACATTGGAGGAAACGCTGCTGGCTGACCTGCTTTTGATCGTCTCGGACGGCTCGTCGGACGAGATGCTGCATCAACACGACGTCGTGCTCGAGGTGCTCGCCTCGCTGGGCGCGGCGGACAAACCCGTCATCGACGTGATCAACAAGGTCGATCTGATGGACAGCCTGCCGCAGTGGCCGGGCGCGCTCCCCATCAGCGCGAAGACGGGCGATGGGCTGGACGAACTGCTCGACGCCATCCGCGTCAAGCTTTCCGGCGTACAAAAGCCGCTCCGTGCCGAAATCCCGTATGCGCAGGGCGCGCTGATCGCCATGCTGCATAAGGACGCGAAGGTGACGGGCGAGGAATACACGGATACCGGCATCGTCGTCACGGCAATGGCGGACGATGAACTCTTTGGCCGTCTGAGCGCGAAGCTCGGACAGGGCGCAGTCTCGTGGTTACAGTAACCTTGCCGGAAACCGGCAGACCGTACAGAAAGGATCGCTGATATGCTGTCAATTCGTGCACTGGCCGCGATGGCTCTGGGCGTGAGCATGATGTTCGAATCCTGGGCATTCATCGTGCCGCATCAAAACCCCGCAGACACCCTGATTCTCGTCAACAAATACAACCGCGCGCCGGCCATCCCCGTGGAACTCGTCAAGCCGAACGTCGCCCCAACGAGGGAGAGCGTGGCCGACAACATCTACATGCGGCCCGAGGCAGCCAAGGCGCTCGAGGAACTCTTTGCGGGCGCGGCCGAGGACGGCATGACCCTCTACGCGACGAGCGGTTTCCGCAGCTATGCCACGCAAAAGGCCATCTTCAACCGCAAGCTCGAATACATGAGCGAGGAAGCGGCCAACAAAATCAGCGCCAAGCCGGGCTATTCCGAGCATCAGACGGGCCTGGCGATGGACGTGGAGGGCGAGAGCACAAAGCACATCGGCCTCGAGGAAGAATTCGGCGACTCACCGGAGGGCATCTGGCTCGCCGCGCATTGCCATGAATACGGCTTCATCATCCGCTATCCCAAGGGCAAGACGGACATCACCGGCTACATCTACGAGCCGTGGCATATCCGCTATGTCGGAAAAGAAGCGGCGCAGGAGATCACCGATCTGGGCGTGACGTTCGAGGAATACATCATCAAGATCAGGTCGGACAGGATCAAGTGGCTCGACGGCAGCGTCAGCCCCTGATCGCATACACACCGCCGGGCGAGGAAGCGGCCCGGCAAAAGGCACGGGAGGTACATTATGAAGATCATCGACATTTCTCAGACGATCAGCGCCGACATGCGCGTGTATCCGGGCGACCCGCATTTTCACAGCAGGATCGCGCTGAGCTTTGAGCGCGGCGACATGTGCGAGGTCAGCGAGCTGACGATCGGCAGCCATTGCGGCACGCACGTGGACGCGCCCAAGCACATGATTTGGGGCGGCGCGCCACTTGAGAGCATCCCGCTGGACAGTTTCTACGGTCCCTGCCGCGTGGTGACGCTGCCCGTGCCGGTGATTACCGAGAAGATGCTCGCGGAGCTTAAAATCGAGCCGGGCGAGCGCATCCTGCTGCGCACCGATCCCGACGGAGACTATCTCAAGCAGGGCCGCTTCAACCCGTCCGTGCTGAGCATCGGCGCAGCGCAGTATCTGGCCAAGACGGGCATCAGGCTCATCGGCATCGATACGGCGACGGTGGAAAACATGGAGGCTGGCGACGGCGACGTGCATCGCACGCTGATGAACGCGGGCATCGCCATTCTCGAGGGACTCGATCTTGAAAACGCAAAGGGCGAGCGCTACACGCTCAGTGCGCTTCCTCTGCGCATCGCGGGCGAAAACGGCGCACCCTGCCGCGCAGTGCTCATCAGCGAAGATGAATAATCACACAAATTAGGTAAAAAACGATTAAGATTATGCGTTTTGATTGCCAGCGGACATTAACTGTGATATACTGAACAAACGGGAATACTCAATAATATCCTCAAAATTCAGAAAGAGGTGTATGATCCCATGAATATCCTTACGACCGGCGGCGCGGGCTTTATCGGCTCGCATACCTGTGTGGAGCTGCTCAATGCGGGCCATCAGGTCGTCGTGGTGGACAACCTGTACAACAGCAGCGAAAAATCGCTCGACCGCGTTGCCGAGCTGACCGGCAAGTCCGTGAAGTTCTACAACGCCGACGCCTGTGACGGCGCCGCGCTAGACCGCATCTTCCAGGAGAATCAGATCGACGCCGTGATTCATTTTGCAGCGTACAAGGCCGTGGGCGAGTCCGTCGCCAAGCCGCTGGAGTACTACCGCAACAACCTCGACTGCACGCTGACCGTCTGCGAGGCGATGAAGCGTCACGGCGTAAAGCGCTTTATCTTCAGCTCCTCCGCCACGGTGTACGGCATCCCGGATCATATGCCTCTTGACGAAACCATGCCCACTAGCTGCACCAACCCGTACGGCTGGACGAAGTACATGAACGAGCGCATCCTCACCGACATCGCCAAGGCCAACCCGGATTGGTCCGTCGTGCTGCTGCGCTACTTCAACCCGATCGGCGCGCACGAGAGCGGCCGCATCGGCGAGATGCCCAACGGCATCCCGAACAACCTGATGCCGTATATCGCGCAGGTCGCGGCGGGCAAGCTGCCGTATCTGCACGTCTTCGGCGACGATTATCCCACGCCGGACGGCACGGGCGTGCGCGATTACATCCACGTCGTCGACCTCGCCAAGGGCCACGTCGCCGCGGCGGACTTCGCGATGAACCACACCGGCGTGGAGATCATCAACCTCGGCACGGGCCACGGCTACAGCGTGCTTGACATCGTCAAGGCGTTTGAGGCGGCCAACGGCGTGAAGGTTCCCTACAAGATCGAGGCGCGCCGCCCGGGCGACATCGCCGAGTGCTGGGCCGATCCCAAGAAGGCCAAGGAGCTGCTTGGCTGGACGGCGACCAAGACGCTGGAGGATATGTGCCGCGACAGCTGGCGCTGGCAGACGCAGAATCCCAACGGCTACGACGACTAATCAAAAGAAACAGGCACGGCGCTGCACGATCCGCAAAGGGCATGCAGCGCCGTTTTTCCAATGATTGCATAGAAAAAGCGCGCCGAAACCGACACGCTTTTGTGTTGTAAGGAATCAGTCGTGCGAGGTGATCTGCTCTATATTCTTGGGCACGAACAGCAGCATGATGCCACCGCCGATGATGAACAGCGACATGACCGCCAGCACGCCGTAATTCGTCACGCCGGTGATCTGCGCCACGATGCCGAACAGCGCCGGGCCAAGGATCGAGGAGAACTTGCCGAACACATCGAAGAAGCCGAAATACTCGGTCGCGTTCTCCGGCGGGATGATCTTGCCGTAGAACGAGCGGGAGAGCGCCTGGATGCCGCCCTGCGCTGTGCCGACCAATACGGCGAGGACGAGGAAGTCCGTCATCGTCTCAAGGCCGTAGCCCACGATGCACACGACGATGTATGTCGCGATGCAGAACAGGATCATGCGGCGCGCGCCGAAGCGGCCCGCCAGCCTGCCGTAGAGGATGGTCATCGGGAAGGCCACGATCTGCAGAACCAGCAGCACGACCATCATCTCCATCGAGCCAAGGCCACAGGAAGAGCCGAAGATCGTCGCCATGTGAATGATCGTGCCGACGCCGTCGATGAAGAAGAAATAGGCGATGAGGAACAGGAAGACGTTGCGGTTCCTGACGATCTTGCCGAACGTCACCGCAAGGTTATTCACGGCCTGACCGGCGATGTTCTTCTGCGCCTTGATGCCGTGCTTCTGATTGACATTGCGCAGCATCGGCACGGAGAAGACCAGCCACCACACCGCCGTGATGACGAAGGAAATCTTCGTCGCCGGCACAGTCGGGATGCCGATCTTGTCGCCGAACTGAATCAGCAGCAGCGACACAATCAGCGGGATCGTCGAGCCGCCGATGTAGCCAAGGCCATAACCCATGGTGGAGACGCGGTCCATGCGCTCGGGCGTGGTCACGTCGGTCAAAAAGCTGTCGTAGTAGACGTTTGCGCCGTAGAAGCCCAGCGTGCTCAGGATGTAGAACAGCAGGATGAGCATCCAGTTTTCAGACAGCGCGAGGCAGAACGTGAAGAGTACGCCGGGGATGAGGAAGAGGGTAAAGGGCTTTTTCTTCATCCCGTGGAAGTCGCCCAGCGCGCCGAGGATGGGGGCGAGAATCGCGCAGATGAACATCGCGCCGGAAGTCGCGTAGCCCCAGTACGCCGTGGAATCGACGTCACTCACGCCGCCGAGCGCCGCCATCGAGCCGAAGTAGATCGGCAGGACGATCGCCGAGACGATGGCCGAATACGACGAGTTCGCCCAGTCATAGAGCATCCAAGATTTTTCTTCTCTGGTAAAGCCTTTTTTCATACGAACCTCCCTGTATTTTTCCCGCCGCGATACAGATGCAGGTCGTTGTTGATATACCCGGCCAGCACCTCGGTGATCTTGGCGTTTTTGCCGCCGCCGACCACGATCACGTCGGCGTACTTCTCATAATTGCGGATGTACTGCTCGAACATGGGTCTGACCGTCGTCATATATTGCATGGAGATGTTGTCAATCGCGCGGCCGCGCTCGTTGATGTCGCGCTGGATGCGCCGCAGCAGGCAGATGTCCTGATCGACGTGCACAAAGAGCTTGAGATCCATCAGCTCGCGCAGGCGCTCGTCGTAGAACGCATGGATGCCCTCTACGATGATGACATCGTGCGGCTCAAGGTATTCGCCCGGCACGTCGGCGCGGCGATGGGCCGTGTAATCGTATTTCTTTCGCGGCACGCGCTGCCCGTCGAGGAGCTTGCTCACATCCTCCAGCAGCAGGTCGTGATCGAAGATCGACGGCTCGTCGTAGTTGAGCAGGCATCGATCCTCAAAGCTCATGTCGGGGTGGTCGTAATAGTACGCATCCTGATTGATGATGAGGATGCTGCGGTTGACCATCGTGGCAAGCTCATTGGCCAGCGTCGATTTGCCGCTGCCGCTCGCGCCGCAGATGCCGATGAACAGCATGGTATCTCCTTCTTTCGTCGTGTATTTCAAAGGGATTTTAACCTTCGTCTTCGAGCGCAGCCTCCGCCGCCTCCCACTCCTCGTAGAGCTTGGCGAGGTCGTCCTGCGCCTGGCGGTAATCCTTCTGCATCTTGGCCGCCTTTTCCGTGTCGGCGTAGAGATCCGGGTCAGCCATCATCGCCTCGAGATTGGCGATTTCCTCCTCCTTGAGGCCGACGGCCTTTTCGGCTTCCTGCGCGCGCACTTTCATTTGGCGCAGGGCCTGCTTGTTCATCTTTTCGCGACGCTTTTCCTTGTCGAGCTCGGTCTTGGTTTTCCCGACGACGGCCTCCTGCTCGACGGGGCGGTTCTTCTTTTCCAGATAGTCGTCGTAATTGCCCATGTATTCCGTCACGCCGTCGGAGCGCATCTCGATGATGCGGTCGGCGACGCGGTTGATGAAGTAGCGGTCGTGCGAGACAGTGATGATCGTGCCGCCGAAATCGGACAGCGCGTCCTCGAGCACCTCGCGTGAATCCATGTCAAGGTGGTTGGTCGGCTCGTCCAGCAGCAGCAGATTGTCCTTGCGAAGCATCAGCGCCGTCAGCGCCACGCGGCCCTTCTCACCGCCGGAGAGCGTCTTGATCGGCTGGAACACGTCGTCGCCGGTGAACAGGAACATGCCCAGCGCGCCGCGCACGTCGGATTGTTCCATGCGGGGGAAGCGGTCCCAGACCTCGTCGAGCACCGTCTTCTCGGGATGCAGCGAGCTCTGATGCTGGTCGTAGTAGCCGATATCGATGTTGGAGCCGTAACGGATGGTGCCGGTGTCCGACTGCTCATCGCCCACAATCAGCTTGATGAGCGTCGATTTGCCCACACCATTGGGGCCGATGAGGGCGATGCGGTCGCCTGCGCGCACGTGCAGCGAGAAATCGCTGAACAGATGCTTGTCGCCGAACGACTTGCTCACGCCCATGACCTGAAGCACGTCTTCGCCGGTGCGCCGCCTCGCCTCAAAGCTGAAGCGGATGGCGCGCTCATCCACGGGCTTCTCGAGCTTTTCCATGCGCTCGAGCGCTTTCTCGCGGCTCTCCGCAGCGCGGATGGATTTCTCACGGTTGTACATGCGGTAGCGCGCGATGATGGCCTGCTGGCGCTCGATCTCCTTCTGCTGAAGCTCGTAGGCGCGGATGCGGGACTCGAAGCGCTCCTGCCGCTGGGCGATATAGCGCGTGTAGTTGCCGTTATACTGCTCGCTGTGGCCCATCAGGATCTCGACGATGCCGTTGCATACGTGGTCGAGAAAGTAACGGTCATGCGAGATGACCAGCACGCTGCCGCGATAGGCCGACAGGTAATTTTCCAGCCAGCCGAGCGTCTCCATATCCAGATGGTTGGTTGGCTCGTCCAGAAGCAGCAGGTCGGGCTTCTGCAAAAGCAGGCGGGCGAGGCAAAGGCGCGTCTTTTCGCCGCCGCTGAGGGAATCGACGTCCTGCTCGTACTGCTTGGGCGCAAACCCGAGGCCGTTTAACACGCCGGAGACCATGCTCTTCCAGCTGTATCCGTCGGATTCCTCGAAGCGTTGGGTCAGCCTGTCGTATTCAGCGGAAAGGCGCGCGAACTCCTGCGGCTTCTCGTGCGCATTCTCCATCTCGCTTTCCAGCGCGCGCAGACGGCGTTCCATCTCGAAAACGGGCTCGTAGACCTTTTCAAGCTCCGCCCAGACGCTCGCGCCGCTGGTCACCATGTCCTGCTGGGCGAGATAGCCGATTCGCGTGCCGCGCACAATGGAAAGCTCGCCGCTGTCCTGCGTGTCGAGCCCCGCAATGATGCGCATCAGCGTAGATTTTCCGCAGCCGTTGACGCCGACAAGGCCGATGCGGTCGCCCTGCTGAATCGTGAATGACACATCTTTGAGCACGGCGTTGACGCCAAAGGACTTGGCGATGTTCTGTGCGGACAAAGCGATCATATCGTAAACACCTCAATAGCTCATCGTTGGTCGGGCCATGCACATGCCCATACGATTTTATTATACCGTGCAAATCGGGGGATGGCAAGGCATTTTATATAAACCATACGCACAGCAAGGCAAAATTTTCAGCAGGCAAAGGGCTTGCAAATTTCGCGTAAGCCGCGTATAATAAAGAAGGTCAAAGAAAGTTAAACAACGACAAATGAGAGAGGTGACGTTCATGAGGCTGCTCAGCGACTCTATCGAGGATTTCATCAAAGCCCTCATGGAGGATGAGAATAGAGAGATCGAGCTGCGCCGAAACGAGCTGGCGGAGCACTTCCAATGCGCGCCGTCGCAGATCAACTACGTGCTGGCGACGCGCTTCACGCCTGATCACGGCTATGTGATCGAATCGCGGCGCGGCGGCGGCGGATATATCCGCATCATGCGTCTGGCATCGACCAGCCGCGAGGAGCTGCTGCAATCGCTGTATCAGCGTATCGGCGTTTCCATCAGCGCGGCGGACGCGGCAAGGATCGTCGAGCACCTGAAGACCGAGAAGATTGTCACGCCCGACGAGGCGAATCTGATGCTGGCGGCGCTCAGCCCGCAGGCCGTGCCGCTGCCGCTGAATATGAAAGACGCACTGTGCGCAGGCACATTGCGCAGCATGATTCTCGCCCTGGCCAAGCGCCGTCCTTCTTCGGTGTAAGGCGGGGCACAAGGAGGGAAATGCTTTGGAATTTCCGAAAGGATTTACGCGCGGCGCATCCGGCGCGCTCGTTCAGGCGCAGCTGTGTGCGTCCGCGATGGGCGTCTCCTGCCTGGGCACGGGCCATCTGCTCGTGGGCCTGGCCAAGGGCAGAGACGAGATCACCCAGTGCATATTGGGCGACATCACGGCGGCAGACATCGAGGCCGCGCTCGCCGATCACTACAAGCGGGAGGAACCGGGCTTCGTTCGCATTTCGTCGCTGTCCCGCCATGTGCAGCGCGTGCTGCTTCGCGCGCTGACGTACGCCGATCCTGCAAAAAAGACGCTCGCGGGCAACGCGCATATCTGGCAGGAGCTCCTTTACGAGGCGGACTGCACCGCATGCCGCGTGCTGCTGGAGCTGGGCAAGACGATCGAGGGCATGCGCACGGCGCTTGTCAACGTCGCGGGTGAAATCGAGCGTCCCGATGCGGCGGGCAAGCTCGAGCGCGGGGAACCGATCCCGCCCGAAGCCATTGCCGGACTCGGCGCAAGGCCGCAGCCGCAGAAGCAGGAGCAGCAGAAAAAGGAGGAATCCCTGCTGGATACCTACGCCCGCTGCCTGTCCAAGGAAGCGGAGGAGGGCAAGGCCGAGCCGGTCATCGGCAGGGCGGCGGAGATCGACTCCATTCTGCGCGTACTGGGCAAAAAGACGAAGAACAATCCGCTGCTCATCGGCGAACCGGGCGTCGGCAAATCGGCGCTGGCCGAGGGCGTGGCCCTGCGCATCCACGACGGGGACGTGCCGCCCGCGCTCAAGAATATGCGGCTGTACGCCCTGGATATGGCGATGCTGGTCGCCGGCACGAAGTACAGGGGCGAATTTGAGGATCGCGTCAAGAAGCTGCTCGATGAAATCCGCGAGCGGGGGAATATCATCCTGTTCATCGACGAGCTGCATACCATCGTCGGTGCGGGCGGCAGCGAGGGTTCGCTGGACGCGGCCAACATCCTCAAGCCCGCTCTGGCGCGCGGAGAGCTGCGCGTCATCGGCGCGACGACGTACAAGGAATACAACAAATATATCGAGAAGGACGCCGCGCTCGCCCGGCGCTTCCAGCGCATCGACGTGCGCGAGCCGAGCCACGACGAGGCCCTCACCATCCTCAAGGGCCTGCGCCCGTATTACGAGGAATATCACCGCGTCAAGATCACCGACAATGCGCTGGAGACAGCCGTGGAGCTCTCCGCGCGCTACGTGACCGACCGCTTCATGCCCGACAAAGCCATCGACCTGATCGATGAAGCCGCCTCCTATGTGACCATGAATCATTGGCGCATGGCGGACGCCGTGCAGGACGACGGCCTGACCAACGCCGACGCCGTGACGCAGGAGACGAGCGACTTCGTGCGCGCCGAGGACGTGGCGCGCGTCATCTCGCAATGGACCGGCATCCCGGTCGACCGCATCGGCGCGGACGAAAACGCCGACATCCTGAATCTGGAAAAGAAGCTCGCCGAGCGCGTCATCGGACAGGACGACGCGATTGCGTCCATCGCGAAGGCGCTCCGCCGCTCGCGCGCAGGCCTGGGCGACCCGACGAGGCCGACGGGCGTGTTCCTGCTGATGGGCCCCTCCGGCGTGGGCAAGACCGAGCTGTGCAAGGCGCTGAGCGAGGCGCTCTTCGGCAGCGAAGAGGCGATGGTGCGCATCGATATGTCCGAATACGCCGAGGAAGCGACGGCATCGCGGCTGATCGGCTCGCCGCCGGGCTATGTGGGCCACGGTGAGGGCGGGCAGCTCACTGACGCGGTGCTCAAGCGCCCGTACAGCGTCGTGCTCTTTGACGAGATCGAAAAGGCGCATCCCAAGATTTTCAGCCTGCTTCTGCAGCTTCTTGACGACGGCCAGCTCACCGACAGCGTGGGGCGCAGGGTCAACTTCCGCAACACCATCGTCGTGATGACCTCCAACGTCGGCGTGTCCTTCGATATGGAGAAGCGGCTCGGCTTCTCGACGGGCGCCGCGGCGGCGGATCACAGCCGCGCGATCATGGCGCAGGCCAGGCAGACGTTCCGCCCCGAATTCCTCGGACGCATTGACGAGATGATCATCATGCACAGCCTGACCGCAGAGGACGGCGTGCGCATCGCAGAATTGATGCTGCGCCGCATCGCCGAACGCGCGCAGAAGCTCGGCGTGACCATCGAATACGGCGAGGACGTGCCGCAGCTGCTCGCCGAACGCGGCATCGACGCCATGAGCGGCGCGCGCAACCTTCGCCGCGTGATCGCCGAGCTCGTCGAGGACCCGGTCAGCGACCTGATTCTTGAGCGCGGGGCAGGGCAGCCGTTGGGCATCCGCCTGAGCGCGCAGGACGACGCCATCGCCGTGAATCCCCTTCACGAGGCGCTTCTGCCTGCGCAGCCACAGCCCGTGTAATGCAATCTCCGACGCACCGGACGCGCTTCCGGTGCGTTTTTTGTGTCTGTCCGCCTGAATGAGCGCAAATTTTCCTTGCGTGTTGCGCACGGATGCTTTACAATAGAGTGATAGAAGTACCGACGCTTGACCCCTATGCAAACAGGTGATTTCGATGCCGAACCATCATGTGGTTTCACAAATAAAGAATCGCTGCTTCGACCTGTCCAGAATCGTCTCGTTTCTGGCCGCCGCGTCGATGCTGTGCGTTCTGCCGCTTCTTTTTCATGACGCGTTTTTTGACATCAACCGCTGCAAGGTCTCCTTTGTCATTCACTGCATGCCCGCCTTGTTCACGCTCATGCTGATCGTCTCTCTTCCCGCGCTCGGACGCATGCGCAGGGGATGGAAGCGCATCGCGGCGCCCTGCGTTGCCATGGCACTGTTCCTTGTCTTCTGCACGATCTCCTGCGTGCGCCTCGGGTTTGACGAGCTGACGCTTACCGGCAGCAAGGGGCGCTACGGCGGGCTGTGGTTCCTGCTCTCATGCGGCGCGGCGTTTGCGATGATCGCCGCCGGTGCGCTGCGCGGACACGTGGTGACTGTGCTCATCCTGCTGACATCCGCCGTCTGCGCCGCACTGGGCATCGCCAATGCAATGGGGCTTGACCCGCTCGGCTTCTATGAGCGCATCAAGCAAGGGCAGGAGATCATGTACATGTCCACCATCGGGCATTTCGATTTCTTCGGCACATACATCGTCCTGATGCTCGGCATCTGCGGCGGACAGTTCGTCTTCGGCAAAGGCCTGCTCGCCCGCATATTCGGCGGCGTCTGTGCGCTGCTTTGCGCTGTGGCTGCCGTCTGCGCGCGCACGGACAGCGCTTTTTTGGGCACGCACCTCGTCTGCGCAGCGCTTATGGCCTGCTCCGGCGGCGATTACGGCACGATCCGGCGCGCGCTCGTGCATTGGGCCGTGTGCTTTGCGGTGCTGCCGCTGACACTGCACATGCTCTCGTTCAGCCGGTTTGCGCTCGAATTTTCCGGCCCGATTCTTCTTTTAGGCAAGCCGCCTGTCGCCGCGATATTCTGCGTGCTCGCGTGCATCGTGCTCATCCTGAGCAGCATGCGCAAATCGCTCGGCAAGGCCCCGTGGAGCCGCCGTCGGATGATGCTTTCCGTCGGGCTGCTCCTGCTGCTTTGCTTCCTGATCCTGTTCGGCGCGATGTGCTATTTCACGTTCGTCGACACGGAGGCGAACCTCGGCGGAGCAGCCAATGTGCTGCGCATGAACGAAAGCTGGGGCTCTCTGCGCGGCTACGTCTACAAATGGGCTGTGCAGGCCTACGGCGATTATTCGCCCATCGAAAAGCTTCTGGGGCGCGGACTCGAGAAGACGCGGCTCATTCTGGACCCATACTTTGACGACCCGGCTGGACTCGCTGGCGGCTATTTCAACGACACGCACTGCCAGCCGCTGCAATATCTGATCACGGGCGGCCTGCTGACGGCGCTCGCGTTCGTCGCATTTTATGTGTGCATTACCGTCACCGCAGGCAGGCATGCCGCGCATGACCCACTGCTTTGTGGGCTATTCGCCGCGCTCGTTTGCTACGGCATGATCATGCTCATCAACGTCACACAGCCGATTCTGCTGGGCGTCTACTTCGCCATATCCGCACTCGCCGTATCGCGTATTCGATATTTGTCCGTCAAAGGGGAGGGAAGCAACCGTGAATCTTGAGCAGCTTCTGGGCTATCTCAAAGGCCAGCCCGATTTCATGCAGAATGTGACGCACTGGGAGGTCATTCCCGCCCACGACGCGCAGTACGAACCCTTCCCGGACACGCTCGACCCACGCATACCGGGCGTGCTTGCGGCGCGCGGCATCTACAAGCTGTACAGCCATCAGCGGCAGGCATTCGACCTCGCGGCGCAGAAGAAGGACATCTGCGTCGTGACGCCGACGGCCTCCGGCAAGACGATGTGCTACAACCTGCCCGTGCTCAACACCATCATGCACGAGCCGGACGCCCGCGCGCTGTATCTGTTCCCGACGAAGGCGCTCTCCGCCGATCAGGTCTCCGAACTTTACGAGCTCATCGAGGCGCTGGGCATCGATGTGAAGACATACACATACGACGGTGACACGCCCGCAGCCGCGCGCAGACAGGTGCGTCAGGCGGGCCACATCGTGGTGACCAACCCGGATATGCTTCATTCAGGCATCCTGCCGCACCACACCAAGTGGGTCAAGCTGTTCGAGAACCTTCGCTACATTGTCATCGATGAAATCCACGCCTATCGCGGCGTGTTCGGCTCGAACCTGTCTAACGTCATCCGCCGCCTGCTGAGGCTGTGCAGATTCTACGGCTCCGACCCGCAGTTCATATGCTGCTCGGCGACCATCGCCAACCCCGGCGAGCTGGCGCAGATCCTCATCGGCAGGCCGGTCGAGGTCATCGACAAGAGCGGCGCGGCGACGGGGGAAAAGCACATCGTCTTCTACAACCCGCCTGTCGTCAACCGCCAGCTCGGCGTGCGCAAATCCGTGCTGCACGAGACGCTGAAAATCTCGTCCATGATGGTGGACAACGA
>CALVTQ010000005.1 GCA_944362695.1 uncultured Clostridia bacterium
CAAATACGCCGTGACCGACCCGCTGGAGAGCATCCACAATTTCAAATACAAGATCGCGCTGCCCGCGCCCACGCTCTACGCGCAGTTCCAAGGGGTGCACAAGACGGAGCCGATCATCGCGGCGCTGATGAGCCTCGGGTTTGACGACGTATTCGAGGTGGCGCGCGGCGCGGAGATCGTGTCCTACGCGATATCGCAGGCGCTGCGCAACGAGGATAAGCCCAGACCGCTGATCTCCTCGGCCTGCCCGGCCATCGTGCGCCTGATTCAGGTGAACTTCCCCGGCCTGATCGACAACATCATCGACTTCGTATCGCCGATGGAGGCTGCGGCCAAGATCGCCAAGGAGGAATTCGCCGCCAAGCATAACGTGGCGATGGAGGAGATCGGCGCGTTCTTCATCACGCCGTGCGCGGCGAAGATGACCTCGATCAAGGCGCCCATCGGCCAGCAGAAATCGTATGTGGACGGCGCGATCGCCATCAAGGACATCTACAAGCAGATGAGCGCGGCGATCAAGAAGGGATTTGACGCGCCGGAGATCGACCGGGCCAGCACCGTGGGCATCAAATGGGCCATACCCGGCGGCGAGACGGATGCCGTGGGCGTGCGCAGCTCGCTATGCGTGGACGGCATTGCCAACGTGATGGCGGTGCTGGAGCAGATTGAGAACGAACGCTTCCGCGATTTGATGTATTTCGAGGGACTGGCGTGCGTGAACGGCTGCCTCGGCGGGCCGCTGACGGTGGAAAACAGCTTCGTGGCGAAGAATCGCCTGCGCAGCGTGATGAACCGCACGGAGATGAAGACCGTGAACAAGACGAGCGTGTTTGAAAACGCGCGCGAGACGCTGCGGCTGAACGCGGAGATCGAGCCAAACAACTGCCGCCAGCTCGAGGGCACCATGCGCGAGCGGATCGAAAAATCCGAGCGGATCAATCAGCTCGAAGCGAGCCTGCCCGGGCTGGACTGCGGATCGTGCGGCTCGCCGTCGTGCCGGGCGCTGGCGTGGGACATCGTGCACGGCAAGGCGACGGAGCTCAACTGCGTCTTCCGGCTGAAGGACCGCATCAGCGAGCTGGCGGCGGAGATGGTGATGCTCGGCGCGAGCACGCGCTTCAACACGAGCAAAGAGGTCGACCGGCTCGAGCACATGAGCGACGAGCTGAGCCACGACGACAAGGACGACGAATAACGCGCGCGGCGCGATGAGGAGGAAAATACCCATGAAGCTATCGGATTTTGAGCGCCTTTCCGGCGCGGCCTGCCTGACCGGCGAGCACGAGGATCGCGAGATCGCCTGCGGCTACACATGCGACCTGCTCAGCCATGTGATGGGCCGCGGACAGGCGGACATGGCGTGGATCACCGTGCAGGCGCACATGAACGTGATCGCCGTGGCGGCGCTGCTGGATTTCGCGTGCGTCATCATCCCGGAGAACCTGCCCGTGGACAAGGCGATCATCGCCAAGGCGCAGGAGGAGGACATCGTCATCTACTCCAGCGACAAGACGGCGTTTGAGCTGGTGATGCTGCTGGGCGAAAACGGCGTGCCGGCGGCGAAAAAGGGATGAAGCTCTACTGCGACCTGCACATCCACAGCTGCCTTTCGCCCTGCGGCGACGGCCTGATGACGCCTAACAACATCGTGGGCATGGCCTTCATCAAGCAGTTGGACGCCATCGCCGTATGCGACCACAACTGCGCGCGCAACCTGCCCGCCATCAAGGAGGTCGCCGACACGATGGGCGTGGTGCTTTTGCCGGGCATGGAGCTGACCACGCGCGAGGAGGCGCACATGCTGTGCTACTTCCAAACCGTGGAGGAGTGCGTGGCCTTCGGCGAGGAGATCTATAAACACCTGCCGGATATTCCCAACAGGCCGGAATTCTTCGGCGTGCAGCAGGTGATGAACAGCCAGGACGAGGAGATTGCGACCGAGGGCAAGCTGCTCATCAGCGCGCTCGACCTGAGCTTTGAGACGTGCGCGGCGATGATCCGCGAGGCGGGCGGGCTGTGCGTACCGGCGCACATCAACCGCGGCAGCAACGGGGTGCTCAACGCGCTGGGCTTCCTGCCGCAGGGCCCGCACTATGACGCGCTGGAGGTTTCGCCCACCGCCGCGCCGCCGAATATGGATATATCTTCATATCGGATTCTGCGCTCGTCGGACGCGCACTATCTGGAAAATATTCTGGAGCCGGAATTCCAAATTGAGGCGGCGGAAAAGAGCGCGAAAGCGCTTTTTGACGCGATTGGCGGAAGATTTAACATGCAGGGCTGACGCGGTTGACATTTATATGGAAAAAAGCGGATATTACAAGCGGGATATGACGAAAAATTCGTGGAAATTTGTCAATTAGTATGGGCTAACATTACCCCTGTGTGTTATAATAAACCGGTTGAATTTCAAGTAACGAATCATCAACTTGCATATCAAGGAGGTTGCGGATTATATGGCACTGGACAAGGAGAAATTTGTGGAGCTGCAGGCGGTGATCGACGAGCTTCGCAACGAGCCGGGCGCGCTGATGCCGATCATGCAGCGTGCGCAGGACATCTTCGGCTACCTGCCGGAGGAAGTGCAGAACTACATCGCCAAGGAGCTGGATATCCCGGTGAGCGATATCTACGGCGTGGCGACGTTCTATGCGCAGTTTAACCTCGAGCCCAAGGGCAAGTACATCATCAGCGTGTGCATGGGCACGGCGTGCTACGTCAAGGGCAGCCAGCAGGTGCTCGACAAGCTGGAGGAAGTGCTGGGCGTGCCCGCGGGCCGCACCACGCCCGACGGCGTGTTCACCCTGAACGCTACCCGCTGCCTGGGCGCTTGCGGCCTGGCTCCGGTTATCATGGTCAACGATGACGT
>CALVTQ010000006.1 GCA_944362695.1 uncultured Clostridia bacterium
CGACTATAAGGTTCCCCGGAAGGAGCCCGCCGCCGCCAGTGGCGGATGAAGGCGGGCGGAGCGTCGGGAACCTTAACGAGCGACCGCAGGGCGCGACTATAAGGTTCCCCGGATCGAAGTCCCTTGCAGGGTCAAGGGACAGCGTCCCTTGCAGGGTTTGGGACAGCGTCCCAACGTACCCCCGTTCCCCACATCATCAAAAATCCCCGCCCCAACACACAGACCAGCAGCCGCGAAATGTCCGTGACTTCAGGCACGGACTAAGAGCGGCGGGTTCAAGCGCACAACGCCCCGGCGCGCACAAAGCCGGGCACCACGTAGTCCCGCGAAATGGTCGCAGCGAAGCTGCGAGCTAAGAGCGGGACGGGTTCAAACCGCAAACGCCCCAACACGCACAATCCCCGTAACCCCCGCAACCCCGTAACCCCCGTAACCCCCGCCCACCCAAGCCGCGCATGGGGCCCGGCACAAAGGCCCCAACGCCCAAAAAGCTGCGCCGGGCTAAAACATAAGCCTCACAGGAGACACCGAAGGTGGCTCCGCTCCAACCTCCCAACCAACCCACCCAAGCCCCGACCCGCAATCCGTCCCCCATCCCCACCGACAACCCGGAGGTGACCCGCCATGACGCAGCAGGCGCTCAAGCGCTATACGCGCAGGATGCACCGCCGCAGGTTCGTGCGCAGGCTGACGCTGTCGGTGCTGGCCGCGCTGGCGCTGTTCATGCTCGCCGACCGTAATTTCAAGCCGCTGGTGTTTTCGCTGGCGGAGGCGAAGAGCGCGGCGCTGGCGTCGCAGGCGCTGCTCGGGGCGCTGGCGGAGGCGCTTGGGGACGGGGTCGGGTATGACGAGCTGATGGACGTGCGGATGGATGAGCACGGACAGGTGGCGCTGCTGTCGGCGAACACGGTGAAGCTCAACCGGCTCGCGGATCGGGCGGGCGAGGCGGCGCTGCGGCGGCTCTCGCAGATGACGAGCGAGCGCGTGACGGTGCCGCTGGGCGCGGCGATGGGGCTGACGCTGTTTGCGGGCAGCGGGCCGGGCGTGCCGGTGTCCATTGTGCCGGTCGGGTCGATCAGCACGGACTTTGCGACGGAATTTGAGGCGTGCGGCATCAACCAGACGCGGCATAAGGTGTATTTGCAGGTGACGGCGAGCATACAGATTGTGATCCCGACGGGCGCGAAGACGACGCAGGTGCGCGCGAATATGCTGGTGGCCGAATCGATCATCGTGGGCAAGGTGCCGGAGGGGTTTGTCGGGTATGATTTGACGGAGGAGGAGATGAACCTTGTGCCGTAGCAAAAGGGATGCTATAATAAGCCGCGAAGGAACGCGCCGGGAAACGTAACGCGCGGCCAAAGCCGCAGCTTAGCTCCCGCGAACCGCACCCTCCATCCTTTCCGCAAAAATCAACCACACCCGAAACGGAGGCGCCCACCATGCGCGTGCTCGATCTCGATATGGATTTCTTTCTCACAGACGCATGCCCGCTCGCCAGGCTCGGCGAGCGCCCCGACGACAGCTGCGCCGCGCCCTATCCCGACGCGGAGGTCATCCGCTTTCTCGAGGAGCAGTGCGGCCTCTCGCGCGAGCATCCCGTCCCCGGCGCAATCTTTGAGACGCACGATCAGGCGCTCGATTTCTGGGCCGCGCGCATCGCAGACGGCACGCTCGCCGCGCCGTTTGACGTCGTGCACGTCGATACGCACAGCGACCTCGCCTTCGGCCCGCCCGGCCCGGATTTCGCGCTCAAGGCCGTGCTCACCCGCGCGCCCGCAAAACGCGCCGCGATTGCCGCTTACCGCGAGGGCAGGAAGCTCGACGAGGCCAATTATCTGCTGTTCGCCGCCGCGTTTCGCTGGGTCAGCTCCCTCGCCTATGTCCGCAACCCCAAGTCCCGCGAGGACGTCCCCGCCCGGCTGCTCGATGCGCAGGGCAATCTCTTTCTGCGCAGCGACGTGTCCGCGCTGATGGAGGCCGTCAACGGCAAAGAGCCCGTCATCCCGTTCGCGCGATACGACGACTACCGCACATTTTGTCAGCATGGCTACGACTTCGTGACGATGGCGCAGTCCCCCCGATACGCTCCCAAACGCGCCGACCGCATCATCGAACTGCTCAAGCCGTATATTGTTCCTGTCATATAATGCATTTGCAGGCTCCGCCGCGCGCGGGGCCTGTTTTTTCGCGCGCGAAAAAGCGCAGATTTTGCGTGTATTTGTCGAATTGCGGCGAATCGCTTCTAAACCCGAAAATCCCGCGTATATATGGCGTGTGCCGCGAAAAAATCGGGCCGTACACACCAAAGATTGCTTCACAAAATATGCATAATATGTTATAGTTTATTTATTGGATTTAAGCATCCAATTTGGAATATATTCCGACAGGGGAGGATCGAGAATATGGAGACGATTCGCGTGATGATCGCCGAGGACAACATTCCGCTGCGGGAGATGGTTGCGGACTACCTCTCCAGGATGGAGGGTATCGAGGTGATCGGCAAAGCGGCCGACGGTGTGCAGGCGATGGACATGCTTCGCGATCTGGAGCCGGACGTGCTGATCTGCGACATGATCATGCCGCAGGCGGACGGGTTTGCCGTGCTCGAGCAGCTGGACGACATCGGCCTTTCGCGCAGGCCGGGGACGATTGCGCTGACGGCGCTGGGGCGGGACGATTTCATATCGCGCGCGATCGACCTGGGCGTGGACTACTACATGGTCAAGCCGTTCGATTTCCGCCTTTTGGGCCAGCGCGTGCGCGAAGCCGCGGACCACAGGCAGCGCAAGGCCGCCCAGAAGAAGCGCGAGGCACAGCCCGCACCGCCGCCCGCCGTGCCGCTGAGCATTGAGGAGCGCATCGCCAATCTCTTTCTGACCGTGGGCATTCCGGCCCACATCAAGGGCTACCAATACCTGCGCGAGGCCGTGCGCATGGTCATGGAGCACCCCGACCTGATGGGCCGCATCACCAAGGAGCTCTACCCCGGCATCGCCAAGCGCTTCGGCACCAGCGCCAGCAAGGTCGAGCGCGCCATCCGCCACGCCATCGAGGTCGCATGGAATCGCGGCCGCATCGACGCGCTCAACGAGGCCTTCGGGCGCAATGTCTGCTCGCTGGACGAGAAGCCCACCAACGGCGAGTTCATCGCGCTGGTCGCCGACCGCCTGGCCATCGAGCAGGGCCTCCGCGCCGGCTGACCCGCTGCGCGGGGGCACATTCGACGAAACCTTATGCGTGTTGTTTCCGCTCACACGAATTGCTTCTTCTTCACACATCGTAGCTGGGCTCCGGCTGCGTGGAGGCGCTTTCGACGAAACCTTATGCGTGTTGCTGCCGCTCACACGAACTGCTCATCTTCGCGAACGAGCGCCGCAGTATAATAAAGAAAGGACGCACCCCATCGCGGCGGTGCGTCCCTTTTGTGCTGTTCACTTTTTGTGCGCCTTGCCCTCCGGCAGCTTTTCGTCGTTGATGAGCGCCGTGCATGTGCGCAGCAGGATGCGCACATCGACCCAGATCGTCCAGTCCTCGATGTAGGCGATGTCGTATTCGATGCGCTTGCGGATGGACGTGTCGCCCCGGCAGCCGTTGACCTGCGCCAGACCCGTCATGCCGGGCTTGACCATGTGGCGGATCATGTACAGCGGCACCTCGTCGCGGAACTGCTCCACGAAGAACGGGATCTCCGGCCTCGGGCCGACGATGCTCATGTCGCCGCGCAGCACGTTGATGAGCTGAGGCAGCTCGTCCAGCGACGTCTTGCGGATCAGCGCGCCGAAGAACGTGCGCCGCTCGTCGCTCTGCGTGCTCCATGCGCTGTCCTCGCCCGCGTTGGATTTCATCGAGCGGAACTTGAGCATCTTGAATTCCTTTTTATCCTTGCCCACGCGCACCTGCGAGAAGAACACGCTCTCGTGCGTGGAGAGCTTGACGCCCACGGCGATGGCCAGCATCAGCGGCGAGAGCAGCACGAGCGCCAGCGACGAGGCCACCACGTCGAACGTGCGCTTGATGAGCGCGTTGCCGAAGTGGTTGAGCGGGATGTCGCGGATGCCGACCATCTGGATGTCCTCGAACTTCGCCGGCGCGATGCGCGAGGAGATGCGCTCCTCGTAGCACGGCACGATATGCAGCGGCACGCCGTATTTTTCGCACGCGTCGATCATCGCGTCGATGTAGATGTATTTGCTCGCGGGCAGGGCGATGATGGCCTCGTCCGGCGAGATCGCGGAGAGCACCTGCTCGATGTGCTCGTAATCGCCGAGGAATTTGGAGACGGGCGCGTGCCTGTCGTCCGAGCCGACGCAGCCGATGATGTTGTGGCCGACCTCGGGATTGCCCTGCACGATGCCCGCGTAGCGCGTGGCCGTCGCGCCCTCGCCGATGAGCAGCACGTTTCGCTGATAGATGCCGCTTCGGTGGAATGCCGCGTATGCGCGCACGACGAGCGCATGCTTGACCGACGTCAGGATGACGCTCAGCATGCAGCTGATCATCACCAGACCGCGCGAGAAATGCGGCCTGTTGATGACGAACATGCTCGCGAAGATGACGACCATGCACAGCATCTCGCAGAGGATCGTGCGCTGAATCTGCTTGCCCACGCGCCGCGTGAGGCTCAGGTTCGGATAGAAGAAGACGTTGTAGACGATCCAGTGCAGCGCAGCGGAGAACAGCGCAACCATATGATAGAAGCGGAACGAATAGTTCAGGTCGCCGTCCAACAGATAAAAACGTATGCCATAGGCCATCAGCATCGAAAGATAGCTGATGAAGCAGACGATGATCGTGTGCTTGCGGCTGGACAGTTTGGGTATCTGCATGTGCGTTCTCCTTTCCGCCGTTGCTTGCAGCGCCCCCTCCGCGCCGCGCAAAAATGAATTTGCGATGTATCTTGAATATTATAACATATTTTTGTCCATCTGTCTATCCAGATGTGCGCGGGGGGCATTCGCCATTGTTGACAAAAGTTCGGCGGACGATTATAATGACGGTGATGCATGCTGAAGTGGTGGAATGGCAGACACCGGGGACTTAAAATCCCCTGCCTTTGGCGTACGGGTTCGAGTCCCGTCTTCAGCACCAGAAAAGGCCCTCAGCGTTTGCTGAGGGCTTTTTTAGTAGTATCATTCCCTTCAGGATTGGTGAAATATTGGCGCCAGCCAATATTTCACAATGGCCGCAAGGCCATTATTTCACATTGCCCGCAAGGGCAATATTTCACTTGGCGCAGCCAATCTCTCCCTTGCTTCCTCTCTTCCCCGGCGGTATAATAGGCTCATCTTCAGCGCAGGAGGTCAGAATATGAACGCGCAGTCCTTCATCGAGTTCGCCGCCGCATCGCCGACGGCCTTTCATGCCGCGCATGCCGCGAGCGAAATGCTCCGCGGGAACGGCTATGCGGAGCTCGCAGAGCACGCCCCGTGGACGATCGTCCCGGGCGGCAAATATTTCGTGACGCGCAACCGCTCGAGCATCGTGGCGTTCGCCGTGCCGCAGACGGGCTTCGCGACCGCCGTGGTCGTCTCCAGCCACAGCGATTCGCCGATGTTCAAGCTCAAGCCCGCCAGCGAGGACGCTGTGCTCGGGCATTACGTGCGCCTGAACGTGGAGCGCTACGGCGGCATGATCATGTCCACGTGGCTGGACAGGCCGCTTTCCATCGCGGGCCGCGTGCTGGTTCGCGACGGGGCGAAGATCACGTCCAGGCTCGTCGATCTCGGGCGCGACGCGGTGCTCATTCCCAATATGCCCATCCACTTCAACCGTCAGGTCAACGACGGCTATGCGTTCAACGCGCAGACCGATATGCTGCCGCTGCTGGGCGACGCGTCGTCGAAGGGCGCGCTGACGGAGGAAATCGCGGGTCTGCTGGGCGTCAGGCCCGAGGCCGTCGTCGCGGGCGACCTGTTCCTGTATAACCGCACGCCCGGCACGGTGTGGGGCGCGCACAACGAGTATTTCTCCTGCGCCCGCATCGACAACCTCGAGTGCGCGTTCAGCTCGCTGCATGCGCTCCTGAGCGCCAAGTGCGAGCATCACATCAACATGCTCGCGATTTTCGATAACGAGGAGGTCGGCTCCCTCTCCAAGCAGGGCGCGGACTCGACGCTGCTGACCGACGTCTACGCGCGGATTGCGCAGGCGCTCGGCGCGGACGATGCGGCGATGCGCGCGGCGATGGCGGCGAGCTTCATGGCGTCGGCGGACAACGCGCACGCGGTGAACCCGAACCACCCGGAGAAGTTCGACGCGCAGAACCGCTGCTACATGAACGAGGGCGTGGTCATCAAGCACAACGCGAACCAGAAATACACGACGGACGCCGTGTCGCGCGCCGTGTTTGAGGCGGTGTGTGAGGCGGCGGGCGTGCCCGTGCAGCACTTCTCAAACCGCTCGGACATCCCCGGCGGCTCGACGCTCGGCGCGATTGCCAATGCGCATTGGTCGATGAACACGGTCGACATCGGTCTGGCGCAGCTGGCGATGCATTCGTGCTATGAGACGGCGGGCTGTGCCGATCTGCCGATGATGGTGAAGGCCATGACCAGGCTGTATGAGACGGATATTCACATGACGGCTGATGGGGATTTCAGCCTGAACCTGTAACAAAAAGCGCATAGACCCGTTCCCCGCATACGCTTCCTGCGCGTGCCGGGGAACGTTTTTTTGCATATCACACCCCCCTCTTTCGCAGCCCGCTCATGGAGCTGCCGAGCGTCTCCCGCTTCTTTTTTATTCCAGCCCGGCCCGGCTTTGGCGCACGCCGGGGTCACGCAGTCTCCCCGTCCCTCTACCCCAAAAAACAAAAAGCCGTCCGCCCCCCAACAGGAGACGGACAGCCCTCATTCATATTCAGATCTTCGTTTCAATGACCTCAAAGCCCCACGGCCCGAGCGCGATATCGCCCGCCGCGGTCTTCGCGGTCTTCGCCTCGCCCGTGTGGTTCATCGCGAACAGCCAGCGCACGCCGTCCTTCTCGCGGGAGACGACCTCGACGTCCGCGTCCGCTTCGGCCAGCGGCACGAGCCCTGCGCGCCCGATCAGCTCGCGCACGAACCTGTCCGCCAGCGCCGGGCTCATCTGCGTGCCGATGTAGTAGGCGCAGCCCTCGCCGTAAGCGCTGCGCGTGATGGCGGGCGTCCCGGCGTAGAATTCGCTGCCGTAGACGGCCAGCGTCTCGGCGGCATCCGGCGCGATCAGGTCGGCCCACATCCTGCCCACATAGCGCTCGCCGTCCCAGACGATGTCCACGTCGATATCGCGCAGGCAGTCGTATTCCGTCACCGTCAGGCCGCACAGATCGCGCACGCGGCAGGGCAGCTCGTCGTCGGAGATCGCGATGTTGTCCCCGTCCTTGACGCCGCAGCGCATGTCGAGCACGAGCGTGCCGCCGTTTTGCGCGTATGCGTGCAGCTTCGCGGCCAGCTCCGGCGTCATCAGGAATTGCAGCGGCGCGATCAGCACGCGGTAGCGCGACCAGTCCTGCTCCTCGCCCACGAAATCGACCGGCACATGCGCCCGCATGAGCGCGCTGTAATACGTCATCAGGTGGTCGGTGTAGCGCAGATCCAGGTGGTGCGGCTGGATGCGCATGGCGTAATTCTGATCGTAGGAGAACAGGATCGCCACGTCGTTTTTCGGCATCGCGCCCTGAATCTTCGCGAGCATCGGCCCCTGCTCGCGCATGAACGCCGCGATTTCCTGATAATAGCGCCCCGGCACGCCGCTGTGCGGGAGGATGCCGTGCCAGTATTGCTCCGTGCCCATCACGCACGAGCGCCAGCGGAAGAAGATCACCGTGTCCGCGCCGTGCGCAATCGACTGCATCGCCCAGAGCGCGAGCCTGCCCGGCTGCGGCGTGCGCCCCAGAATCTCCCAGCCCGTGATGGCGGATTGCTGCTCCATGATCCAGTACGGGCGCTGCATCGTGCTGCGTATGAAGTCGAGCGGCGCGGCGTCCCAGTCGATGTGCCTGCCGCTCTGGTCGGCGAGGAAGTGGCCGCCGGGGTATTGGTCGTGGCTGGCGAAGTCGAGCTGCTGCCCGAGCCTGCGGTAATCGACCTTGTCGCTGAAGCCCATCTCGTTGTGCGTGATGAACATGTCCGGCGCGGCGGCGCGCAGGATGTCGGCCTGCATCTTATGGAAGTCGAGCACGAGGTCGGAGCAGAAGCGCCGCCAATCGAGCTGGTGGCTCGGGTTGTGGCCGCAGACGGTCGCCTTCGGGGCCTCGACCTCGTCAAACGACGCGTAGTCCTGGCTCCAGAACGCCGTGCCCCAGCGCCTGTTCAGCTCGCCGACCGTGCCGTATTTGTTTTTGAGCCACGTGCGGAACGCCGCCTCGCAGCTCGGGCAGAAGCACAGGTCGTCGTGGCTGTTGCCCAGCTCGTTGTCCACCTGCCAGCCCACGACATTCGGGTTCTTGGCGTAGTGCTGCGCGAACGCCGTCACAAAGCGCCGGATGTGCGCGCGATAGACGGCGTTTGACTGGCAGTCGTGATGCCTGCCGCCGAAGGAAAGCCGCCTGCCCGTGGAATCCACCGGCTGAATCTCCGGGTTTCTGCGGATGATCCACGCGGGCGGCGCGGCGGACGGCGTGCCGAGGATGCAGCGGATGCCCTCGCGCGCGAGCACGTCAATCGCCTCGTCCAGGTCCTCAAAGTGGAATTCGCCCTCGCGCGGCTCCCACTTCGCCCATGAAAATTCCGCCATGCGCACGATGGAAATGCCCATCTCGCGCATCATTTTGGCATCGACCGCCCAGCGCTCGCGCGGCCAATGCTCGGGGTAATAATCGACGCCGAAAAGGTAGCTCATGTTGTCCTCCCTGGTGTTGATTTTGTGCGTATATCATTCGACGGGCGGCCCGGCGTCTCCTGCCCTGCCGCGCGCCGTTTGAGCCTTGTGCCGCACGATATTTTTTGGTATAATCGCGATATCAACCCGCCGTCCGCAGCGAGCGAAAGGAGCATGGCCATGCAGTTTCATCTCTCCCGATTCGCAAAGGCGCAGGAGCACGATTACCCGCTTGCTCTGGCCGAAATCAAGCGCGGACATAAGCGCAGTCACTGGATCTGGTATATCTTCCCGCAGCTGCGCGGGCTGGGCTTTTCCGAAATGTCCGAATATTACGGCATCAACGGGCTCGGCGAGGCGCGCGCGTATCTGGCCGGCCCCGTGCTTGGCGGCAGGCTGATCGAGATATCGCAGGCGCTGCTCGCCCACGCGGGCAAGGACGTCGAGGACATCCTCGGCTTCATCGACGCCGTGAAGGTCCGCTCGTGCATGACGCTCTTTGACGCCGCGGCGGACGATCCTGACAACGTGTTTGCCCGCGTGCTCGATGTGTTTTACGGCGGCGCGCGCTGCGAAAAGACGCTGTCCATGCTCGGGAGGAATGATTCATGAATTGGCTCAAACGCAAGTGGCCCGCGCTGCTGGGCGTATTGCTCACCACGCCGCTGGCGGCGATCCTGGCCGGCGCGCTCTATTATGCCCACAGCGAGATGCGCCACGAGACCATCCTCTATACGCAGTGGCTCAATCAGTCCATCGAATCGTTCTATTTCATGCTGACGCTCACGCTCATCGCCGCCGGGCTGTGCATCGCGGCGTGGTTTGCGCTGCTGTGCAGGCCCGCGAAACGCGACCGCGCCAGGGCACGCCGCTTTGCCGCCGCCGCTACTGCTGCGCTTGCGGCGTGTGCGTGCTTCGCCGTGCTCACAGCGGTGCGCGAGGATGAGGCCATTGCCGCCGTCGCCCAAAACCTCGAGGTACAGGCGCCGTATTTCCACCACTACGGCCGCAGCATGGTCCTGACCGCGCTCACCGGCATGGCGGGCGTCGCGTCGCTCATCGGCTTTTTGCGAAACAGGCCGCGCAGAACGTGACCGCGCGCCAGCATGCCCCAAAAACACATCACGGCCCTGCCCTGCGTCGCGCGCAGAGCGAGGCCGTTTTTTGCGCCCGGCATCTTTACAGCCTGTCCCGCAGGCGCTGTCCTTCGGCGCATCCGCAAAATCGCCCGAAAATCCGGACATAAAAAAACGACCGCCGACGGCGCGAGGCACGTCAACAGTCTGTGGTGCACCCAACAGGATTCGAACCTGTGGCCTTTTGATTCGTAGTCAAACGCTCTATCCAGCTGAGCTATGGGTGCGAGCTCGTTGGAACGAGAGAGAGTATACCAAATCGCGCGGCGGGTGTCAAGCCCTTTTTTGAAATTTTTTTGAAAAACCTGTCCGCGCGGCGGCGTTTGGGCCGAAAAAACGCGAAACGGGCTTGACAATCGGGCCAATGTTTTATAAAATGAACGGAGTTTCATCCTATATGATTCGGGATGAAAATCAAAGACGATGAAGGGAAGCGGCGCGGCATGCTTTGCCCGCAGAGAGCCGGCGGTCGGTGCGAGCCGGCGGGAAGCGGCGCGCCTTCTCATCCCGGAGTTGCGCGGGCGAAACGTAGTCCGCGACGGCTGGCCGCGTCATAGGCTTAGGGCTCATGCCCGCTGAGGGCCGCGAAATCCGCGGCTGAATCAGGGTGGTACCGCGCTTACAAGGCGCCCCTGTGCGAAAATGCATCACGGGGCGCCTTTTTGTACCCCGAAAAAAGAGGAGGAAACATCCGTGTCCAAGGCTTATAATCCCGAAGAGATCGAGCTGAAATGGCAAAAGCGCTGGGAGGATGCGCACTGCTTCGAGGCCGAGAGCAGCCACGAGAAGCCCAAGTTCTTCGCGCTCATCGAGTTCCCGTACCCCTCCGGCGCGGGCCTGCACGTGGGCCATCCGCGCTCCAACACGGCGATGGACATCATCAGCCGCAAGCGCCGCATGGAGGGCTACAACGTGCTCTTCCCCATCGGCTGGGACGCCTTCGGCCTGCCCACCGAGAACTACGCCATCAAAAACCACGTCCATCCCGCGGGCGTGACCCAGAAGAACATCGACCACTTCCGCGAGCAGCTCAAGCGCATCGGCTTCTCCTTTGACTGGAGCCGCGAGGTCAACACCACCGACCCCAACTACTTCAAGTGGACGCAGTGGATCTTCCTGCAGCTCTACAAGAAGGGCCTGGCCTACAAGAGCGAGATGC
>CALVTQ010000007.1 GCA_944362695.1 uncultured Clostridia bacterium
CTTCGGTTAACAGCCGAATGCTCTGCCATTGAGCTACTGAGGAATATGGTGGATTGAAGTGGACTCGAACCACCGACCTCCCGCTTATCAGGCGGGTGCTCTAACCGACTGAGCTATCAATCCGAACAAAAAGGATTATACCGCGAACGGAGGCGGTTGTCAACCCTTTTTGTCAAATTTTTTCGCCGAAGCGCAATTACTCGCCGACGGTATAGGTCACATCGACCTTTTTGGCATAGCCGGTCAGCTTGCGGATGGTGATCAGGTCGGAGACGGCCTCGATCACGCAGAACACGCCGATGGCGATCATCAGCAGGTCGCCGTAGACGGAGTTGAAGAAGATGACGCTCAGCGCGAAGAGCAGCGTCAGGCACGCGGAGGCCATCGACACCCACCAGCGGTCAAAGCCAAAGGCCTTCAGGTTCAGCGCGCGGCGGATCGAGGCGACGGACGTCACCGCGATGATGAGGCCCAGCGCGATGATCAGGATGTCGATCAAAAACGTCGGGTTGATGATCGAGAAGATGCCGAACGCCGCAGCCGCCACGCCGATGATCAGGTCCATCGTGAACGCGCCGGCGTCCCTGTGCAGCGCGTAATTGAGCAGATAGAACAGGCCGTAGGCCGTCACGCCGATGGCCACGACGGTGCAGATCAGCGCGCGGCTCGTGTTCGGCGCGAGGATCAGGAAGATGCCCAGCGCCAGCTGAACCAGCGCGGCCAGAGAGAAGCTGAGCTTGATCTCGCGCGCGGCGGAGAGGGGGGATTTGCCTTGTTTCATGGGAAAAGCCTCCTTATATCATGAAATTAGGATGCGTCAGCCGGCGCGGACGCATGCGTCAGGCCAGCAGATTGGCGAGGAAAATTGCGCCGCCGAGGATGACGAGGATGACGCCGACCACGCGGTTGAGGACCTTCGGCGTCGAGCGTTTGGCGATGCGCGCGCCGATCTGGGCAAAGAGCAGCGTGAAGACCACGCACAGCACGAGCACCAGCATGTTGGGCGCGCCGCCGATGGCGAAATGGCTGAGCGCGCCGGTCAGGGCCGTGAAGCTCATGATGAACACGCTCGTGCCGACCGCAGTCTTGAGCTCGTAGCCCAGCACGGAGGTCAGCACCAGCAGCATCATCATGCCGCCGCCCGCGCCGACAAAGCCGCAGATGAAGCCCACCAGCGCGCCCATGAGCGCCGACTGCTGCGCGCGCTTTTTCGCGGGGACGCCCTCCATCGCGGCCTTGGTCGTCATGACCGGGCGGACGATGAACTTGATGCCCAGGAAGAAGGTCATCACCGTGGAAAAGCCGCCCATCGTGGCATTGGGAACAAAGCTTGACACCCAGCTGCCCACGACGGTGAACAGCAGCACGAACGCCATCATGATCACGCCGTTGCGCACGTCGAGGTTGCGGTTTTTGGCGTATGTGTATGCCGAGGCTGCGCTGGCGAGCACGTCCGAGGCGAGCGCGATGCCCATGGCGCTGTAAGCGGGCATGCCGAAGAATGTGATGAGCATGGGGGAGATGACCGCCGCGGCGGACATGCCGGCAAAGCCCGTGCCAAGGCCCGCGCCGATGCCCGCGAGCAGGCAGATAAAGACGGTATACAAAAGCATCATCATGATAATCATGATCCTGTCCATAAAAATTCGACGCGGGCGGGCGGCTTCCTGCCCTGCGGCGCGTATATCAGCACAATTATATGGAAGAAACGCCGCGCGTGTCAACAGCTGTCACTGACCCGCGAAACATAAGGATTGTATGAAGAAAAGCGCGCTGACATTGACACGGCATAAAGGTCGGGCTATAATAAACCCGATATCACATCGGCCTGCGCGTGCGCGGGCAATGGAGGGACATATGCAGGCGAAGGCTGCAAAGAAGAAGACGGGCGCGAAAAAGACGGGCGGCATGAGCATCATCATCGTGGGCTGCGGCAAGGTCGGCCACACGCTGACCGAGCAGCTCGTGCGCGAGGGCCACGACATCACCATCGTGGACACCAACGAGCGCGTCATTCGCGATATGACGGAGATATTCGACGTGATGGGCATCTGCGGCAACGGCGCGAGCCTGCACGTGCTCGAGGAGGCGGAGGTCGGCAAGGCCGATCTGGTCATCGCGGTGACCGGTTCGGACGAGCTGAACCTGCTGTGCTGCACGATCGCGAAAAAGGCCGGCAAGGATATGGCCGTCATCGCGCGCGTGCGCAACCCCGATTACAGCGAGGAGCTGCCGTATCTTCGCCAGCAGCTCGGCCTGTCGATGATCATCAACCCGGAGCTTGAGGCCGCCCGCGAGATCGCGCGCGTCCTCTCGCGTCCGCAGGCGCTGACCATCAGCGCGTTCGCCAAGGGCCATGCGGAGCTGGTGCGCTTCAAGATCCCGGCGGGCAACGTGCTCTGCGGGCTGAACCTCATCTCGGTGAGCCAGCTGCTGCGCTTTAACTTCCTCGTCTGCGCGGTCGAGCGCGACGGCGAGGTCGTCATCCCGTCCGGCTCGTTCACATTGCAGGCGGGCGACGACATCACGTTCATCGCCAGCAGCCGCGACGTGCACAGGATATTCGAGGGCATCGGCATGCGCAGCCAGGCGGTGCGCTCGTGCATGATCATCGGCGGCGGCAAGTCCTCCTATTATCTGGCGAAGCAGCTGCTCGAGCAGAGGATGGACGTCAAGATCATCGAGAGCAAGCGCGAGCGCTGCGACCAGCTGAGCGAAAAGCTGCCCGGCGCGGTCGTCATCTGCGGCGACGGCAGCGACGAGGAGCTGCTCAAGGAGGAGGGCATCGACACCGCCGAGGCGTTCGTCCCGCTGACCGGCATGGACGAGGAGAACATCCTGCTCACGCTCTACGCCAAGCGCGTGCCGGGCCTCAAGACGATCACCAAGATCAACCGCATCACATTCAACGACGTGATCGACGGCCTGGAGCTGGGCAGCGTCGTCTACCCCAAATACATCACGTCCGAGGCGATCATCGCCTACGTGCGCGCGCGCCACAACTCGATGGGCAGCAACGTTGAGACGGTGTATCACATGTTCGATAACCGCGCGGAGGCTGTTGAATTCAACATCGGCAAGGACGCGCCGGTCGTCGGCGTGCCGCTGATGCAATTAAAGCTCAAGGAACACATGCTCGTCGCCTGCATCAACCGCGGCGGCAAGATCATCTTCCCGCGCGGCCAGGACGCCATGCAGCCGGGCGACCGCGTGGTCGTCGTCACGACGCATCTGGGCCTGGGCGACATCAGCGACATTCTTGACTGAGGTTGAGCGATGAACATAAAGAGCATCACTTACGTACTGGGCTGGATTCTGAAGATCGAGGGCGCGTTCATGGCGCTGCCCATCGCCATGGCGATTGTCTACGGCGAGGCGGAGGGCTGGGCGTTCGTTTTGACGGCGGCGCTGTGCTTCTTTGTGGGCACGCTGCTCACGGGCCGCAAGCCGCGCAACCCGTCGTTTTACGCAAAAGAGGGCTTCGTCGCGACGGCGCTTGGCTGGATCGTGATGTCGGTCTTCGGGTGTCTGCCGTTTGTCATGACGGGCGAGATCCCGCATTTTGTGGACGCGCTGTTTGAGACGGTCTCCGGCTTCACGACGACGGGCGCGTCGATCATGCCCGAGGTCGAGAGCATGAGCCGCTGCTCGATGAGCTGGCGCTGCTTCACGCACTGGATCGGCGGCATGGGCGTGCTGGTCTTCCTGCTGGCGGTGCTGCCCATGGTCGGCGGCACGAACATGCACCTGATGAAGGCGGAGAGCCCCGGCCCGTCGGTGGGCAAGCTCGTGCCGAAGGTGCGCTTCACGGCGCAGATTCTGTACAGGCTGTACATCATTTTGACGGTCATCGAGTTCGTGCTGCTGCTTCTGGGCAGGATGAACCCGTTTGAGGCGATGTGCACGTCGTTTGGCACGGCGGGCACGGGCGGCTTCGGCGTGCTCAACGACTCGATCACCAGCTATTCGCCGTACATCCAGTGGGTCGTGGCGATCTTCATGATCCTCTTCGGCATCAATTTCAACGTCTATTTCCTGATCTTCATGCGCCGCATCGGGCAGGCGCTTCGCTGCGAGGAGATGCGCTGGTATCTGATCATCATCGCTGCTGCGACGGGCCTGATCTTCTTCAACATCTACGACGCGGCTGCGGGCGTGGAGCCGACGCTGCGCGCGAGCCTGTTCCAGGTCGCGTCCATCATCACGACGACGGGCTTTGCCACGTGCGACTTCAACCTCTGGCCCGCGTTTTCCAAGGCGATTCTCGTGCTGCTGATGTTCATCGGCGCGTGCGCGGGAAGCACGGGCGGCGGCCTGAAGGTCTCGCGCCTTGTCATCGCGGCGAAGATGATGCGGCGGTATCTCAACGCGTTTTTGCACCCGCGCGAGGTGCGGCGCATCAAATTCGAGGACAAGGACGTCGACGCCGAGACGATCAGCGCGATCAGCATCTACTTCATCGGCGTGTTCGTGATCTTCACGTCGTCCGTGCTCGTCGTCGCGCTTGAAAACAAGGATCTGGTCACGACGTTCACGGCGGTCGCGACGACGTTCAACAACATCGGCCCGGGCCTTGAGATGGTCGGCCCGACGGCGAACTTCGGCCACTTCAACGCGCTTTCGAAGTCCGTCATGATCTTTGACATGCTCGCCGGCAGGCTGGAGGTCTTCCCGATCCTCATGCTGCTGTATCCGACGATGTGGAAAGAGGCGTTTAAGGAGAGCGCGCGCCGCCGCCGCAAGCTGGCCCAAAAGCGCGAGGGCGCGAAGGCGTGAAACCTCACGGGCTTGTGAAATTTCAGGCGGCTTATCGTGCATAAACGGTGCGCCATATATGCAAATTGCGCGCGGTCAGTCAAAAGAAAGCGCGTGATCTTGGAAAAAAAGACGATTCCCGAACCGGAAACGAAAAGAAAAGCGACAAAAACGCTTTTCTTTTTTCATACAATCTGATATAATGGAACGCAGATGAAGGCGGAGACCGACAAAAGCCGCTTTTCACATAAAAATAACATGCCCCAAGGCGGGCAGATTTAAGGAGGCGCTAACTATGAAAGACTACATGGTGAAGGACATACGCAACATCGCTGTATTGGGACACGGCTCTGAAGGCAAGACCACGCTGGTGGAGTCCATGCTCTATGCCGCCGGTGTGATCGACCGCCAGGGCCGTGTCGAAGACGGCAACACGGTCAGCGACTATGATCCCGAGGAGATCAAGCGCCACATTTCCATCAGCGCATCCGTTGCGCCCATCGAGATTCACGGCAAGAAGCTCAACCTCATCGACGTTCCGGGCTACTTCGACTTTGCGGGCGAGATGGCCGGCCCGATCCATGCCTGCGAGAGCGCGCTGATCGTCATGAGCGCCGTGACGGGCCTGTCCACCGGCTTTGAGAAGGCATGGGAGGCCACCGGCAAGCACGGTCTGGCCCGCTTCATCGCCGTTTCCCAGATTGACCGCGAGCACGTCAATTACCGCAAGGTCCTCGATGACCTGCGCTCCACTTACGGCAACTGCATCATCCCGATGGTTCTGCCCATCGGCGAGGGCGCGACCTTCAAGGGCGTGGTCGACGTTCTCTCCGGCAAGGCTTTCACCGGCGCGGGCAAGGATCGCAAGGAGATCCCGATCCCCGAGGACATGAAGGATCTCGTTCAGGAGGCGCTCGAGGCCTGCCACGAGGCCGCCGCGTCCACCAGCGAGGAGCTGATGGAGAAGTTCTTTGACGAGGGCGAGCTCTCCCCCGAGGATATGCTGCGCGGCCTGTCCACCGGCATCTACGAGGGCAGCATCGTGCCGGTCGCCCCGGTGTCCTCTCTGGACGGCATCGGCGTGCGCCCGCTCATGTATGCGCTGGCGATGTACATGCCCTCCCCGATGGAGCACACCTACCACGGCGTCAACCCCAAGACCATGCACATGCACATCCGCCACGCGGATATGTCCGAGAGCTTCACCGCGCAGGTCTTCAAGACCATCGCCGACCCGTTCGTCGGCAAGCTGAGCCTCGTCAAGGTCATCTCCGGCATCCTCACGCCGAGCACGGCGCTGTTTAACGCCAACGCCGACAAGCCCGGGAAGGCCGCGGGCATCGTCATGGTGCGCGGAAAGAAGCAGACGCCGGTCTCCATGCTCTGCGCGGGCGACATCGGCGCGCTGAGCAAGCTGCAATACACCTCCACCGGCGACAGCCTGTGCGAGGTCGGCAAGGTCGTGCAGTACGAGAAGATCGACTTCCCGGCGCCGCAGCTGAGCCTCGCCGTCTACGCCAAGAAGGCGGGCGAGGAGGACAAGGTCTTCTCCGGCCTCGCGCGTCTTTGCGAGGAAATGCCGGACGTCGTCGTGGCGAAGGACCCGATGACCACCGAAACGCTCATCAGCGGTCAGGGTGAATTGGAGCTTGAGATCATCCGCCAGAAGCTGCTCTCCAAGTTCGGCGCGGACGCCGTGTTTAAGGACCCGAAGATCGCCTATCGCGAGTCCATCCGCAAGACGATTCAGGTGCAGGGCCGCCACAAGAAGCAGTCCGGCGGCCACGGCCAGTTCGGCGACGTGTGGATCGAGTTCTCTCCGGCCGAGCCGGGCGTCGATTTCGAGTTCGTGGATGCCGTCGTGGGCGGCGCCGTTCCGCGCAACTACATCCCGTCCGTCGAGAAGGGCCTGCGCGAGAACCTGGTCAAGGGCGTGCTGGCGGGCTTCCCGATGATGGGCCTGCGCGCCAAGCTCTATGACGGCAGCTCTCACCCGGTCGACTCCTCCGAAATGGCCTTCAAGACCGCCGCGCGCATCGCCTATAAGCAGTGCATCAACGCCAATCCGGTGCTGCTTGAGCCGGTCATGCACGTGGAGGTCAACGTGCCGGACGAGTACATGGGCGACATCATGGGCGACATGAACAAGCGCCGCGGCCGCATCCTGGGCATGGAGCCGCACGACGGCAAGCAGCTCATCATCGCCGAGGTGCCGCAGGCCGAGATGTTCAAGTACGCGACTGATCTGCGCTCCATGACGCAGGCGCGCGGCAGCTTCAAGATGAGCTTTGAGCGCTACGAGGAAGTGCCTGCCGCCATCGCCGCCAAGATCATCGAGGCGCACAAGGGCGATCTCGTGGACGACGACGATTGATATCACACAAAACATGGGGCTCGGACGCTTGTCCGGGCCTCTTTTCCATGCATGGCGCAGGGGCTTGCGGCGCACAATACGCCGGGCTGCATACGCAGATTAAGAAGAGACAGGCCGGATGCAACAAAAATTTCACATGAATGTCATACGGTCTTGACAGACCCCGCAATCCTCTGTAAAATAGAGTCAGTCAAAGTGAAAGCGTGTGCGGGTTGACTGCGTGCGTTCGTATTATAACGGACAATACGTCCGTGCTATACATCCAAATTCCATATGCGGGGAAACCTTTCTTTGCGCGAGGGGCATGGTGCGCCCATGCGCTGCGGAGGGCGTATTCCCTTTGTATAGAACCGAATGTTATATGAAACGCGCAAACCTTCACACTTTTGACGGCTTATGAAGAAATTGAGAATCTTTCAGAAAAGGAGTGTGAGAAGAGTTTGGGCGTTTTCATTACCGTACTGATCGGAGTAGTCGCAGCCGCCGGCGGCGGTGCGATCGGCTATATCTACCGCAAGAACGTACAGGAAAAGAAGATCGGCCGCACGGAGGAATATGCGCGCAATCTGCTTGACGACGCGCAGCGCCGCGCCGAGGAAAAGAAGAAGGAAAGCATCCTTGAGGCGAAGGAAGAGGTCATTCGCCTGAAGAACGAGCTCGACCGCGAGATCCGCGACCGCCGCGCCGAGGTGCAGCGCAGCGAGCGCCGCGTCGCCCAGCGCGAGGAGACGCTCGACAAGAAGGCCGACAACCTCGACGCCCGCGAGACGTCGCTCGAGCGCAAGCAGAGCGAGCTCGACCGCCTGACGCAGGAGGCGCAGGAGCTGGTCGCCCGCCAGAAGGCGAGCACCGAGGCCGCCGAGAAGGCCGAGCGCGAGCTCGAGGAGAAGCGCCGCGAGGAGCTCGAGCGCGTGGCGAAGATGACGCAGGACGAGGCGCGCGACATGATCGTGCAGCGCATCCAGAAGGAAGCCTACCACGACGCGGGCGTGCTCGTGCGCGAGATCGAGCAGAAGGCCAAGGACGAGGCCGAGAAGAAGGCGCGCAACATCGTCGCCATGGCGATTCAGCGCTGCGCCAGCGACCACGTCGCCGAGACGACCGTCTCCGTCGTGAGCCTGCCCAATGAGGACATGAAGGGCCGCATCATCGGCCGCGAGGGCCGCAACATCCGCACGCTGGAAACCGCGACGGGCGTTGACCTGATCATCGACGACACGCCGGAGGCCGTCATCGTCTCCGCGTTTGACCCGGTGCGCCGCGAGATCGCGCGCATCGCGCTTGAAAAGCTGATCGCCGACGGCCGCATCCATCCGGCCCGCATCGAGGAAATGGTCGAGAAGGCCCGCCGCGAGGTGGACAACCAGATCCGCGAGACCGGCGAACAGGCCATCTTCGAGACGAACATGCACGGCATGCATCACGAGCTCGTCAAGCTGCTGGGCCGCATGCGCTATCGCATGAGCTACGGCCAGAACGTGCTTCGCCACAGCATCGAGGTCAGCCACCTCGCCGGCCTGATGGCCGCGGAGCTGGGCGCGGACGTGCAGCTCGCCAAGCGCGCGGGCCTACTCCACGACATCGGCAAGGCCGTCGACCACGAGCTCGAGGGCACGCACGTCGAGCTGGGCGTGGAGATGGCCAAGCGCTACCACGAGTCCGCGGAGGTCATCCACTGCATCGCCGCGCACCACAACGACGTCGAGCCGCAGACCGTCGAGGCCGTCATCGTGCAGGCCGCCGACGCGATTTCCGCCGCCCGCCCGGGCGCGCGCCGCGAGTCGATCGAGAACTACATCCGCCGTCTGGAGAAGCTCGAGGAGATCGCTTCCAGCTTCCAGGGCGTCGAGAAGTCGTTCGCGATTCAGTCCGGCCGCGAGGTGCGCATCATGGTCAAGCCGGAGGACATCACCGACGAGGGCACGTTCGTGCTCGCCCGCGAGATCGCCAAGCGCATCGAGAATGAGCTTGAATATCCGGGCCAGATCAAGGTCAACGTCATCCGCGAGACCAGATGCACGGAATTCGCGAAATAAGCAGAGTCAAAGGGAGTTCGCCCACGCGGCGGACTCTCTTTTTATATGGCGAAGCGGTGGAATGAGGCGCGCGTTTATGTTATAATGCGGTTATCAAGACATATGTGCGGAAGGAGCATGACCATGCAAATGCTTGCGCAAAGAAATCTGCCGCCGCTGCTGACGAGGGCGGACGGCACGCCCGTGAAGACTGCGGCGGATTGGCGCGCGCGGCGCAGCGAGATATTGAGCATCGTGGAGGGTGAGGTGTTCGGCAGGCTGCCGGGGCGCGCGTGCGGCATCAGCGGCGACATCGTGCGCGAGGACAACGTCTATCACCACGGCGGCAGGGCGATTCTGCTCGAGCTGCGCGTGACGGTGACCTGCGAGGGCCGCTCGTGCAGCTGGGACGTGCATTGCTCCATCCCGAAATCGAGCGCGCCCGTGCCGGCGTTTTTGCTGATGGGCTATGGCGGCTCGCGGCTGGGCGACGTGCCGTGTGAGGAGATCGGCGAGCGCGGCTATGCGCTTATCGCGCTGGATTACAGGCAAATCACGTCCGACGATGGCGATTTCACAAGCGGCCTTGCGGGTCTTGTCTACCCCGACGGGCAGCGCGGCGAGCACGACGCGGGCAAGATCGCGCTCTGGGCGTGGGCGATGCGGCGCACGCTGGACGCCGTGGAGGCGCTGATCCCGGAGATCGACGCGCGGCGCGTCATCGCGGCGGGCCATTCGCGGCTGGGCAAGACGGCGCTGTGGGCGGCGGCGTCCGACGAGCGCTTTTTCGGCGCATACAGCAACGATTCCGGCTGCGGCGGCGCGGCGCTGGCCCGCGGCGGCATGGGCGAGCTGCCCGCAAACATCTCGACGGCCTTCCCGGCGTGGTTCGCCCCGGCGTATGGCGAGCACGCGCGCGACGTGGACGCCATGCCGTTTGACCAGCACTTCCTTCTCGCGCTGCTCGCGCCGCGATGCCTGCACGTCGCCAGCGCGTCGGAGGACATGTGGAGCGACCCGCTCGGCGAGTTCCTGTGCTGCGCGGCGGTGACGCCGGTCTACGAACTGCTCGGCGAGACGGGCGTCGATGAAAACGCGCCGCTCGCGGACGATATGCCCGGCGTGGGCGGTGCGCTCAGCTACCACCGCAGGCCCGGCACGCACTGCATGACGCGGCTTGACTGGCAGCGCGCGATGGACGCGTTTGACAAAGCGATTGCGCGATGAAAATTCGCCCGCGCATCGGGCATGATAAAAGCACAAGCTGTCGGCTGCGGCTTGTGCTTTTTGCGTCACGGGATGTCGCTTGTAAATGCGTTGATCGCCGATTCCAGCGCGGCGACGGTCCTGATGCTCTGCTGGCGGACGACGAGCTTGCGGCGCACCTGCGGGCTGGCGCGGTCGTAGAGCCTGCGTGCGGTCGAGCTGCTCTCCAGAAGCGCAAAGAGATTGGGATACGGGTTCATGCGCTCACCTCCTTGGGGCTAGCGTGCGCACAAACGGCGCGGCCTATGCTTGACGCCCGCACGCGCGCCGGGCTATAATAGATACAATGGGCGGGATATCGGATTCCGCAGAATACGCGAACGACAAAGGATTTATCACATGGAAAACGCGATGCAGCGGGCGCGCAGGGCGCTCAAGGAGGTCTTTGGCTTCGATTCGTTTAGGCCGGGTCAGCAGGAGGCGGTGTCGGCGATTCTGTCCGGGCGCGACGTGATGGCCGTGATGCCCACGGGCGCGGGCAAGTCGCTGTGCTATCAGATTCCGGCGCTTGTGATGGACGGCATCACGCTCGTCGTATCGCCGCTGATCTCGCTGATGCACGATCAGGTCATGGGCCTCGTGCAGAGCGGCGTGCGCGCGGCGTACATCAACAGCACGCTTTCGCCGAGACAGATGATGCTGGCGCTTGACAACGCGCGTCGCGGGGTATACAAGATCATATACGTCGCGCCGGAGCGGCTGGCGACCGATTCCTTTATGAACTTCGCGAAGAACGCGCAGATTTCGCAGATTGTCGTGGATGAAGCGCACTGCGTCAGCCAGTGGGGACAGGACTTTCGGCCCGGATACCTGGGCATCGAGCCGTTCATCCGCGAGCTGCCCGTGCGGCCCGTGGTCAGCGCGTTCACCGCGACGGCGACGGACAACGTGCGCCGCGACATCGTGCGGCTTTTGAACCTGAACAGCCCCTATCAGGTGAGCACCGGCTTTGACAGGCCGAATCTGTATTTCGAGGTGCGCCGCGGCGGCGACCGCGATCTGGAGGTCATGCGCTTCATCAGCGAGCATCAGGGTCAGAGCGGCATCGTCTACTGCGCCACGAGAAAGCGCGTGGAGCAGGTGGCCGCGATGCTGCGCCAGAACGGCATCTACGCGCTGGGCTATCACGCGGGCATGAGCGACGAGGAGCGCAAGCAGGCGCAGGATGATTTCGTCGCCGACCGCGTGCCGGTCATCGTGGCGACAAACGCATTCGGCATGGGCATCGACAAATCGAACGTGAGCTTTGTGCTGCACGACTCGATGCCCAAGGATCTGGAGAGCTACTATCAGGAGGCGGGGCGCGCCGGGCGCGACGGCGAGGACGCGGTCTGCTGCCTGCTGTATCAGCCGCAGGACGTGCGCCTCGCGCGGTTTCTGATCGAGCACAGCACGGAGGACAGCCAGCTCGACGAGCAGACGCAGCAGGTCGTGCTCGAGCGGGCGTATGAGCGGCTCAGGCAGATGACGTTCTACGCGACGGTCAGCGGCTGCCTGCGCGCAAAAATCCTCAAATACTTTGGCGAGACGCCCGCGCGCGACAACTGCGGCAACTGCTCCGGCTGCCTGACGCAGCTGCAGGAGCGGGACGTGACGCGCGAGGCTGGGCTGATCGTGGCGTGCGTGATCGCCATGCGAGGGCGATTCGGCAAGGGCGTGGTCGCGCGCGTGCTCGTGGGCAAGAAGACGCCGCGGATTTCGAAGCTGGAGCTGGACAAGCTGTCCTCGTTCGGCTGCCTGCGCACGATGAGCCAGACCATGGTGCGCGAGATGATCGACGAGATGATCGCCTGCGAGATGCTCGAGCAGACGGGCGGCGAGTATCCGCTGCTCAAGGCCGGGCCGAGGGCGCGCGAGGCGCTGCGCGGGGACGAACCCATCCGCATGGCGCTGCACGAGGAGCCGGAGAAGGTCAGCAAAAAGCGCCGCAGGACGCGCAGAAGCGATTCGCCGCTGTATGAGCGGCTGGCGGCGCTGCGCAGGCGGATTGCGGACGAGCAGCATGTGCCGCCGTTTGTGATCTTCGCGAATGCGACGCTGCATGACATGGCCGAGCGCGTGCCCACGAACCGGGCGGCGATGCTGCGCGTGGCGGGCGTCGGCGAGAGGAAGATGGAGCGATACGGCGAGGCGTTTTTGGCGGAGATCAGGCGATACGAGGAGGAATTGCGATGAGCGGTTCGGCGCGCAGGGAATGGGCGGCGGCGGGGATTTTCTGCCTCGTCGCGGCGGCGCTGTTGCTGCTTTCGTGCTCGCAGAGCTCGCCGCTGTTCCCGCTGAACACGTGGGACGACGCGAACTGCCTGCTGACCGTGGGCCGCGTGATGAAGCACGGCGGCGTGCTCTATCGCGACATCTACGAGCAGAAGGGTCCGACGCTCTACCTGATGCACATGATGGCGGCGATGATCTCGGAGACGAGCTTTTTCGGCGTATACATAATGGAAACGGTTTCCCTCGCGGCGGCGCTCCTGATCGCTTACGGCATGATCCGGTGGGGCGCGGGCGTCGCGGTGTCGCTGGGGATGTGCGCGCTGTGGGGCGCGTTGGTGCTGGTGAGCCGGGCGTTTGCGCAGGGCGACAGCGCGGAGGAGATGTGCCTGCCGTACCTGATGGGCGCGCTGGCGTTGGCGAGCGCGGAATACGGCGCGGGGCGCGGGCCGATGCGCACAAAGAATCTCTTTGTATGCGGACTGCTCGCGGGTGTCGTGGCGACGATCAAATACACGATTCTCGGGCTGTTCGTCGGCCTGTGCATCGCGGAGGGCATCATTGCCCTGCGCGCGGGCGGGATGCGGCGGGCGCTGAGGAGCGCGGGCGCGTTCCTTTGCGGCATGGTGCTGCCGGTCGTGCCGTGGATCGTCTATTTCGCGGCGAACGGCGCGCTTTCCGACGCGTATACGGCGTACATCCACAACAACATCTTTCTGTATCAGGGCGGCGGCGAGGACGGGCTGCTGCTGACGCTCGCGCGGGCCGTGCGCGACAACGCGTCGTGGTCGGTCTTCGCGGCGGCGGGCGTCGCGCTGACGGTGTTCGATCAAAAAAAGCATCCGCAGCTTCGCGGGGCGATGCTCTCGATGGCGCTGTGCACGCTGGCGGTCGTGTTCCTGCTGGGGCGCACATGGCCGTATTGCCCGCTGGTGCTGTCCGTGTTCGCCGTGCCGTGCATGGCTGCTGCATCGGGATGGCTCGGGCGCAGGAGCGAGACGGCGGCGGGGATTGCGGCTGCCGCGCTGGCTGTGCTGCTGGCGTGGGGGCAGAGCCCCAATGCGTATCTGCGCGGCGTGCCGAAGGAAGAGCTGGCGCAAGCGCGGCTCGCGGCGCACGTGGAGGACGGCGCGACGGTTCTGCAATACACGCACCTTGATGACGGGCTGTATCTGCTGACGGGCGCGCTGCCGCAGGAGAAGTATTTCGTGCGGCTCAATGTGGCGTATGACGAGATGCGCGCGGAGCTCGACCGCTATGTCGCGCAGGGCATGCCCGATTACGTGCTGTGCTCGTGGCGGGAGCTGCCCGCTGAATTTGACGGGTATGAGCTGGTCGCGTATGACGAGGGCTATGACGACAGCGGGCGGATCGGCAAGGGATTTTATCTGTACAGGAGGAAATGATATGCAGGACGTGCGGATGGACGCGGAAAGCCTGCGCGCGCTGATGGAGCGCATATTCGCCGCGGAGGGCTTCGCAAAAGAGGACGCGGCGCAGATTGCCGACGTGCTGATGCAGGCCGACCTTTTCGGCATCGAGAGCCACGGCGCGCAGCGGATGATGTACTACCACCAGAACATCAAAAGCGGCAGCGTGAGCGTGGGCGCGAGGCCGGAGATCGTGCGCGAGACACCGGTGTCCGCGCTGATCGACGGGCATTTTGCGATGGGGCAGATCACGTCGGCGTTCGCGATGAACACGGCGATGGAGAAGGCGAAGCGGACGGGCGTCGGGCTGTGCGCCGTGCGCAATTCGTCGCATTTCGGCATCGCGGGGTATTACACGCTGATGGCGGCGCGGCAGGGGCTCGCGGCGTTCTCGATGACGAACACCGGGCCGATCATGACGCCGACGTTCGGGCGCGAGATGATGCTGGGCACGAACCCGCTGGCCTTCTGCATGCCCGCCGACCCGACGCCGTTCTGGTTCGATGCATCGACGACCGTGGTCACGCTGGGCAAGGTCGAGGTCTACGACAAGCGCGCAAAGCCCATGCCGCAGGGATGGACGATCGGCGGCGACGGCAGCACGCAGACCGACGCGGCGGCGGCCAACCGCGCGATTCTGGCGGGCGAGCCGGGCGGCATCCTGCCGCTGGGCGGTGCGGGCGAGATCACGGGCGGGCATAAGGGCTACGGGCTGGCGGTGATGGTCGAGGCGCTGACGGGCGTGCTGGCGCAGGGGCTGCTGTCCCCGCAGATGCTCGGCCCGCACGGCGACCACACGAGCCACTTCTTCATGGCGTTTGACCCGGGCATGTTCGGCGATGCGGCCGCGATCCGCGCGCACATGAGCGAATACCTCGACATGCTGCGCAGGAGCGAGCCGCTGCCCGGCTTCGAGCGCGTGTACACGGCGGGCGACAAGGCGTTCGCCGCGCAGGAGGACAGACTCAAAAACGGCGTGCCGGTGGAGGCGAAGACGCTGCGCGAATTGCAGAGCATCGCGGCGGATTTGGGCGTCGATATGCCAAAAACGATGCAATAATTGAAAAAAAGGGGGATTTCATATGACACAGATGCTGACCGTGCTGCTGATTCCGCTTGTGGGGACGACGCTGGGCGCGGCGTGCGTGTTTCTGGTGAAAAGACAGCTGAGCCGGATGCTTGAGCGCGGGCTGATCGGGTTCGCGGCGGGCGTGATGACGGCGGCGAGCGTGTGGAGCCTCATCATCCCGGCGATGGATCAGGCGGCGGGGCTGGGCAAGCTGGCGTTCGCGCCGGCCGTGCTCGGGCTGTGGCTGGGCTTCGCGTTTTTGCTGGGGCTGGATAAGCTGATTCCGCACCTGCACAGATACAGCGAGCAGGCCGAGGGGCCGAAGGTGAATATCCCCAAGACGCTGATGCTCGTGCTGGCGGTGATCCTGCATAACATCCCGGAGGGCATGGCGGTCGGCGTGCTGTTCGCGGGCGTGCAGGCGGGGCAGACGGGCCTGACGATGGCGGGCGCGCTGGCGCTGGCGATCGGCATCGCGATCCAGAACTTCCCGGAGGGCGCGATCATCTCGCTGCCGCTGAAGGCCGACGGCGTGAGCCGGGGGAAGGCGTTCGGCTGGGGCTTCCTGTCGGGCGTGGTCGAGCCGCTGGGCGCGCTGGCGACGATCTGCCTGGCGAGCATCGTGGTGCCTGCGCTGCCGGTGCTGCTGAGCTTTGCGGCGGGCGCGATGCTCTATGTCGTCGTCGAGGAGCTGATTCCCGAGATGAGCGAGGGCGAGCACGCGCATATCGGGACGATTGCGTTTGCGGTCGGGTTCTCGCTGATGATGGTGCTCGACGTGGCCCTCGGATAAGGTAAAGGGTTGGAAAAGCGCGCGAAGCGAAGACGGGTCCAGGGACTGGTCCCTGGCAGGGTCAAGGGACAGCGTCCCTTGTGGGTCTGGGCAACGCCCAGCGTACCCCAATATAGAATAAAAATGTAGTCCCGGAACAGGCGCTCTGCGCCTATGATCGGGACGGGGCTGATGTGCATAGCCGCATATACCGTACCCCAAAGAACCGTACCCCAAAAACCACGTACCCCAAAGAAGCGTACCCCGAAGAACCATCCCCCAAAAACAAAGCAAAAGCCGGAGCGCCCGAAAACGCCCCGGCTTATTCATATGCTTACGAAAACATCACTCGCCGAAAACCTCGCGGTATATCCCGTCCTGCTCCGGCAGGTGCGTCACATACCCCACAGGCACGCGGTTGCCGACCGCCTCGATCACAGCCCGCGCACCGGCCTCGCCGAACGCACCGCACAGCTCGATGCAGCCCACGCCTCCGGCCACGAGCGAACGCGCAACGGCACACGCTTCCTCGATGCTCGATACGCCGGTCATGCTCTGTACGCCGCCGCCGATGTCCGCGCGGTCAACCGCCGGATCAAAGCCCGGGCCGAGCGATATAAACGCAAATTTCATTGCTATACCTCACTTTTCATGCACGATCAGCTCGAGCACGTCCGGCCTCGCGTAGTGGCCGACGGCGTCGTGCTCCATCTTGCAGGCGGCGGGCAGGGTCATATCGAGATCGGCGTAAATGATGCCCTCGCTGTCCCACAGCGGCTCGGTGACCTCGTGGCCGAACGGGTCGATGATGCAGCTGCCGCCGCGACAGACCATGTCCGGCAGGGCGTCGATGACCTCCCGCTCGTGCAGATCCGCCGGATAGGACGATTTGCGCACGATCATGTCCGCGTTGATGAAATAGCACTTGCCCTCGATGGCGATGTGGCGGATGGTCGATTGCCATTCGGGGTTGTCGTTCGTGTTGGGCGATATGTAGAGCGTGACGCCCTTCTGATACAGCGCCACGCGCGAGAGCGGCATGTAGCTCTCCCAGCAGATCAGGCTTACGGCGGGGCCCCACGGCGTCTGCGTGACCGGGAAATAGCCCCGGTCGGCGTCGCCCCAGACCACGCGCTCGCTGCCCGTCGGCTTGAGCTTGCGGTGCACCTTGTATGCGCCGTCCGGCTCGAAGATGACGTTGGAATTGTAGAGCGTCCCGCTGACGGCGTCGCGCTCGGAGAAGCTCATGCTGATGTACGCGCCTGTGCGTTTGGCGGCGTCGGCGAGCGCGGCAAACTCGGCCTCCCCGCTCACGACGGACGCATTGTAGTAGCGCAGCCAGTCCGCGCGGCCCGCCTCAGTGCGCTTGCCCATGCTGAATCCAAACGTCATGCCGATGGGATAGCCGGGGATGAACAGCTCGGGGAAGACGATCAGGTTCGGCTTGCTCGCGGCGGCCTCGTCGATCAGGGCAAGCGCCTTGGAAAGCGAGGCGGCCTTGTCAAACATCACCGGCTCGGCCTGCACGAGCGCGACGCGGCAGACGGGCGAAAGATCCTTCATATCAAACACTCCTTTGCGTATATGAAAGGGTTAAGCGTTTTCACGGGTCACGGCGAAGTGCGCCGCGCCGAAGATCAGCGAAAAGACGATCAGCAGCGGATGGCCAAGCAGCACGCCGCTCAGCAGAAACAGCGCCGCGGGCAGGATCGCCAGCCCGTAGAGCGCGGGCCTGCCTGCGCGTGATTGGATGAACCAGAGCAGCGTGTAGGCCGCGAGGATCAGCGCGCTCGCAAAAAACCAGACGAGCATGGCCGTGACGCCCGCAAAGCCGAATTCCCAACCGGGCGCGAGGATGGGCAGGACCATCAGCGCCGTGCAGCCGTAACGCCCGAGCTGCTCGAGCGCGTTGACGACAGCGCGGCGGCTGCAAAAGTCCCCGCACAGGCCCTTGCGCGCGGCGATGATGTTCACCGCGATCAGATAGGCGACGAAAGCGAAATTGACGCCGTTAATCCAATTAAACCGCATGGCTCATTCCCTCATGACCTTCTCAAGCGCTTTGCCGCGCGCGAGCTCGTCCACCAGCTTATCCAGAATCCGGATGTCGCGCATGAGCGGCTCGCCGATCTCCTGAATCTTCACACCGCAGACGCTGCCGGTGACAAGTGCGCGCTTCTCGTTCATCTGCGGGGCGCTGCGGAAGAAATCGCCGTAGGTGATGCCGCTTACGAGCGCGGCCTCGATCGCCTCGGGCGCATAGCCGGTCAGCCAGCTCGTGACACAAAGCACCTCATCGCGCGTGCGGCCCTTGCGCTCGGCCTTGGCGATGAGCAGGGGATAGACCTTTGAAAAGGACATGTTATATGTTTTGCTGAAATCCATGCGCGGCCTCCTTTGCGGTGATATGGCCAGTATACCATAAAACGATGTAAATGAACAGACGCACGGTGTGCGAGCGTGCGGCAATAAGACACAATATAGTTGTGCAATAACGCGTGTGATTTATTGCGTACGCGTTGAAATGTTCCTGTATGCGATGGTATAAGATACATGAAACGTCCGTAAAAATTGAATGAAAATGCAAGTTTTGTGTGTAATCATGTCAGAAACGTCTTGCAAAACAGCGCGCCGCTTGTTATAATAACATTGTAAAAGAGCAAAAAGTGGGGAACGTACCCCTGTTTGAGAGATGGGAGATACCGCCGATGAATGAGTTTGGATGCCGCCTGATGATCGCCGCGCCGCAGGGCGTGGCTGCCAAGCTGCAGAGCATTCTTTCCGGCGCCGGAATCGAGGCGGATGTGCTCTGCCACAGCGGCGCGGATGCGCTGGCCGGCAAGCAGGAGGGGACGCTAGTTTTGACGGTCTGGCGGCTTGAGGATATGACGGGCGCGGAGCTGGCCGCGCAGATGGGCGAGACCTGCGAGGTGCTCATGATCGTGCCGCAGGACTGGAATGATACGCCCGGCGCGAACGTGATGACGCTGCGCAATCCCGTGAGTCAGGAGGCGATGGTGCAGTCCGTGCGCGTGCTGGGCCACTGCTTTGACCGCATCCACACGCTGCGCCTGCGCTCGGAGAAGCTCGCCCGCCAGCTCGAGGAGCGCAAGATCATCGAGCGCGCCAAGGGCAAGCTGATGGACACGCAGAAGCTCAGCGAGTCCGACGTGCATTACCGCATGCAGAAGATGAGCATGGACACCGGCAGGCGCATTGTCGACGTCGCGCGCGAGATCCTGGGCGAGCATGCCGCGCAATAAATGAACATAAAGGGCGTTCGGGGCTTTCCCGGACGCCTTTTCTGTGCTATGATAGGACAATCAAGGAAACAGGGAGGCATGACCATGCGCAGGAAGGACAGGGAAATCACCGATTTTGACGAGATCGCGGACGTGCTCGCGCGCTGCGACGTGCTGCACATCGCCATGAACGGCGACGGATGCCCGTACATCGCCGCGACGAATTTCGGCATGGAAGCGAAGGACGGGCGCGTGACGCTCTACATCCACAGCGCCAAAGAGGGCGAAAAGCTCGCGCGCATTGAAAAGGACAACCGCGTCTGCGTGCAGGCGGAGATCGACCTGGGGACGCAGCGCACGCCCGGCGGCATCACCAACCGCTACGAGAGCATCGTGGGCCGGGGCGCGGCGAGCATCGTTGAGGACGAGGACGAGCGCGTGCACAGCCTGACGCTCATCAACCGGCATTACGGCTACGGCGACCTGCCGGGGGACTGCAAATCGCTGCCCGCGACGGTGGTCATCCGCATCGACGTGCAGGAGATCACCGGCAAGCGTAACCTTCCCGTAACATAATGGAAGCCTGCAAAAAGGCCATGTTACAATTGCGCAAAATCTGATAAAAAGAGCGCGCTTGGGGGTTGGCAGGCTCCCGAAACGATGCTACAATAGGGGTGCGGAACTCCATTTCAAAGGCAACATGCGAAAGGAGAAAGTACAATGAAAAAGATTCTTGCTCTGCTGCTGACGCTGGCGATGCTCTTCGGCGTCTGCGCCTTCGCCGAGGAAGCGGCTGCGCCCGCGCTGACGAAGGACGTCGTCGTGCTGTTCACCAGCGACGTGCACTGCGGCATCGACCAGGGCTTCGGCTATGCGGGCCTGGCCGCCGTGCGCGACAACCTCGCCAAGACCAGCCACGTCGTGCTCGTTGACAACGGCGACTCCATCCAGGGCGAGCCGGTCGGCACGATGACCACAGGCGAGGCGCTCATCGACCTGATGAACGCGGTCGGCTACGACATCGCCATCCCGGGCAACCACGAGTTCGATTACGGCATGGACCGTTTCCTCGAGCTGACGAAGAAGGCGAACTTCCCGTACATCAGCGCCAACTTCAACCTCGAGGGCGAGCTGGTGTTCGCGCCGTACGTCATCAAGGAGTTTGACGGCGTGAAGGTCGCGTTCGTCGGCGTCACCACGCCCAAGACGATCACCTCCTCCACCCCGAAGTACTTCCAGAACGAGGCCGGCGAGTTTGTCTACGGCTTCATGCAGGATGAGACGGGCGAGAAGCTCTACGCCGGCGTTCAGGCTGCGGTTGACGCGGCGCGCGGCGAGGGCGCGGCCTACGTCGTCATGATGGCGCACCTGGGCATCGAGGCCGAGTGCGCGCCGTGGATGAGCACCGATGTGATCGCCAACACCACCGGCATCGACGTCGTGCTCGACGGCCACAGCCACAGCGAGCTCGCGCAGGAGAAGGTGCTCAACAAGGACGGCAGCGAGGTTCTGCTGGCCGCCTGCGGCACCAAGCTCTCCGGCATCGGCTATCTGACCATCTCCGCCGAGGACGGCTCCCTGTCCACCGGCCTGTATCAGTGGAAGAACGACGTCTCCCTGCCGGCCCTGCTGGGCATCGAGAACAGCGCGAGCGAGGCCGTTGCGGCCGCGACCGCGACGCTCGACGAGAAGCTGGGCGAGGTCGTGGCGACGAGCGAGGTTGACCTCGTGATCGCCGACCCGGCGACCGATGTGCGCATCGTGCGTACCGCCGAGACCAACCTGGGCGACCTGTGCGCCGATGCCTACCGTGCGATGTCCGGCGCTGACGTCGCGTTCGTCAACGGCGGCGGCGTGCGCGTGGCCATCAAGGCGGGCGAGATCACCCTCGACGACATCCTGAAGGTCCATCCGTTCGGCAACGCCATGTGCGTGGTCGAGACCACCGGCCAGCAGATCCTCGACGCGCTCGAGTGGGGCGCGCGCGTGGTGCCGGAGGAGAACGGCGGCTTCCTGCAGGTCTCCGGCCTGACCTATGAGATCAACACCTCCGTGGCGAGCACCGTGACCCAGGACGAGAACGGCATGTTCACCGGCGTGGCCGGCGAGCGCCGCGTCCAGAACGTCATGGTCGGCGGCGAGCCGATCGACCCGGCGAAGACCTATACGCTGGCGAGCCACAACTACATGCTCAAGAACGGCGGCGACGGCTTCACGATGTTCATGAACGACACGCTGCTGCAGGACGAGGTCATGATCGACAACCAGGTCCTCATCAACTACATCACCGAGACCCTCGGCGGCAACATCGGCCAGGATTACGCTGATCCGTACGGCCAGGGCCGCATCGTGGCCGTCGGCGAGTAATCCGAAAGCGGCAGACGCCGCGCAAGCAACCGAATAAAACGGGCCGTCGTGAACAGAAACGTTTACGGCGGCCCGTTTCGTTTGGGCATAGAAAAAGCGCTCCCGACGGGCGGGAACGCTCGTTTTTTGTTACGCTTCCTCTTTCTCGATGGCGGCGTCCACGACGTTCTTGCGGACGGACTCGATGCCGTTCAGGCAGGAGGTCTTCTTGGCATAGGCCTCGGAGACGGCGATGATCTGGCCGTTGGTGGCCTTGAGGCGGAAGCGGCTCTTGCCGGCCTTGTCCTCGTAGAGCTCGAACTTGGGATGCTTGACGGCGGCGGGGTTTTTCTCGGTCAGATCCTGGAGACCGGCGGTCGGGGCGTTCTTGATGACGCTCCTGATGCCGTTGCGGCAGGCGGACTCGGTGGTGTAGGACTCCGAAACGGCGATGATCTCACCGTTGCTCGCCTTCAGCGTGAAGGAATAGCCGGAACCGCTGTGCTTGATGACAAATTTACCCATCGTGAAATGCCTCCTTATGTTGTCGGGATAAAGCCGGACGGACGCTGCCGCGATGCCATCGCACGGCACGGGCAGGATACCTCTTTTTTCGAAATATAGCATGAAATGTCAAATAATTCAACAATTCCGCATATCAATATCGGAAATTTCTGAAAAAATATGCATGGCGGCGTGCGCACGGCGGTTTTTCCCAAACGGCGCGGCCTCCCTTGCAAAAATCGCGCGCGTCGGATACAATAGACGTATCAATGTCAAGGAGGTTCCCATGCAATTTCTAGTGACGTTTCTGGAGGGCATGATCACGTTCGTTTCGCCCTGCGTGCTGCCGATGATTCCGGTGTACGTGCTGTATTTCTCGGGCGGGAAAGAGGATGAGAGGAAGGCGAATTCGCTGCTGCGGGCGCTGTGCTTCGTGGCGGGGTTCACGGCGCTGTTCGTGCTGCTCGGGCTGCTGTCCGGCACGCTGGGCGCGCTGCTGATCCGCTATCAGCGGGTCATCAACGTCGTGTGCGGCCTGGTGATCGTCGTGTTCGGCCTGCACTATGCGGGCATCCTGCGCATCAAGCCGCTGGAGGCGACGCTCAAGCCCGATATGCAGGTGAAGACCGGCGGCTGCGGCGCGTGCTTTTTGCTGGGGCTCGTGTTTGCCATCGGCTGGTCGCCGTGCACGGGGCCGTTCCTCGGCTCGGCGATGATGATGGCGGCGGCGCAGGGCCATGCGGCGTACGGCGCGGTGCTGCTTTTGTGCTACGCGCTGGGCATGGGCGTGCCGTTCGTGCTGTGCGCGCTGCTGATCGACCAGCTCAAGCAGGCGTTTACGTGGATCAAGCGCCACTACGCGGTCATCAACAGGGTCTGCGGCGTGTTCCTGATCCTCGTGGGCATTTTGATGATGACGGGCATGCTCGTGCGGCTGTCCGCACTGTGATCGGAGGGATTGACTGTGAACGCAAATCAGAAAAAGGCAATTCTGCTCATCGTGGTGTTCGTGGTGCTCATCGCGGGCGGCACGCTGCTGTATAACAGGCTCTCGGACGGGATGGTGACGGCGGGGCTGATGACGAATTCGACCGGCACCGGCACGACCGAGATGCCCGCGGACACGGAGGCTCCGACACCCGAGGCGACTGCTGAGCCGACCGAAGCGCCTGCGGAAGCGACGGCTGAACCGTCCACCGCGCCGGAGACGACCGAAGCGCCCGCCGTGACCGCCGTGCCCGCCGCGCAGGATGAAGAGATCGCCGGGCCGACGCTGCCGGAGAACCTCGCGCCGGTGTTCACGGTGTATGACGCAGCGGGGAACGAGGTCAAGCTCAGCGACATGCGCGGCAAGCCGACGCTCATCAACTTCTTTGCGAGCTGGTGCGGGCCTTGCAAGCACGAGATGCCGTATTTCAACGACTGCTGGAAGGAATACGGCGAGAAGATCAACTTCATGATGATCGACATGTGCGGCTTCGGCAACGACACGCAGGAGGCCGGGCAGAAGGTGGTCGACGAGGGCGGGTATGAGTTCCCGGTGTATTTCGACCTGAACGGCGACGCGATGATCAAATACGGCGTGCGGGCGTTCCCGACGACGGCTGTGGTCAGCGCGGAAGGCGAGCTGCTGGCGCTGCAGAGCGGCATGCTGCCGGAGGAAGTGCTGCGCGCGCTGCTGGAGAAGCTGCTGGAGATGTAAAGGCGGAAAATGGCGCGGACGCATCTTCAACCGTCCGGTTCTCCGGCGAATCTGCGATACGCGATAATATGAAACAGAGGCATGCGGTGATGACGCCGTGTGCCTCTGTTTTATAGAAAACAGCGCGCATCGCTTGACGCACGCTGCCGGTTTTGGAATATGTGTACCTTAGCCCTCGACGGCCGGGCAGACCTTGCCGAAGCCGTTGAACGCGAACAGGCCTTTCTTCCCGGCGTCGCCCATGATCCTGGTCACGTCGCAGATGTGCAGGATGTGGTCGCCGGTCTCCACGGTCTGCTTCACGTCCAGCATCATCACGAGCTTGCTGTCCGCCGGAACCTTGATCTTGCTGCCCTCGACGTCGGCCATCTCGATGCCGAACTCCGCCGGCTTGTTAACCTTCGCGCCCGTGCTGCCGCCGCAGGAGAACACGGCCTGCGCGAGGCTCTCGCCCGGCACGGTCACAATCGCCTTGCCGGTCTCGCGCGCGTTCACGCCGGTCTGGCTGACCTTGCCGGTCGCAAAGCCGAACATCGGCGGGTTGAAGGAGAGGTAGGACACGAAGCAGATCGGCGCGAGGTTGGTGGTGCCGTCCTTCTGCTCGGTGCAGATCAGGGTCAGCGGGTTCGGGGACGTCATGCCGGTGGCTTCGAAGATATTGAGCTCTTTCATGGAATTTTCCTCCTTATCATAAGCCTTGATGTTGTGGGTGACTTGTGATACAATAATTATACCGAGTCTAAAGAATAAATCAAGTACGCAGAATATTCTGACCTAGTACGCTTTTTGATACCGAGGAGGAATGAAGATGAAGATGACGCTCGATGAATTCCGCGAGCGCGTGAGCAGCGTGATCCTGACCGAAAACGGCAATTGCCCCGTGATGCCGGTGGTCGCGATGCTTCAGGGCAAGTGGAAGCTGCAAATCCTCTACGAGCTTTGCATCAAGTCGCCCATGCGCTTTGGCGAGCTACGCAAGATGCTCAGGCCCATCACCAACACCATGCTCACCAGCGCGCTCAAGGAGCTCGAGGGCGACGGGCTGGTGAGCCGGACGCAGTATGAGGAGATCCCGCCGCGCGTCGAGTACGCACTGACGGAGAAGGGGCGCGACCTGCTGCCCGTGTTTCATGCGATTGCCGAGTTCGGCTTCAAATACAATCCATAAAAAGGAGAGCTGTCAATGCGATACGAAATCAAGGGCAACTCGTTTCCCGTCGTCATCTGCTATCTGGAAAACGGCGAACAAATGATCACCGAGCGCGGCTCGATGGCATGGATGAGCGAAAACATGGAGATGGAGACGCAGGGTGGCGGCCTGGGCAGGATGTTTTCCAAGGCGTTCTCCGGCGAGAGCATGTTCCAGAATATCTACACCGCGCGCGGCGGAGAGGGCATGATCGCCTTCAGCTCGAGCTTCCCCGGCAAGATCCTGCCGCTCGAGATTCAGCCGGGCAAGGAATTTGTCCTGCAAAAGAAGGCGTTCCTCGCGGGCGAGGCGGGCATCGGGCTCAACGTTTACTTCAACCGCAAGGTGTCTTCCGGCTTCTTCGGCGGCGAGGGCTTCATCATGCAGAAGCTGTCCGGCAAAGGCACGGCGTTTGTCGAGGTCGACGGCGATTTGATGGAATACAACCTGCAGCCCGGACAGAAGCTGATCGTGGACACGGGCAATCTGCTCGGCTTCGAGACGAGCGTGCACATGGAGGTGCGCACCGTCAAGGGCGTCAAGAACAAGCTCTTCGGCGGCGAGGGATTCTTCAACACGGAGCTGACCGGGCCGGGCCGCGTCTGGCTGCAGACCATGCCGATGTCTGCGCTGGTCAACACCATCGCGGGCATGCTGCCCGGTTCGAGCTCTTAAAACGGCAAAAATCGCGGCGGGGCAGAACGAAACGCCTCGCCGCGACGGTTTTATACAAAAAGTTTCAAATTGACGTTGACAAACGCGAAGCACCATGATATAATAAACAGGTGCTTAGGGGTATGGTGTAATGGTAACACGTGGGTCTCCAAAACCTTTGTTGAGGGTTCGAGTCCTTCTGCCCCTGCCATCAAAGGGCTACAAAAAAGATGTAGCCCCCGAAACCCCCGATTTTATCGGGGGTTTCGCCGTTTCTACGGCAGAAAAAACAGCAAGCGATTTTGTAGATGTGAAAAAGATACTTTTCCCTTTCTGAAATGAGTTGAACTCTCACACAACCGAATATCCGCAGTCA
>CALVTQ010000008.1 GCA_944362695.1 uncultured Clostridia bacterium
TCGCGCGAAGACGTGGTATTCGCCGTTCACCCGCGCGATGTCCGCCGAGAGCACGACGCACTGGTCGCCGTAGCGCCGCGCCGCCTCGCCCACGAGCTCCGGCCTGCGGATCGCGCCGCTGTTGACGCTCACCTTGTCCGCGCCGCACGCGAGCACGCGCTCGAAGTCGTCGAGCGTATTGATGCCGCCGCCGACGGTCAGCGGGATGAACACGCGCTTGGCCGTCTCGGTCAGCACGTCAGTAAAGAGCTTGCGGCCCTCCGCCGACGCCGTGATGTCATAGAAGACCAGCTCGTCCGCACCGCTGTCGCTGTAACACTTGGCGAGCTCGACGGGGCTTGACACGTCCGCCAAGCCCTTGAAATTTACGCCCTTGACCACGCGGCCGTCGCGCACGTCCAGACACGGTATGATGCGCTTTGTAATCATGTCGTCGCCACCTCAATTGCCTCGCGGAGCGTGATCGCTCCCGTGTAATACGCCTTGCCCACGATCGCGCCGTGTATGCCGAGCCTCGACAGCGCGCGCACGTCCTCCATCGTCGATACACCGCCCGACGCGATGATGTTCATCGAGAGCCGCTGGGCAAGATGCGCGTACAGGCCGAGGTTCGCGCCCTTCATCGCGCCATCGCGGCTGATGTCGGTGCAGATCACGGTCTGCACGCCCATCGCCTGCATGCGCTCGCAGAACTCGACGCCGTCGATGTCCGTTGTGCCCCGCCAGCCGTTTGTCGCCACGCGGCCCTTGCGCAAGTCGACGCCAACGGCGATTTTCTCGCCGTATTTCTCGACGGCCTCGCGCGCGAAATCCGGTTTGTTCACAGCCGCCGTGCCGAGGATCACGCGGTCGATGCCCTCTGCGATGTAGTCGTCCACGACGTTCATATCGCGTATGCCGCCGCCAACCTCCATGAACAGGCCGGTCGCCCGCTTGATGTCGCAAATCAAATCGAAGTTCGGCGTTTTGCCGTTCTCCGCGCCCTGCAGATCGACGACGTGGATGTGCGTCGCGCCCTGCTTTTTGAAGTTGCGCCCGACGGCGACAGGATCGAGGCTGAACACGGTCATCTTGTCGTATTCGCCGCGCAGCAACCGCACGGCCTGACCCTCGTACAGGTCAATCGCAGGATAGATCAGCATAAGCCCGCCTCCGTTTCCGCAAACGCCTTGAGAATCCGCAGGCCGACCGCGCCGCTCTTCTCCGGATGGAATTGACAGCCCATCACGTTCGCCTTCGCGACAGCCGCCGTCAGCGTGCCGCCGTATTCGGTCGTCGCGATGGTGGCCGCCTCGCAGTCCTCCGCGTGGAAGGAATGGACGAAATAGACGAAATCGCCCTCGCCCACAGCCGCGAGCAGGCCGGTGTCTCGCGTCTTATGCAGCGCGTTCCAGCCGATGTGCGGAATCTTGTAATCCGCCGGGATGCGCGGCGCGATGGGCTTGACCGCGCCCTCGATCAGGCCGAGGCCCTCGTGCTCGCCGTATTCGTAACTCTTTTCAAAGAGCATCTGCATGCCCAGGCAAATGCCCAGCAGCGGCTTGCCCGCGCGTGCCTGCTCCAGCAGCGCCCCCTGCATGCCGCTGGCGCGCAGCTTGGCCGCCGCGTCCTCGAACGCGCCGACGCCCGGCAGAACGATGCGGTCCGCGCGCTTGAGCACGTCCGGGTCGCTCGTGACCTCCGCGGGCACGCCGATGGCCTCGAACGAATGGCTCAGCGAGAACAGGTTGCCCACGCCGTAATTGACAATCGCCAGCATCAGAGCACCCCCTTGGTCGATGGAATTTCGTCGGCGAAGTCCGCGTCGATGGCGACGGCCTGGCGCAGGCTGCGCGCGACGGATTTGAACATGCCCTCGATGATGTGGTGGCTGTTGCGCCCGGCGAGCTGCCGGATGTGCAGCGTGCAGGCGGCGCATCTGGCAAACGCCATGAAGAACTCCTCGGCCAGCTCGCAGTCAAACGTGCCGACCTTCTCGCTGGGGATCGCCGCGTCGTAGCACAGCAGCCCGCGCCCGGAGAAATCGACCGCGCTCATGATCAGCGCCTCGTCCATCGGAAGCAGCATGCTGCCGTAGCGCACGATGCCGCGCTTGTCTCCCAGCGCCTCGTAAAACGCCTGACCCAGCGCGATGCCGATATCCTCGACGCTGTGGTGATCGTCCACGTCCACGTCGCCCGCGCAGCGCACGGTCAGGTCAAAGCGCCCGTGCTTGGCCAGCAGCGTGAGCATGTGGTTGAGAAAGCCGCAGCCGCTGTCGATGTCCGCGTTGCCCACGCCGTCGATGTTCAGCGTCAGGCGGATGTCCGTTTCGCCCGTCTTGCGCGCGATGCTCGCCTGTCTCATGCTCCTGCCTCCTCGCCAAGCGCCGCGACCACCGCGCGCATCTGCTCGATGCTGCCGACGGTGATGCGGTTGTAGTCCCTGATGCGTTCTTTGGTGAAATGCCGCACCAGAATGCCCTTTTTCCTCAGATTCGTATAGATTTCCTCGCCGCTGACCGTCGGGTGCTTGACGAACAGGAAATTCGTCTTCGACGGCAAAACCTCGTAACCCAGCGCCGTGAGCTGCTGGCGCGTCCACTCGCGGTTTTCCATGATCGTGCGGCAGTTTTCACGCGTATAGCTTTCATCCGCCAGCGCGCCGATGCCCGCGGCCATCGTCATGGCGTTGACGTTGTACGGGTTTGTCGCGTACTTGACCGCGTTCAGGTCGGCCATCAGTTCCTTGCACGCGATGCCCCAGCCCAGCCGCGCGCCAGCCATCGAGCGCGATTTGCTGAACGTCTGCGTCACCAGAAGGTTGCCGTATTTGTGAATCAACGGCACGCAGCTCTCCGCGCCGAAATCGACGTAAGCCTCATCGACGACCACGACAGCCTCCGGGTTCGCCCGAATAATCGCTTCCATCTCGTCGCGCGTCTTGGCGATGCCCGTCGGCGCATTCGGGTTGGCGATGACAACGAGGCCCTTGTGCCCCACGTAATCCGCCGGGTCGATGGTGAAATCATCCCGCAGCGGCTTTTCGATCATCGGCACGTTGTTGATCTGCGCGAACACGGGATAAAATCCGTACGTGATATCGGCGAAAACCGCCGGATGCGTATCGTCGCAGAAGGCCATAAACGCGAAGTTCAATATCTCGTCCGATCCGTTCGTGGGCAGCACCTCGCCCGGCTCCACGCCGCAAATCGCCGCCAGCTTCTCGCGCAGGGTGGTGCATTCCGGGTCGCTGTACAGGTTCAGCGTCGCGGCGGCCTCGGCGGCGTATCGCCTCGCCTGCTCCGACGGCGGGAACGGCGATTCGTTCGTGTTGAGCTTGATATAGCGCGCGTCCTTGGGCTGCTCGCCCGGCGTATACGGCGCGAGCGTCGCCCTTCGCGCGCTCAGAAACCGGCTCATGCTCATTCCTCCAATCGGATGACGGCGCTGCGTGCGTGTGCGGTCAGCCCCTCGCGGCATGCGAAGTCGTGCACATCCTGCGCCACGCGCTCGAGCGCGGCCCGCGTGAAGTACGTGTACTGCGTCTTTTTGACGAAGTCGTCCACGGACAGCGGGCTTGAAAACCTCGCCGTGCCGCTGGTGGGCAGCGTGTGGTTCGGGCCGGCCATGTAGTCGCCCAGCGCCTCCGGGCAGTTGCGGCCCATGAAGATCGAACCGGCGTGGCGCACGGCGTCGAGGTAGTCAAACGGGTTGTCCACGCAGAGCTCGAGGTGCTCCGGCGCGATCTCGTTGGCGATGTCCACGGCCACGCGAAGGTCGGGCGCGACGATGATCTTGCCGTTGTTGTCGATCGACTCGCGGGCGATGTCCTCGCGCTCGAGCGTCTTGAGCTGAACCTCGATTTCCTTCTGCACGGCCTCGGCGAGCTGCATCGAATCGGTCACCAGCACGGCGGATGCGAGCCTGTCGTGTTCGGCCTGGGAAAGCAGATCGGCCGCCGCGTGGCGCGGGTCGGTCTTGCCGTCCGCGACGATCAGGATCTCGCTCGGGCCGGCGATCATGTCGATGGACACCACGCCGTAGACCTGGCGCTTCGCCTCGGCGACGAACGCATTGCCCGGGCCGACGATCTTGTCCACGCGCGGCACGCTCTCGGTTCCGTACGCCAGCGCAGCCACAGCTTGCGCGCCGCCGACCTTGAAGATCCGCGTCACGCCCGCCACGCTCGCCGCCGCCAGAATCGCGGGGTTGACCTTGCCGTCCTTGCCCGGTGGGGTCACCATCACGACCTCGGGGCAGCCCGCAATCTTCGCCGGAATCGCGTCCATCAGCACGGTCGAGGGATACGCCGCCGTGCCGCCCGGCACATACAGGCCCGCACGGTCGACCGGGATGACCTTCTGCCCCATCACGATTCCGTTTTCGTCGTTGATGATGAAGCTGTTGCGCACCTGCTTCTCGTGGAACTTGCGGATGTTCGCCGCGGCGGTCCTGAGGATGCGCACGAAGTCCTCGCCGATGATGGCGATGGCCTCGTCGATCTCCGCCTGCGTGACCTCCAGCGTCTTGAGATCAGCGCCGTCAAACTTTTTGGTGTAGGCCAGAAGCGCCGCGTCGCCGTTCTTGCGCACGTCGTCGATGATGCCGCTGACCACGGCCGCGACGTCGACCTTCAGCTCCGCGCGTGCGAAAATGTCCGCGCTTTCTACCTCGCCGTATTTTAGAATCCGTATCATTTTGCTCCCTCCATCATCGCCATCATCTCCGCCATCAGCCGCGCAATCTGCGCCGTGCGGAACGGGTAGCTCGCCTTGTTGGCGATCAGTCTCGCGCTGATGGGGACGATTTCCTCCATCACCACGAGGTTGTTTTCGCGCAGCGTCGCGCCGGTCTCCACGATATCCACGATCACATCGGACAGCCCCAGAATCGGCGCGAGCTCGATGGAGCCATTCAGATGGATGATGTCGATGTCGCGCCCCTGCGAGGCGTAATACTTCTGCGCGATGCGCGAGAACTTTGTCGCCACGCGCAGCGTCCTTGACGGGTCGTCGCGGTAGTCAGCCTTCGCGGCGACGGCCATGCGGCATATGCCCGTGTTCAGGTCGAGCAGCTCGTAGACGTCCGGCTCGTACTCCAGCAGGATATCCTTGCCCGCCACGCCGATGTCCGCCGCGCCGCGCTCAACGTAGATCGCCACGTCCGACGGCTTCACCCAGAAGTAGCGAACGCCCGCCTCCGGGTTTTCGAAGATCAGCTTGCGGTTCGGCTCGCGGATCGACGGGCACGGGAAGCCTGCCTTTTCAAACATGTTGTAGACCTTCTCGCCCAGCCGGCCTTTCGGCAGCGCGATGTTCAAAAGCTTCTCAGCCATCGACGAAGCTCACCCCGCCTTCCGCAATCTTTGCCGTCCTGCGGCAGCGCAGCTTGTCCGGCGCAATCCTCTGCGCCACGACGCTGCTGCCATCGCTTTGGAGCGTCTGCACGGCCCTCTGCACGGCCGCGAGATCGTCCGCCTCGCTGTAGAGCAGCAGCACGTCGGCGTCGTACTCGCCCGCGCCCTCAAACAGCCGCTCGAGCATGTCGGTATAAATCGCGAAGCCCAGCGCGCCGGAGCGGCGGCCAAGCTTGCGCATCAGCCCGTCGTACTGCCCGCCGGAGATCACGCCCTGCGGCACGCCCTCGACGTAGCCCTTGAAGACGATGCCGTTGTAAAATTTCACGTCGTTGACCACGGAAAAGTCGATGCGGATCATGTCGCCCAGCCCGGCCTTCTCCATCGCCTCCATGATGCGCGAGAGCCGCACGACGGTGTGCGTCCGACCGAACATGGCTTCCAGCTTCGGCAGCACGTCGCCCGGCGCGCCGTAGCAGTTCATCAGCTCGCACAGCCTGTCGGCCCGGTCGGCGATCCCAGCGGCTTCGCAGATGCGGCGCATCTCGTGCGCGTTCTTTTCGCCGATGCAGCGCAGGATTTCCTCGTGCACATCAATCTGCACGCCCATGAGCGAACCGCTCAAAATGTCCAGCTGCGACACGCACAGCACGCTGCTCGGGCTGATCGCGCGCAGGCTCTTTGCGGCGAGCGTGAGCACCTCGAGCACGCAGTAATCGTCGATGTCGCCGATGCATTCAAGGCCCAGCTGCACGATCTCGCGGAACTCGTGCGCCCCGCCGGAGACGCGGTAGACGTTCTCGCCATAATACATCTTCTGCACGCCGCCGCGCATGTCCCGGCTGTTCTTGACGATGGACAGCGTGACGTCGGGCTTTAAGGCCATCAGCTTGCCGTTCGTGTCGGTGAATGTGATGACGCTGTCGCTGATGAGGAAATCCTTGTTGCGCACGTAGTAGTCGTACTCCTCGAATTTGCTCATCTTGTATTGGCGGTAGCCGTTTGCGGCGTACAGCGCGCGCAGATCAGCGCAGAGCTGTTCGGCGCTCACATAGGACTGACTCATGCGTCCTCCTCCTTCGCTTTGAGCTTGCGCAGCGCTGCGCGGTATCCGCCGCTGCCGTAATTGAGGCAATGGTTGACGCGGCTGATCGTCGTGGACGAGGTCTCCACCCGGCGGGCAATCGCCTGATAGTTGAGCCCTTCGTCAAGCAGAGAAGCGATGTGGAAGCGCTGCGACAAATCCTGCAGTTCCTTGATCGTGCACACGTCCTCGAAGAAGCGGTAGCAGTCCTCCACCGACTCCAGCGTCAGCACGGCTTCAAACAATCGTGTCAGCTGATCGGACCTCATGTCCACACCCGGCACCTCCTTGTAAACTGTCGTGCTAATACAATAACACTTTAGTGCGATAAAGTCAAGGGCAAAATGAAATTGCTTTCACAAACTTTTCTCACCCCTACGCACGATAAAAGCCGGACGGTTTTCCCGCCGCCCGGCTTATGTATTTTTGTTTACAGGTAGTCCATCCACGCGCCCGGCTCCTCGTCGCGGCCCGTGAGCGCGCCGTGGTCGAGCAGCCCCGCGAAATCGCGCTGGCGCAGCGCCTCATAGGTCACGATCGCCACGGAGTTTGACAAATTCAAGCTCCTCGCCCCCTCGACCATCGGGATGCGGATGCAGCGGTCGTACACGCGCTCGAGCAGATTTTCCGGCAGCCCGCGCGACTCCCTGCCGAAGACAAGGAACACGTCCTTGGGGTATTCCACCTGCGCATAGCTGCGCGGCGCTTTCGTGCTGGCGTAGTAAAATTCGCCGTCGGGGTATTTGCTCAGCACGTCGGCGAAATCCTTGTGGACGTGCACCTTGACCAGCGGCCAGTAGTCAAGCCCGGCGCGCTTCAAATACTTATCTTCCAATTTATAGCCGAGCGGCTCCACGAGGTGCAGTTCGCTCCCCGTGGCCGCGCACGTGCGGGCGATGTTGCCCGTATTCTGCGGAATCTCCGGCTCGACAAGCACGATGTGAATCATATGTCCTCCTGCGGCCATGCCGTCTGCGTTTCATGCAGACGCTATTGTATCGCAAAATGCGCCGCCGCGCAAGCGCTTGACATCATTCGCGCGCAAATGTATCATAGAGGCATATCGCATCTGTACAAAATGTGGTGATAGGATGAATTTGAAGGAACACGCCGCCCGGCTTAAAACCGGCATACCCGCGCTCTTTCTGGCGATGAAGGACGCGGACACGCCGGTTATCGCAAAAATTCTCGCGGCTGTCACGGTCGCCTATGCCCTCTAACCCGTCGATCTCGTGCCCGATTTCATCCCGGTTTTGGGGTATCTGGACGACGTCATCCTGCTGCCCTTGCTCATCGCCGCGACGGTCAAATTGATTCCGAGCAGCGTGCTTGATCGCTGCCGCAAACAGGCCGAAGACATGTGGGAAGGCGGCAAGCCCAAGCGTTGAGTTTGCGCCATCCCGATCATCCTCGTCTGGCTGATGCTCTTCGCGCTGATCCTCCTGGCAATCCTCTGACCGCCTCACCCCATTCGCATACAAAGGAGAATCCTTCCCATGCAATCCGCCCGTCTGCGCGGCATCGCGCTTCTGTTTATCGTGAACGTCATGTGGGGCCTGTCGTTCATCTTCTCCAAGACGGCCCTCGGCGAGGGCATGCCGCCGATGACGCTCGCATGCCTGCGCTATGTCATGACCGCGCTGCTGCTCATCCCGCTGTGCATCAAAACAGACGGCGGCATAAGGCTTTACAAATGGGCGCCGCGCGCGCTGCTCTCCGCGCTGCTGGGCGTCGTGCTCTACTACTTTCTTGAGTACACCGGCCTCACGCTGACAACCGCGTCCGCCGCATCGCTGATCATCGCGCTCGTGCCGATGATGACGCTTTTGGCCCGCGTGATCCTCTATCATGAAAAGATCGGCCCGGCGCGCTGGGTCTGCGTGGCGCTGTCGCTCGTGGGTGTGTATTTCGTCATCGCGGCGAGCGGCGAGGGCGGCGGCTCGCTGGCGGGCAACCTCGTCATGGTGCTGGCGGCGCTGTGCTGGACGGGCTACATCCTCGTCACGCCCAAGCTCATGCAGGCGTGCTCGTCCATGCGGGTTACAACGTGGCAGGCCATCGCCGCGGCGATTCTGCTTTGCCCCATCGCGCTGACGGAGCGCGCCTCGTGGGTTCCCGTGTCGCCGCGTGCATGGCTGTGCATCTTCGTGCTGGCGGCGGTCTGCTCGGCGCTTTGCTATGTGCTCTACGGTGTGGCGATCCGCAGCGTCGATGCGCTCACGGTCTCGCTGTTCATCAACATCAACCCCATCGCCGCGTGCATCGGCGGCGCGCTGTTTCTGTCCGAGCGCCTCACGCCGCTGCAGCTTCTGGGCGGCGGGCTGATCCTTTTGTCCCTTTTGGCCGATTCGCTCCTTTCGGTCAAAAATCCGAAAACCGAGGCTTGACATTCGCCGGGCATGCCGCTATAATACAATCACTGCGAAGAAGGGAACAAGTACATGACCCCTCACGCGATTCAGAGAGCCGCCGGATGGTGCGAGGCGGTGTCGCGCAGGTTATGGAATACATCCCGGAGCACGGCTCCCAACGCTTTGTGATAAGCCAGTAGGCAGCCGCCGGTGCGCCGGATACAGCGCGTAGCCCGTGTTTGCGGGCGGTGAGGAGGCATGCCGCAAGGATGCCTTAAACGGAAGTGGTACCGCGTGATTCACGCCTTCCCGATTTTATGACCGGGAGGGCGTTTTTTCGTGCCTTCCCAAGAAAAAAGGAGGAAACCCCAATGGCAGAGCATGTGCTTGACATCCTCAGGGAGCGCGGCTTCCTGGCCCAGATGACCTTCGAGGATGAGCTCTACGAGCAGCTCAAGAACCCCACCACCTTCTACGTCGGCTTCGACCCGACCGCTGATTCCCTGCATATCGGCCACTACATCCCGATCATGGCGATGGCCCACATGCAGAAGGCCGGACACCGCCCCATCGCGCTGATGGGCGGCGGCACCGCGATGATCGGCGACCCGTCCGGCAAGACCGACATGCGCAAGATGATGACCATCGAGACCATCGACAGCAACGTCGCGCACATCCGCGAGCAGATGAGCCGCTTCCTTGATTTCTCCGAGGGCAAGGCCATCATCGCCAACAACGCCGACTGGCTGCGCCACCTCAATTTCATCGACTTCATGCGCGAGATCGGCTCCATGTTCTCGGTCAACAAGATGCTGACCGCCGAGTGCTACAAGGCGCGCATGGCGACGGACAACGGCCTGTCCTTCCTCGAGTTCACCTACATGCTCATGCAGAGCTATGACTTCCTGGAGCTGTTCAAGCGCTACGGCTGCCGCCTGCAGATGGGCGGCAACGACCAGTGGAGCAACATGCTCGGCGGCGCGGACCTCATCCGCCGCAAGGAGCAGACCGGCGCGTTCGCCTGCACCTTCCAGCTGCTGCTCACCCACGACGGCCGCAAGATGGGCAAGACCGAGAAGGGCGCGCTGTGGCTCGACCCGGCCAAGACCTCGCCCTACGATTTCTACCAGTACTGGCGCAACGTCGACGACGCCGATGTCGGCAAGTGCCTCGGCCTGCTGACCTTCCTGCCGATGGACGAGGTGCGCCGCCTGAGCGCGCTTCAGGGCAGCGAGATCAACGAGGCCAAGAAGGTGCTCGCCTTCGAGGTCACCAAGCTCGTGCACGGCGAGGAGGAGGCTACCAAGGCCGCTGAGGCTGCGGCTGCGCTGTTCGGCGGCGCGGCGATGGGCGGCTCCATCCCGACGACCGAGATCACCCGCGAGGATCTCGCCAAGGACGCCCGCGTGACCACGATGCTCACGCTGTGCAAGCTCACCAAGTCCAATTCCGACGCGCGCAGGCTCGTGCAGGGCGGCGGCGTGTCCGTCAACGATCAGAAGATCGCCGACGTGAACGCTGTGCTCACCGAGGATATGTTCGGCGAGGAGGGCGTCATGCTCAAGAGCGGCAAGAAGAAGTTCCACCGCCTGATCCTCAAGTAAGCCATGGCCGAGCAGCTTTCCTATAAGACGCTGCGCTGCGAGAACAGCGCGGAGTTCATCATCAACAAGTCCCGCTTCATCGGCTACGGCTGCCCGTGCCAGACCGAGGAGGAAGCGCTCGCCTTCCTTGGCCGCATCCGCCAGAAGCACAAGGACGCCACGCACAATTGCTACGCCTACATCATCGGCCTCAACTCCGGCATCATGCGTTACAGCGCCGACGGCGAACCCGGCGGCACAGCGGGCATGCCGATCATCGAGGTCATGAAGGCGCGCGGCGTGGTCAACTGCGCCGTGGTCGTCACGCGGTATTTCGGCGGCGTGCTGCTGGGCGCGGGCGGTCTCGTTCGCGCCTACGCACAGGGCAGCAAGACGGCGCTGGACGCGGCGGGCGTGGTCATCATGGAAAAGAGCGCGCGCCACATGGTCGAGGTCGATTATTCGACTTGGCAGCGGCTTGATTACTTCCTTCGCTCCGCCCCGGTCATCATCGAGCACACGGAGTTCGGCGCAAGCGTCGTCTGCACGCTGATGGTGCGCAAGACCGACGAGGAGCATCTGCTCTCCGAGATCACGCGCGTCACGGACGGCACCGCGGAGACCCTGCCCGACGGCGAGCTGTTCTATCCCTGGCCCGAGGTGGGCGCGTAAGCCAATTGCATTGCGGCGTCTGCCGTCCATCATTCGGGCGGCAGGCGCTTTTCTTCCCCATCCGCCAAAAAGAAAAGACCCGCAGCCGATTGACTGCGGGTTTTGTTGTCGTTGTTTACTCGCCCTGACCGGCGCGCAGCTCGTGGTTGTGCTTTTGCACGGTCTCCATCATCTCGCGGTCGAGCGGATAGAACTTCATCGCGATCAGCGTGCAGACCCAGCCGATGAACGGCATGCCCATCCACAGGAACATCGTCATCCAGAAAATGGCCGACGTGCACGGGTCGCCCGGCTGCGGCTGCGCGGTGACGTAGCCCACCGCCGTCAGGCAGAAGCCGACGATCGTCGTGGACAGCGAGGATGTCATCTCGTCCACGAAGGAATACAGCGTGCCGACAGCGCCGGGGACGACCGCGCCCGTGCGGTAGAGCTCATAGTCCACGATATCCGGCACCATCGCGCCGGTGGCGGCGGAGGTCATGTTCTTGGCCGCGCCGAAGGCCAGCATCAGCACGATAAAGACGAACGTGGGCACGGCCTGCTGGCTGATGCTCGTCGGATCGACAATCGCCATGAACGCCACGAGCACGACCGCGAGCGCCGCGCTGATGGCCGACCAGGTGACGACGGCGCGCTTGGTGCCGGTCTTGGTCATGATCTGCGTGCCGAGCAGCAGCAGCGCGAGGTTGACGACCATGCTGTACGCGCTGACCTCGCCGCTGAAGCCGTAGTTGGCGATGACGACGCCGTAGAGCAGCGTCGTGATGGCCGCCTGGCTCGCCGCCGTGGAGGCGACCTTGTCCGTCACGCCGCTGATGATGTACATCTGCATCGCACGGTTGCCCTTGAGCAGGCTCCACGTGTCCTTGAGCGACGGGCCCTTCTTGTCCTTTTTCTTGGGGAAATTCTCCGGCTTGTCCACGGGCGCGATGGCGATGGACGCCAGCGTCTCAAAGATGACCGACAGCACAATGACCACGATCACGATCTCCTGGAACAGGCCGACGTTCATGCCGCCGTGACGCGGGACGAGCACCTTGGACAGGAACATCTGGAAAGCCGCGCCGATCACGCTGCTGTAAATCATCTGCCAGCGGAAGATCTTCGGGCGCTGCTTGGGGTCGGTGGTCAGCACGGGGTTGCCCGTGTGCGTGGCGATGGCGGAAATCGTGCCGCCGATGATGTGAGGTAGATCAGCGTGTAGAGCACGGCGCCGCCGCCCAGCGCAATGCCCCAATAGTACATTGCCACGCAGGACAGCGCCTGTATGCCGCGGCCCAGCACGATCAGCACGCGCACGCGGCCGAAGCGGCAGTTGATCTTGTCGGTGAACAGCGCGACGAACGGGTCGATCACGCCGTCAAACAGGCGCGTGCCGGTCGCAATCACGCCTGCCGTGGCGACCGCGATGCCGTAGCCGCCGGTGGCGATGTAGCTCATGAACATCGAAAGGATGAAGAAAAAGCTGCTCGTCGTCGCATGCGCAGGCCACAGCACGAGCTGCCAGGGCTTGCATGTGATGTACTTCTTTTGCGAAGTGGCTTCCATGGGTTGAGTCCTCCTTATGCTTGTTTCGGTATTCTCCTGCCGCCCGCTCTGCATGTCAGCGCAGGCTGTCCGCACCTGTGCGTGCTCCTCCTTCCCTCGTCAATCTCTTTTCGATCCGGCCTCAGCCGGTTATATCGCCATATCATTTTTTATATTTCTGAACACGGCCGCTGCATTTTACATGCTCTTTACGAACGCAATCATTATAATTTTTTGTCGTATTTCTGTATATTTGCAATTTATATATTCTATATACAAATTCGCCATAAATGGCATTTATAGCAAATCAACGAAATGATTAACGAATATACTGATATTCATATTGTGCTGCTTCATTCCCGCTTCGCATCCGTACGCGATTTTTTCGACCATATATCGAAATTTTCCTGCACAAAAAAGCAGCGCCGCGCCATGCGATGCTGCTCTCTTTTGAAGCTGTGATATCCCGATTTGCCCCGGTTCGGTCAGTATTTATCCCGTGCGTCCGGCCTTACTTTGTCATCGTCAGCGCGAAATCGCACTTCTCCCCCGTTTCCAGCGTCTCTTCCCTCGTAAAAACGATTTTGGACAGGCTGCCGAAGCAGTACGCATCCGAATCGCAGAACGTGTGAATCAGCTCCGGGCAGCCGCACAGCCTGCAATAGCGGCAGTACGGGCAGTCAAGAATGTCAAACCTGACCGTTCCCTCGGGTGATTCGTAAAGCTTTTGGCGAAACCCATTCTTCTCGCCGAACATCGCCTTCGTCATCCAAGCGAAAATCTTCAGGAACACCCGTTCCATAAACGGAAGCGCCGTGATCCTCCTGAGCGCGCCGCCCATCTTCTCGCCCTGTATGCGGATCAATTCGTCGATCATGCCGGCCGCATCGCCGCCAAACTCGCTTTTGAGCACCCTGTACATCGCCGCCCTCGGGAAGATGAACTTGTCGGTGTGCTGCCTTTCGCCCTTGGGGACGTCGGGAAATTCGGCCATGATCCGGTCGAGCTCCTCGCCCGCCGCGTCGAAAATCTGCGCGGCCTTCTCCTTCCCGACTCGCTTTTCAAGGGACGCCTTCAGTGGCCTGTAATCCGCGCTTTTCTGAAAGAATTTTTTGCCATAGGTCACGGTCACGTCCTCCATCGCTTCGCATTTGTATCGTCTTGCGGATTTTCCTCTATAATTATTATAAAACAAATTTCGCCGTCTGACCAGTGCCGCGCAAAGAAAAGAGCGCCCCGCCCAAGCGAAGCGCTTCCCATAAGCCGGTATCAGCCGTTGCCGCTGAACATATCCATCAGCTTGCCATCCCGATCCATGTCGATCATCACATTCTTGATGCCGCCCTCCTCCGCATCCTGGAGGTAGACCAGCCAGTGCGTCTCCCCGGTGGAGATGACATACTGGCATTGCACATTCCACCACAGCGTGCGCAGGCTCTCCTCGCCGCGCTCGTCCTCGTCAAAGCGCTCGAGCCATTCCGGGTTGTCCAAGGCGTACCCGATCGCCAGCTCGTAGGCCTGCTCGTGCGTCAGCTCACCCTCCAGCGGCTCCACGGTGTACTCGAAGGCGTCCTCATACGGCATGACCGAGCTGATCTCCACGGCAAACCTGCGCATGAAGCCCTCGTCCGCGCCGCCGACCCATGCGCCGCCCTTTCGCCTGCCGTCGCTGCATCGCTGCACCCATTCGTCGTTGTAGCCACAGATGTTCAGCGCTGTGCCGCCGTCAACCGTCTCGTCGTGAATCACCTCGGCATCCGCATCCGGCGCGGCATACACCTTGATTCGTTCCGGGGCGATCTGGTGCGCGGCCCATCTGCGCTCGCGCAGCACCTCGACCCCGCGAACCGCATCGGACGGCACATAGCCAG
>CALVTQ010000009.1 GCA_944362695.1 uncultured Clostridia bacterium
TCTCGTCCAGCAGGCTGTTGCCGATGCCGTAGCCCTGCGCCTTCAGGAAGGTGAAGGCCATGCCGCCGCCGATGATGAGGGTGTCGACCTTCTCCAGCAGGTTCTCGATGACGCTCAGCTTGTCGGCTACCTTCGCGCCGCCCAGCACCGCCACGAACGGACGGTCGGCGTTCTCCAGCGCCTTGCCCATGATGGACAGCTCCTTGCCGATCAGGTAGCCCGCCACGCAGGGGCTCAGGAACTCGGTCACGCCCGCGGTGGAGCAGTGCGCGCGATGGCAGGAGCCGAACGCGTCGTCCACGTAGCAGTCGGCCAGGGAAGCCAGCTCCTTGCTGAACTCCTCGACGTTCTTGGTCTCTTCCTTGCGGAAGCGGGTGTTCTGCAGCAGCACGACATCGCCGTCCTTCATCGCGGCGACGGCAGCCTTCGCGTTCTCGCCGACAACAGCGTCGTCATCGGCGAACACAACGGGCTTGCCCAGGTACTCGGAGAGGCGCTCGGCGACCGGCGCGAGGGAGAACTTGGCCTCCGGGCCGTTCTTCGGCTTGCCGAGGTGGCTGCACAGGATCACCTTGCCGCCGTCCGCGATCAGCTTCTTGATGGTCGGCAGGGCCGCGACGATGCGCTTGTCGTTGGTGATCTTGCCGTCCTTCATCGGGACGTTGAAGTCGCAGCGCACGAGCACTTTCTTGCCGGAAACATTGATGTCTTCCACAGTCATTTTCGCCATAGGAAACTCCTCCATTTCTGAGTTTGAGCTTACCCGAATCTTTTGGAAAATATGCCTTGCGCGACGGGCAGCGCGCGCGGCGGGAAAGCCCGGCGCGACCGGACTTCGCCTTCCTTTTTGGGGAGCGGTACGGCTTGTCATGCGCCCTTTCCGCTCATTTTTCAGTTTACCACCTTTTGCATTGTCTGTCAAATCTTTGACGCAAAAAGGAGAAAAATTTTCTTTGACTTTACAGGAAACAGACCGCCTTTTGCATCTCCGGTCAGCCGCATGGCGGCCCCGAATTGACCGTGTCAGTTCCGCCGGAATCTGTTCGCCTTCGGAAACGGCGCGAAAACCGTTTTTCACAAGGGGCTCTGCGGACAAGCCCCGCGGCGCGCCTTCCCATGGCCCGAATTGTTCAGTTCGCCATGCGCATATTCGATGATTTTCGATCCGTTTTCCTGCGCCGGGCCTGTCCATTCGTCATAAAATTTCCAATGAATGTGGTTTTCCCTGCGATGTGCCCTTTGTTCGCAGACGCCGGCCTCACGCCCGCAGCAGCTCGAGCATCCTCGTCGCCGCGCCCTCGTCGGTGACCAGCAGCTTGTGCGGATGATGCATGCACACGGCGATGATCGCCTCGGCCTTGTTCCTCCCCGCCGCCGCCATCGCCGCGCGGCTCCTGTGGCCGATGTCCGCGATGTCCAGCGCCAGCGACGATCCGCCGACCACGTGCCCCGCCGCGTCAAAGTAGAACCCCAGCGCCTCGGCCACCGCGCCCCCGCGCTCGAGCCGCTCGCGCTCCGCCTGGCTCACGCCGCGCCGGAGCATCAATTCCTGCGCCCTGCCGATGCCGTAGAGCACGACGTCCGCGTGATGCACCAGCTCCAGCGTCTCGCGCACCTGCGGCAGCCTGCACAGCTCGTCCGTCGCCTGCACGCTCAGCCCGTCCGGCAGGTGCAGCAGCCTGTGCCGCCCGCCGAGCCGCCCGGCGATCTCCTCGGCCAGCGTGTTCGCCTGCGTGCGCACGTGGCCCACGACGCCGCCCTGCGCAGGCACGACGCACAGGTCCATCGGCGCGGCGGGCTGTATGCTCTCGGCGATCAGCGCGATCGTCCGTCCGCCCGTCACGGCGAGCACATGTGCGTCCTGCAAGAGGAAGCGGATCTGCCTGGCCGCGGCCCTCGCGGTCTCGGCGAGCACGTTCTCGTCCCTGTCCGCGTCGCCCTGCACGACGCACACGCGCTCCACGCCCAGCTTCTGCGCGAGCGCGGCCTCGGCGACGGTGAGCGTCCGCCTGCCCCGGCTGACGGTGCGCGCGGTCTCGACCATCGCCTGCCCCTGCGCCGTGACGGCCATGCCCGACGCGTTCTGCACGAGCATGCCCGCCTCCTTGAGCGCATCCGCCGCCGAGCGCACCTCGCGCTCCGCCAGATGCAGCCTCTGCGCCAGCGCCCGCCGTCCAATCGGCCCGAGCGCGAAAACGCGCTCCAGCACGAGCGCCCGCAGCTCAATGGCCTCCATCAAATCGGGCGCAATCTGCGCCAGCGCGTGCAATATGGACGTATCCATCATCATTCTCCCCGTACATGCGCGGGCGAATTCCATCCCGCGCGCCGTTTTTGTCCCACGAAGTATACCATGTTTTGGCAGGCTTGGCAAGTCCGCCGTCCAAAAGGAACGCCGGGCACGACCGTTTGGGCCATGTCCGGCGTCCGTATGGGCGTCATCATTCAAGGATCATTCAATGTTGGTGACGTATTCGCTGTACGCGGCGGGCGCCTCGACATCCGCGCCGTCGAGCGTGTACTTGCCGTCGGCGGGCAGCGTCAGGCCGTTGCCGGTGAGATAGAACGTGGCGACGTGGCCCACGGCGAGCCCCTCTGTGCCGTCGAGCACGACCCAGACCGGCCCGCGCCAGACATCGCCATCCCGCTCCACGCACACCAGCGCGCAGGGTCTGCCGTCGAAGTCGGCAAAATCCTCAACCCTGCCGCGGAAGATGAACCGCTTGCCGTTGTATTTGACCGGGTCGGCGAGGAAGTCCTCGTAATCCAGCTCGATCATCTTGCTGCGGAAGTCGTTGGCGAATTCGCGCTCGGTGAACACGCGCGTGAAGTCCATGTCAAACTCGAGCTTGGCATAGCCGTCGGCCGTGACGGTGAAGGTCACGGTCTTCGTGCCGGGGCTCTTGAAGTCCAGGCGCAGCGAGAACACGCCGCGCGTGTTGGCGACGTTGTTGTCGGCCACGCCATCGCCCGTCACGCGAATCCTCGCGCCGGGGACGGTCTTGCCGCGCACAAGCAGGCGCTCACCGGTGAACGTCGTGCTCTCCATCTCGACGAACTCGAACTCCGGATCGGGCAGATCCATGTACACGGAGAACTCCTTGTACGCGTCGCCGCACGCCACGCGTATCGTCGACCTGCCCTCCTGGGACAGCTTGATCCTCATGCTGTATTTGCCGTCGGACTTGGCCGTCGTGCTGCCGACGACCTCCTCGCCGACCTTGGCGGTCACGTTCCTGTTGCGCACGGCCTCGCCGCTGATGTAGAAGCTGTTGGCCGCCGTGAACGCGGGCACGCCGTTTACGGTGATCTCGCCCTCCTGCGCGGTGACGGCAGCCTCGCCGGGCGTGGGCTGGGGCGTGGGCTCCGTCTCGGGCGTGGGGATGGGCGTCGGCGAGGGCGTCAGCTCCGGCAGCGTCGTCAGCAGCCTGATGCCCGCGAGCATGCGCTCCATGCGCGCGTCGTCCGCCTCGCCGGGCTCGCGGCCCACGATCGTCTGCGTGAACATGTACAGCCTGCCCAGGTGCAGCGTCGCATACTTGAGCGCGTACACGGGCATGCCGCCGTACGTCGCCGAGCTCGTCAGACGCACGCACACCGGCGTCGTGGCCAGCACCTCGCACGTCTCATACAGCCCGCTCTCCTCAAACTGCGCCGCGAACCTCGCGATGCCTTCCGCGCCGAGCTCGTCCATGCTCTTCGCGCCGCTGAACTCGCCCGCATCGGCGACGCTCACGGCGATCTGTCCGCCCTCGTCGGGGATGATCTCCATCACGATGCCCGATGCGATGTAGTTGGCGAGGATGGCCTCCTGCGTGGTGCCCAGCGATGCGATCAGCTCGCCGTGCTCGTCGAGGTTCGTCTGCGTGAGCACGGTCTCGTCGGTGTACTGCGTGTAGCGCAGGCCCTCGTACGGGAACACATACGTCGCGCCGGTCTCCTCCGCCACGCCGCACGCGCCCGCCATCAGTGCCGCGCCGAGCAGCAGCGCCAGTCCTCTTTTCTTCATATCGGTATCCCCTTTCATGGGTCAAGGGCGATTGCCCGGATGTGTGTCGTTCGCCTCCCCGCACGCGGCGGGTGCATACGGATTTATTATATCACAGCATGGAAGACGCTGACAAGTGGCGCGCAAAGTTTCGCCCGCCGGGCATCATAAAACAGCCGCGCGCGGTTTGCTCCACGTCGCGGCTGTCCGTTGCGGTGTCTTTGGGGGAACGCGGCCCTTTTGCCGTTTCCCCGTGCGGCGAGCCTGCGCCTTTACGCGCCTTTCTCGCTGCCCGTGCTCTTCATCATCGCCAGCGCGAAGAAGAACACCATGTTGATCGGCGTCATCGCGCCCAGCGGCTGGCTCTCCATCAGGCCGGTGAGCAGCGCGGCAATGGCCATCATGCCCATCGCGGTCATGCCGGGCCTGCCGCCGAAAAACGCGCGCAGCACAGCGGGCGCGATGCACAGCGCGAACGCCATCAGCAGGCCGAAGCCGATGATGCCGTAATCCGCGATGTATTGCAGATACGCGTTGTGGATCATCAGCGCGCCCAGCGACTCCATGCTCGTGCCCCTGACGACGATGCTGCCGGTTCTGCCCGTGCCGTTGCCGATGAAGAAGTATTTCGGGCTCTCCTTCCAGAACTCGATCAGCGTGCGCCAGACCTCGGTTCTGCCGGACAGCGAACCGTCCACCGGCGCGCGGGCCTCGAGCTCCACCGTCTGCTCCGCAGGCGCGACCGGCGCCGTCTTGCTTGCCGTCACAGGCTCGCTTGCCGCCGTCTCGATCGCGCTTGCCGTCACGGGCTCGCTTGCCGCCGTCTCAATCGCGCTTGCCGCCGCGTTCTCGCTTGCCGTCACGGGCTCGCCTGCCGTCGCGATTTCGATAGCCGCCGGGGTATTCTCCGGCACGGGTGCGAGCGTCTGAGCAGCCGGCCGGGCCTCCTCCGCACGCTGCGTATACACGCGCTCATAGTGCGAAAGCGCCGCGTCGGTGAACACCTTCGCGCCCGCATAGCCGCAGATCACCACGGCGCACGCCGCCGCAATCGCCGCGATCTGGCGCCTGGCGATGCCCTTGTTCTTCCATCTGCGCAGCAGGAACGCATACGCGCCCGCGCCCAGCGCGATGATCATCGCGTATCGCGCCGTGCGGCTCTGCGTCAGCACGATCACCAGCATCATCTCGATTGCCGATACGGCATAGCCAACGCGCACGACGGGCTTCTTCGCCCGCTCCGCGCCCGCGAGCGCCATCATCAGGCAGCACACGGAGACCATGCCGGTCAGGTTGTAATGCACGCCGTGGCACAGGATCATCCTGTCGTATATGCCGAAGCCGAACTCGGCCTCGCCGGGGTCGAGCGTCTGCACGTTCCACGCGCACCAGAGCATCGCCGTGCCGAGCACGAAGCCCAGCGCCGCGAACAGCGCACACGCCAGATCAAACCGCTTCTCGCGCGTGGCCGCATCGCGCTCGCTCGCCAGCGCGTAAATGGCGAAATACACCGACACGCTGCCCTGCCAGCTCGTCGCGTTGTTGAACGTCAGGCCGAAGCGGATCGCAAACGGCACGACGATCCACGCCAGCAGCATAAACAGGATCGCGATTTCCTTCCCCGTGCGCTGCGCCTCCGGCCTTTTGGCAATGCGCAGCAGGCACAGCGCCATGCCCCACGGCACGACGATATACCGGTATGCAAGATCGACGGCGTCCTGATACCAATACAGCAGGCTCGTGCTCAGCACGCCCGCCACGACGAACGCCGTGAACATGAACAGCGCCTCGTTCTGCGCGACCGCCAGCATCGCCCGGCGGATCGTGCGGCTCATGCGCTCCATCCTGCTCCCTCCTTTGAAAAAAGGGGGCGCGAAGCATACTCGCGCTCCCCTGTCTCATTGCATCAGGCCTCGTCGCCCTGCGGCTCGGTCACCGGCGCGCTCTCCTGCGCCTCGGTCACCGGCGCATCGCCCTGCGGCGCGGCGCTCTGCGGGTTCTTCGGCCCCCTGCGCCCACGGCGGCGGCTGCGGCGGCGTCCGGTCTTCTCGCTGCGCTCGCCCTTCTCGGCGCGCTCGCCCTGCTGCTCATCGCGCGCGGGCTGGTTCTTGAGCGTGATGACCACGCGGCGGTTGGGCTCCTCGCCCTCCGAATGTGTGCTCACGGCCGGATGATTTTGCAGCGCGGTGTGCAGCACGCGGCGCTCGTACGGGTTCATCGGCTCGAGCACGACCTTGCGGCCCGTCTTCTGGGCGCGGTTGGCCATGCGCGCGGCGAGGCGGCGCAGGCTGTCCTCGCGCTTGGCACGGTAGTTCTCGGTGTCCAGCGTCACGCGGATGTAGCCGTCGCGGCCCTTGTTGACCTGAAGGCTCGTGAGGTACTGCAAAGCGTCGAGCGTCTCGCCGCGGCGTCCGATGAGGATGCCCAGCGTGTCGCCGACCATGTGAATGTACAGGCTGTCCTCGGCGCTGTCGTCCACGTACACATCGACCTTCACGTTCATGCGCTCGGTCACGTCCATCAGGAAGCGCTGTGCGCGGCCCGCGGGCGTGTTCTCGTCGTGGATGACCGGCGGCTCGGTCGGGGTGAAGGGCTGGGCCGGGGCCATCGGCGCATACTCGCGCGGGGCCTCCTCGGTCTTCTCAACCGGCTCGGCGGGCTTTTCGGCCTTCTTCTCGGCCTTCGGCTTGTCGGCCTTGGGCTTGCGCTCGGCCTTGGGCTGCTGGGGCTTCTTCTCGGCCCTCGGCTTGTCGGCCTTCTTCTGCTCCGGCTTGTCCTCGGCGGGCTTCTCGGCCTTCACCTCGGCGGGCTTGTCCGCCTTCCTCTCGGCCTTGGGCGCGGCGGGCTTCTCCGCCTTTTCCTCGGCAGGCTTCTCGGCCTTCGGCGCCGCGGGCTTTTCGGCCTTCTTCTTCGGCTGCGCGGGCTTCTCGGCCTTCTTCTCCGGCTTCTTCCTGGTCTCGCCGTCGAGGCTGAAGCTGCCCAGCAGGTCGCTCAAGCCGTGGTCGTCTTCCTTTTCTTCCTCCATCACGGTGATGCGCACGCGGGCGGGCTTGCTGCCGAACAGGCCGAACAGGCCCTTCGCGCCCTCCTGCAAAACATCCACATGCACGTCGGCAATGGTCACGCCAAACGCGGCAAGGCCCGCGTCAATGGCTTCCTGCGTGGTCTTTCCGGTGAATTCCTGGCTTCTCATTTGGTGCCGACCTCCTCTGCGGCGGCGCTGCGCAGCGCTTGCTGCTTAAAGTAGTAATTCAGGCCCAGCTGCTCGACGATGGCGTAGACGTTGGCCGCCACCCAGTACAGCGCGAACGCGGAGTTGTAGCTGGCGCAGAAATACAGGGACATAAAGAGCATCATCCAGATCATCATCTTCTGGCTGCTCTGCTGGGACGGGTCCATCTGCTGGCTCTCCATCGTCAGCTTCTGCATGAGCACCTGCGTGGCCATGGACAGAAGCGGCAGGATGAACCAGCCGTTGCCCTCCTCAAAGAAGGAGAAGCGGATGAACAGCAGGCTCAGGTTCGCCAGACCCGGCTTAGCGGCAACATACGGCGCGTACACATCGCTGGCGATGAACGGCTCGACCACGTTGGTCACGTAGTCCATGACGGCCTGGGCGTTCTCCAGATGCAGCACGGCGTCGGCGGGGATGGTGCCCGCAGCGGCGAGCTTGGCGCTGATGTCGTTCCAGACGCTGTATTCGACCATGCGCAGCGACTGCGCGTCGGGCATGAACGTCGCGAACGGCGAATCGGGCATCCACAGGTTCTTGATCCACAGGAACGGCTCGGCCAGCGTGTGCGGATCGATCTCCGGGTTATGCATGAAGGTGAGGAACTGCGTGACGAGCTGGTCGTTGGCGAACGTGCGCAGCGCGTAGAACATCGCAAAGAGGATGACCATCGAGATGATCATCGGCAGGCAGCCGCCCATGGGGCTGACGTTCTCCTTGCGGTAGAGCTCCTGCATCTTCTGGTTGAGCTTTTCCTGATCGTTTTTGTACTTGTCCTGAAGCTCCTTGAGCTTGGGCTGCAGTTCGCTCACGCGCATCATCGAGCGGCGGCTCTTGACGTTGAGCGGGAGCACGCACAGCTTGATGAGGATGGTGAACACGATGATCGTCAGCGCATAGTTGTTGATGAACATATGCAGGCCGCGGATGATCGTCAGCAGCAGTGAATTGAGAAAACTCATGGACGAAGGGTCCTCCTTGTCTCGTTTGTCCGTAAGGACGGTTCTCTACAAGCGAAAGCCGCCCGCATGCCCGGCTCACGTCAGGGCACGGGGTCGTAAAGATCCCCCTTGTAGAAGGGATGGCAGCGCAGGATGCGCCGCACGGCGAGATAGCCGCCCTTGAGCGCGCCGTATTTTTCGATGGCCTCCAGCGCGTATTGCGAGCAGCTGGGCGTGAAGCGGCAGCACGGCGCGTGATGCATGTGCTTTCTGTAAAAGCGGATCATCGCCAGCATGGCCTTCTTGATCATACACTCGCCTCTCAGGTCGTTTTCTCTTGCGCATCGCCGGTCTGACCGGCCTGCGCGCTTTGCCCTTTCGCTTCCTTTTTAATGGGTTCGGCGTCGTCGGGCAAAAGCAGGTTCTGCCTGCGCAGCAGGTACTGCATGGAACGGCACAGCTTGTCAAAATCGGCTGTGGCTGCCGGCTGGCGGGCAATGAAGACGTAGAGTCCCCGCTTCATGCGGGGCAGGAGGGGAACGCACGCGGCGCGCAGACGGCGCTTGACGCGGTTTCGCTCAACCGCGCAGCCGATCTTCTTGCCCACGGAAAAGCCCACCTTCGTGGACCCCGCGCGCACATAGAGCAGCACCATCTCCCGGCTGCCGCTGGACGTGCCCTTGCGGTGGACGTATTTGAACTGCGCGTTCTTTTTGAGGCTGTATTTTCTCTGCAAAGCGGTCGCTCCCCCGTGTTCTGCGACTGCCGGAGCAATCGCATGGATGAAAGAAAAAGGCCCGTTCCCGGTCTAGCCGGGCCGGACCGAACGCTCGGCGCGCCGCATTGCGCGGGCGCGTCATGCATCAGCCGCCATCAATGCGGCAGCGTTTCAAATCAGACGGGGTTGGAAACGGTCAGCTTGGCGCGGCCACGGGCGCGGCGGCGGGCAAGAACCTTGCGGCCGTTCTTGGTGGACATACGGGAACGGAAGCCGTGCACCTTCGCGCGCTGACGCTTCTTGGGCTGATACGTTCTGACAGACGATGCCATAATTACACTCTCCTTATAATTCGGTGTTCGTTTGAACAAAGTATGGTCGTGCCGTTGCGACACGTTGTTCCATGCATAAGCGAATATAGTATACTTCACGGGCGCTGTTCAAGTCAAGATAAATTTATGAAGAAATTCCTGAAGGGCCGTGTTTTTCGGGGATTTTCGGCGTATTGGGAAATTTTTGACAAATTCTGCCCCGCTTTGCTGTCAAGCCGCCGAAATCGCGGGCCAATCGTTTCCGTGCTTGACGCAGGCGGGGAAAAAAGCGTATAATATAGCCAAATCGGCCGCGCATCGACGCGTGCGCCGCTTTCACGACCAAAACGGGCCGCAAACCGCGCCCGCGCTCTATATGAAAGGAGTATCCTTTATGCGTAGAATTGGTGTTTTGACCTCCGGCGGCGACTCCCCGGGAATGAACGCGGCTGTTGCGGCCGTCGCCAAGACCGCCCGCTATTACGGCATGTCCCTGATCGGCATCAAGCGCGGCTACAACGGCACGCTCTGCCGCTCCAACAGCATCGCCGACGACATGGTCGAGCTGGACCTTGACACGATTCTGGATATCGCCGACCAGCCCGGCACCTTCCTGCGCACCGCGCGCTGCCTGGACTTCCTCAAGCCCGAGATGCGCGCCCACGCCGTCAACAACATCCACGAGATGGGCATCGAGGGCATCGTCGTCATCGGCGGCGACGGCTCCTACCACGGCGCGATGGAGCTTTGCGAGCTGGGCGTCCCCTGCGTGGGCATCCCCGGCACCATCGACAACGATCTGGCCTATACCGAGATGACCCTCGGCTATGACACCGCGCTCAACTCCTGCGCCGACGACATCCGTGCCATCCGCGCGACCAGCCGCTCCCACGACCGCCCCGGCATCGTCGAGGTCATGGGCCGTCACTGCGGCGACATCGCCCTGAAGGCCGCCGCGGCCACCGGCGCGGAGATCTGCGTCGTGCCCGAGGTGCCGTGGAGCATTCAGGAGGTCTCCGACCGCCTCTGCCGCCTCTACGATGCGGGCAACCACCGCGCCACCATCGTCGTCGCCGAGGGCGCGTGGGACTCCATGCAGCACTTCGAGTGGCAGAAGTACCTCATTGAGCACAACGAGCGCGCGCATGTGGACTCCACCATCTCCACGAACTACCTCGCCAAGGTGCTTCGCCTGAAGACCAAGACCGAGGTGCGCCCGACGGTTCTGGGCTACACCCAGCGCGGCCGTCAGCCCTCCGCCTACGACAGCTGGTTCGCGTTCGAGGCGGGCAACCTCGCCGTCAACCTGCTGCGCAACGGCATCGGCAATCAGGTCATCGGCATCAAGGATGGCCGCGTGTACTACATGCCCATCGTGATGGCCCTGCGCCAGAAGCGCGAGTTCAACCTCGGCCTGTACAACATGATCAACAGCCTGTAATCCGAATCTTCACGGGGGATATCCGCACGCCGGATATCCCTTTTTTTCATGCCCAAAAACGCGCCGCTCCCTTTTATATGGCGCACGGCGAGCGCCCCGCGTTATGCACGCCCACGCCTGCGCACAGCGCACCGCCTTCTATCCCGTCATACACAATATGAGCATCGTTCCCCTTTTATGCCGCGCGCCGAACACCGATTTAACATAGCCTGCGCCGGGCTTTACGCGATTTGATGAAAACGAAACGCGCAGCCCCGCCGCCGCTTTCGCGTCATGAAACCCGTTTTTCGCACATCGCACAATTCCCGCGCGTCATATACCACATATATGCGCAAATCCGCACGTTTCATGCAAGTTTTCGCCGCACAAAACCCTGCAAAAATGAAACAGATACATTTTGCCGCGATTTTACGCCGGGGCGGTGACCAAGTTTACGCGGCCTTCCTATAATCTAAGGCGTGCACAGCACAAGACGATTTTGAAGGAGAAAGAGAAATGAAGAAACTGATCGCGCTGCTGCTGACGGTCTGCCTGAGCGTCAGCATGCTGGCCGGCTGCGCGCTGGCCGAGAACGCCGTCACCGCGCCGAAGTACGTGTTCCTGTTCATCGGCGACGGCATGAGCTACCCGCAGATCCAGTCCACCGCCGACTACCTCGGCGCGCAGAACGACACCGACTACTTTATGGCCCAGCCGAGCCTGAGCGACAACCAGGGCGCCATCCTCGACGGCCCGGACTACCTCAACTTCATGAACTTTGAGGCCGCCGGTTCCGCCGTCACCTACGACAGCAATTCCTTCGCGCCGGACTCCGCCTCCACCGCGACCTCCATCGCGACGGGCCACAAGACCTACTCCGGCTCCATCAACGTGGATGAGACCGCCACGGTCAAGTTCGAGACCATCGCCGAGAAGCTCCATGCGCAGAAGGGCATGAAGGTCGGCGTGATCTCCTCCGTCAACCTCAACCATGCGACCCCGGCCGCGTTCTATGCGCATCAGGCCAGCCGCAACGACTACTACGAGATCGGCGAGGAGCTCATCGCCTCCGGCTTTGAGTACTTTGCGGGCGGCGGCCTCAAAAAGGTCACCGGCAACGACAAGGATCGTCCGAACCTCTATGACCTCGCCAAGGAGGCCGGCTACAAGGTCACCTTCACGCAGGCCGAGGCCGAGGCCGTGACCGCTGCCGACGGCAAGGTCATCCTCATCGACGAGCATCTGGCCGACTCCGACGCCATGGCCTACGAGATCGACCGCACCGACGACATGTGGGCGCTCTCCGACTACGTCGCCAAGGGCATCGAGGTCCTCGATAACGAGAACGGCTTCTTCATGATGTGCGAGGGCGGCAAGATCGACTGGGCCTGCCACGCCAACGACGCCGCCTCCACCATCCATGACACCATCGCCTTCGCCGACGCCGTGCAGGTCGCCATCGACTTCGCCGCCCAGCACCCGGACGAGACCCTCATCCTCGTCACCGGCGACCACGAGACCGGCGGCATGACCATCGGCTTCGCCGGCACCGACTACGACACCTACCTCACCCTGCTCAACAACCAGAAGATCTCCTTCGCCAAGTACGACACGGACTACACCGCCAAGTACAAGGAGAACGGCACGACCTTCGAGCAGGCGCTCGCCGACATCGAGGCGCTGTTCGGCCTGAAGACCACCGGCGCCGAGGACGACAAGCTGGTGCTCACCCCGTTCGAGCTCGAGCAGCTCAAGGTCGCCTACGAGAAGTCCGTAAACGGCACCGCCACCGTCGAGGACGCGCAGCTTGAGTACGTGATGTACGGCACCTACGATCCGCTGTCCGTCACCCTCACCCACATCCTCAACAACAAGTCCGGCATCTCCTTCACCTCCTACAGCCACACCGGCCTGCCGGTCGCGGTTCTGGCGCAGGGCGTGAACGCCGCCGAGTTCAACGGCTACTACGACAACACCGAGATCTACACCAAGCTCGCCAACATGCTCAGCGTGCAGTAATCTCGGACACAGACGGAAAACCCCATACAGGCCGCCTCGACACGCTCGGGGCGGCCCTTGGTGAATTTCAGGCTTTCGGCTTCACTTCCCCATACACTCCATCATCTTTACCTGTCACGCCGTGAGGCTTGCAGCAGTCCAATTCAAAAACATAAACTTTGGATTCCACACGGCCCGAAGGTTCCCCAAGGGCGACCGGAAAGCCCTTGGGCGAGGTTTGGAGCAGCGCTCCAACGTTCCCCTGACCCCAATCCATCATACGAGGTAAACTATGAAAAAACACCTCCGCTATCATGCGCCCCTGCTCGTCTGCCTGCTGCTGATCGCCGTCCTCATCGCCCTGCCCACAGGCTACGAGGACGCCGTCCAGTATCAGCAGGCCGAGCGCTGCACCGCCCGCGTCGTCAGCACGGACGACAGCTCCATCGTCGACACCGGCCTCGTTCGCTCCGGCGAACAGCGCTGCGAGCTGGATATCACATCCGGCGCGTTCAAGGGCGAGCGCGTCGAGGGCGTCAACATGCTCAACGGCTCGCTCGAGCAGGACAAGGTCTTCGCCCCCGGCGACACCGCGCAGGTCGTCATCAGCCACAAGGACGGCCACATCACCAACGTCACCATGATCGACCACTACCGCATCCCCGCCGAGCTGCTGATGGGCGCGGCGTTCGTGGCGCTGCTCGTGCTCTTCGCCGGGCAGACCGGCCTTCGCGCGTTGTTCTCCTTCGCGCTCACGATTCTGGCGATCTGGAAGCTGCTCGTCCCGGCGTATTTGAAGGGCCTCAACCCCATCTGGGTCGGCCTCGGCGTCACGCTCCTTTTGACCACGCTCATCATCGCCCTCGTCTATGGCTTTGACAGGCGCTGCGCCGCCGCGGTCTCCGGCTCCTTCCTCGGCATACTCGTCACATGCGTATTGGGCGCGCTGTTCACCGACATGTTCCGCATCCACGGCGCGGTCATGGCCTATTCCGAGAGCCTGCTCTACGCGGGCTACCGCCATTTGAGCCTCACGCAGATCTTCATGGCGTCCATCTTCCTCGGCTCCTCCGGCGCGGTCATGGATCTTTCGGTCGATATCACCTCCGCCGTGCATGAGGTCGTGGAAAAGCGCCCGGACATCTCCCGCCTCGAGGCCGTGCGCTCCGGCATCAACGTGGGCCGCGCCGCGATGGGCACGATGACGACCACGCTCCTGCTCGCCTATTCCGGCGGCTATACCGCGCTGCTCATGGTCTTCATGGCGCAGGGCACGCCGCTTGGCCACATCTTCAATTATAAGTACGTCGCCGCCGAGATGATCCACACGGTCATCGGCTCCTTCGGCCTCGTGACCGTCGCGCCGTTCACCGCCCTGTGCGCCGGCATGCTGCTGGCCAAGGGCAAGCGCGCCTGATTCGTCCCCTCCGCCGCCGCGGTTGCCCAGTGCGCCGCGGCGTTTTGCGTTGACAGCGCCGCCTCGCCGTGGTATGCTGTCCGTGAATCTTTCTGTAAATATCGGAGGACATATGCTGCGCAAGAACGACATCATTGAAATGACCTGCGACGCCTTCGGTCAGGACGCGCAGGGCGTCTGCCGTCACGAGGGCATGGCCGTCTTCGTCCCCGGCATGCTGCCCGGCGAGCGCGCGCGCGTGCGCATCGTCAAGCCCGAAAAGCGCTACGCCTTCGGCCGCGTTGAGCAGCTTCTCAAAAAAAGCCCAGACCGCGCCGAGCCGTTCTGCCCGGCGTATAAGCGCTGCGGCGGCTGCTCCTGCCAGCACATGACGTATGAGACCTCCCTCGCCTTCAAGCGCGATCAGGTGCAGCAGCTCCTCACCCGCGTCGGCGGCCTTTCCATCGAAGTGCCGCCCGTGCTGGGCATGGATCACCCCTTCGCCTATCGCAACAAGGGCGCGTACCCCGTCGGCACGGTCAGCGGCGAACCCGCCTGCGGCTTCTTCGCCCCGCGCAGCCACGACCTCATCCC
>CALVTQ010000010.1 GCA_944362695.1 uncultured Clostridia bacterium
CCAGGGACTTCTGGAAGTCCTCCTCGTTGGCGATGGCGACATCGACGTACTTGGTGATCTCGCTCATCACTTCCTTGGCTTCCTTGCCGTACTTCCACAGGTTCTTGCGGTAGTTCAGGTCGCAGGAAACCGTCACGCCCATCTCCTGAGCGGCCTTGCAGGCGGCCAGGGACAGCTCAGCGGCGCTCTCGGAGATCGCCGGGGTGATGCCGGAGATATGGAACCAGGTCGCGCCGTCGAAGATCTTCTTCCAGTCGAACAGATCGACCGGAGCCTTGGCGATGCAGGAATCCGCGCGGTCATAGACGACCTTGGAGGGGCGCTGGTTGCTGCCGGTCTCCAGGTAGTAGATGCCCATGCGGCCGTCGACCAGCTTGATGTCGGAGACGTCCACGCCGAAGCTGCGCACCTCGCGCACGCAGGCCTCGCCGATGGCGTTGTTGGGCAGAGCGGTGACAAAAGCGGCGTCCATGCCGTAGTTGGCCAGGGACACGGCCACGTTGGCCTCGCCGCCGCCGAAGGTGGCCTCAAAGGCCGGGCTCTGGAAGAAACGCTCCAGCGCCGGGCTCTTCAGACGCAGCATGATTTCGCCGAGAGTAACAATACGAGCCATTGGAATCACTCCTCTTTATCATTGAGCAGACCGGGCGCGCGGCCCCGCCGTCTCTCGTATGAAATTATTATACACGAACCCCGCAGGCAAATCAAGTCATCAGACCATCGCAGCCCAAAAACTTTTGCATTTTAGCTCTTTTTCCAAACTATCGCGGGCCATCTTATCATGTTTTAGGGCAAAAAAGAAAATCCGCGCTGCTTTTTTGTCGTAAATTGTGTTCCGTGCACGAAAAAGCACGGGCCGCATGCGCCCCATGTGCGGGGCTCGCAGTCCGTGCCGCCATACATTTTGTGCGCGTCACTTCACGACGATCTGGCAAGATTGCATCGTCTCAAGCGCCGCCTCGTGCTTATCCGGCGTCACGCCCGCGCACAGCGCCCCGCAAACGACGACCTCCGCCTCCGGCAGCGCCGCCTTGATGAGCAGCGCGTTGGAGACCACGCAGATGTCCGTACACACGCCGCAAAGCTCGATGGTGATCCCCGCGCCGTCCGCGCTCCCCTTCTCGCCGAGCGCCCACGCGGCCACGTCGCGCATGAGATCCACCGACCCGAACGTGGGCTTTTCGTAGCTCGTCATGCCCGGCCTGCACTCGGCGGCGATGTCCGGCTCGAGCGTCCAGCCCGCCGTCCCCGCGATGCAGTGCGGCACGGGCAGAAAGCGCCCCTCGCGCGTGTCCATGTAATTTTCGCCGTGCGTGTCGAGCGTGAAGATCACGCGCGTGCCCTCGCTGGCAGCCTCGCGGATGCGCGCGGCCACAGCCGGGACAATCGCGCGCGCCTGCTCGCTGCCCAGCGCGCCGGAGACGAAGTCCCGCTGCATATCCACGACGATCAACAGGTCGGTCATGCGAATCCCTCCTCTGCGCCCGCCAGCACCGTCGCCGGCCGGGCTGTGCGTTTTTGGGCGTATCGCGCGCCAAACGCCGTTTTTCCTTTTGCGCACATCGCGTGCCAAACGCCGTTCTTCCTTTTGCGCACATCGCGCGCCATACGCCGTTCTTCCTTTTGCGTACAGCGCGCGCCCGATTACTCGACCGTCACCGACTTCGCCAGATTGCGCGGCTTGTCGACGTCAAGGCCCTTCGCGCAGCTGATGTAATACGCCAGCAGCTGCAGCGGCACGACCGCCAGCGACGTGGCGAAAAGCGGCTCGGTGCGCGGCACATAGACCGTGAAGTTCACCGTGTCCTCGATGGCGTACTGGCCGTACGTCGTCAGCCCGAACAGGCTCGCGCCGCGGCTGCGCACCTCGACCATGTTGGAGACTTCCTTTTCAAACAGCTCCGGCTGCGTCGCCACCGCGACCACGAGCACGCCGTCCTCGATCAGGCTGATCGTGCCGTGCTTGAGCTCGCCCGCGGCGTAGGCCTCGGAGTGGATGTAGCTGATCTCCTTGAGCTTGAGGCTGCCTTCAAGGCTGATCGCGTAGTCGAGCCCGCGCCCGATGAAGAACACGTCCTTGCAGGAGGCCATCTTGTTGGCGTACCACTGCACGCGCTCCTTGTCGGAGAGCACGCGCTCGATCTTGTCCGGGATGGCGAGCATCTCCGCGATGAGCTGCTGCTCGCGCGCCGCGTCGATCTGCCCGCGCACGGCGGCCATCTTCGTGGCGACGAGGTACAGCGCCGCCAGCTGCGTGCTGTACGCCTTCGTCGTGGCGACGGAGATTTCCGGCCCCGCCCACGTGTACATGACGGCGTCCGCCTCGCGCGCAATCGAGCTGCCGACGACGTTGACGACCGCCATCGTGCGCAGGCCGCGCTCCTTGCACATGCGCAGCGCCGCGAGGCTGTCGGCGGTCTCGCCGCTCTGGCTGATGATGATGAACAGGCCGCGCTCGTCGAGGATCGGCTGGCGGTAGCGGAATTCGCTGGCCAGATCGACCTCGCAGGGCACCTTCGCCAGCTGCTCAAAGAGCACGCGGCCCACCATGCCCACGTGATACGCCGAGCCGCAGCCGATGATCGTCACGCGCGATACGCCGCGCAGGTCGTCGTCGGTGAGGTTCAGCTCGCTCAGGTCGATGCTCTTTTTGCCGCCGTCCTCGTCCTTGATGCGCGGGGAGAGCGTGTCGCGCACGGCGCGCGGCTGCTCGTGGATCTCCTTGATCATGAAGTGCTCGTAGCCGTCCTTCTCGGCGCTGGCCGCGTCCCACTTGATCTCGGTGAATTCCTTGTCGATCTCCTCGCAGTCGAGGTTGTATACGTGCATCTCGTCGCGGGTCAGGCACGCGATCTCGAGGTTGTCGATGTAGACGACATTGCGCGTGTAGCTGAGCACGGCCGGCACGTCGGAGGCGATCATGTGGCCCGCGTTTTCCTCGTTGCAGCGGCCCACGATCAGCGGGCTGTCCTTGCGCGTGGCGTATATGACGCCCGGCTGGTCGCCAAAGAGGATGCCCAGCGCGTAGCTGCCGCGCACGCGGATCATCATCGAGCGGATGGCGTCCAGCGCGCGCTCGCGGGGCGAGAGGTGCTTGCCCTCGGCCTTCTGGTAGTAGTAGTCCAGCAGCAGCGCGGCGGTCTCCGTGTCGGTCTGCGTCTCAAAGACGTAGCCCTTGCGCGTGAGCTTCTCGCGGATCTCCTGATAGTTCTCGATGATGCCGTTGTGCACGATGACCACGCGCTTCTCCTTCGAGTAATGCGGATGCGCGTTGACGGTGCTCGGCTCGCCGTGGGTCGCCCAGCGCGTGTGGCCGATGCCGCAGCTGCCCGGCACGGCGCGCCCTCCGTCGGTCATCTCCGCAAGGTTCTTGAGCCTGCCCTTGGCCTTGACGACCTCGATGTGGTCGTTGGCCTCGTCACGCACGGCGATGCCCGCCGAGTCGTAGCCGCGGTATTCCAGCTTGCCAAGGCCATCAAGCAGGATCGGCGCCGCCCGGCGCACGCCCACATAGCCCACGATTCCGCACATATTCCATACCTCCCGTTTGAGTCGTTCTGCTTCCCATTTTATGCCGCCCGCGCCATGATTCGCACGGACGCCGCGCCCGCCTTTTTCCATCGCACGGCACGGCATATCGCGCGCCGCTGCCGGGCATCCTGCCCATGACGCGAGCATTTCTTTTATATAATACACGATTTTGGCGCAAATTGCAATCAATTTCGGTTTTTCCTGCAATCTGCCTTGTTTTTTTCGGCGAAAGGCGCGCGCCGTTTTCCTTCCTATCCTGCCCGCGCCCGGGCGTCTCATGCAGAATCTTCCCGGCGGGAACATCTGGCGAAAGAGCGCGCGTTTTTCGTGCGGTGGCCGCGAGCGCGTTTCCAGCATAGAATAAAAAAACGAGCCGCCGCCCGCATTTTCGCCCCGGCATGGACGAAAGCGCGCCGGGAGAAAATCCTCTCGGGCGGCGCGGACACATCGCCTTTTCGCGGCATACTCTGCCATCAGGCGGACGGTCGCCGCCGCCGCAACGATTGTGACGTAACGGAGGGATTCTCATGGCGCACTATGCCGTACGCGAAAGCCCGCCTCTGCGGGGAGAGATACAGGTGAGCACGTCCAAGAACGCGGTGCTGCCGATCATGTGCGGCGCCCTGCTCACCCGCGAGGACGTGCGCATCGAGCATCCGCCGGAATTGACGGACGTACATACGCTGGCGTCCCTGCTCTCCGCGTGCGGCTGCCGCGTGAGGCACGATCAGGGCGGGCTCGTCATCGCCGCTGACGCCCTCAAAAATCCCGACGACGAGGACGACGTGCGCGCCATGCGTGCCTCCGTGCTCGTGCTCGGCCCGCTTCTTTCCCGTCTGGGCGAGGCGCGGATTCCGCTTCCCGGCGGCTGCGCGATCGGCCAGCGCCCCATCGACCAGCACCTCAAGGGCATGGCCGCGCTGGGCGCACGGGTGACGTTTGACCACGGCGGCGTGACGCTTCGCGGCAAGCTGCGCGGCGCGGTGATCTATCTCGACATGCCGTCCGTCGGCGCGACGGAGAACCTCTTAATGGCCGCGACGCTCGCCGAGGGCTCAACGCGCATCGAGAACGCCGCCAAGGAGCCGGAGATCGTCGATCTCGCCGCGTTCCTGTGCTCGATGGGCGCGAAGATCAGCGGCGCGGGCACGAGCACCATCTGCGTGGAGGGCGTGAGCGCGCTGCACGGCACGAGCTGGACGCCGATTGCCGACCGCATCGAGGCGGGTACAATGGCGTGCGCCTGCGCGATGACCGGCGGCGAGCTGCTCCTGCGCGGGGCGAGGGCCGATCATCTGCGCTCGCTGCTCTTTAAGCTCAGCGAGGCGGGCGTGCACGTGCAGGACACGCCGGGCGGGCTGATGGTGTTCGGCCGGGCGAAGCAGCCGTTTGAGATCCGCACGATGGTCTATCCCGGCTTTCCGACGGATTTGCAAGCGCCCATGATGGCAGTCGCCTGCCGCACGCCCGGCACGAGCGTGTTTTTGGAAACGATATTCGAGAACAGGTTCATGCATGCGGCGGAGCTGGCGAGGCTCGGCGCGCATATCCGCGTGGAGAACCGCGTCGCCATCGTCGAGGGTACGCCGTTTCTGACCGGCGCGCCGGTGCGTGCGACAGACCTTCGCGCGGGCGCGGCGCTGATTCTCGCCGGGCTGTGCGCCGAGGGCGAGACGCTCGTCGATGACGGCGGCGGGCATATCGACCGTGGGTACGTGCGCATTGAGGAAAAGCTCAGCGCTGTCGGAGGAAATGTAAAGCGTGTTTAATCCGCGCGAAGCGAAGAAGGGTCAAGGGCAAAGCCCTTGCGGGATCAAAGGGCAGCGCCCTTTGCGGGGTTTGGGGCTGGCCCCAACGTAACCCCAAAATGGCGCAGCCATCAAAAAAGTAGTCAGGAAGCGAAGCGGCCCCTGACGGGTTCAAACCGCAGCCGCCGCAATGCCCACCAACCCAACCCCCCCGCCATCCCTTTTCACCTCACACCCCACGCCGCCCCCAAAAAATCCCGCAGCCCTTCCGCGCCCCTCGTCCTGCGCATCCGGGCTGCGGATTCTCTCATCCAAGCGCGCAGCCGCCCCCAAACGCTGCGCCCCGCACAAACGCCCCGAAAGCGCGCGGGCGTTCCGACGCGCCCGTAACCCCTCGCCCACCCAAGCCGCACATGGGGCCCGGCACAAAAGCCGCGGCGACCCAGAGGGCTGCGCCGGGCTAAAACAAAAGCGCCTCAAGAGACCCGAAGGGGCTCCCTGACCAACTCCCGCCCAGCGCGCCCAAGCCCCAACGCCCGCCGCCCCGTTCCCCTGCCCACGCAAAAAAGACGCCGGTCTCCCGACGTCTTTCTTCCTTATATATGGCTTACCTCGCCTCGAAGGTCGCGGTCACGCTCGCCTCGATCTCGATCTTGCCGGAGCGCACGCCCGCGCTCGAGCCGCCCGCCAGCGCCTTGCTCTCCGCGCGCCCAAAGTCGCCCGTCGCGTTGGTCACGTAATCGACCGTGTAGCTCTGATTCTCCACCAGCGTGTCCAGCTCTCCCAGCGTCAGGCCCATGCCCTCGGCCATCTGCGCGGCCTTCTCCTTCGCCGCCAGGCTCGCCATCACGAGCGCCTGACGGTACAGCTCCGCGCGCGCGGCCACGTCATAGCGGATGCTGCCCGTGTCGGTCATGCCGCACTCGGTCAGCAGCTTGAGCACGCTGTCGAGCATCGTGATGTCGCGGCAGGTGATCGCCAGAGAGTGGCTGCCCTGATAGCCGGTCACGGCCGCCGGGGTCTGCTCGTAGTCGTAGAGCGGATACGTGTTGTAATAATCGGTGACGATGTCGTCCTCGGCGATGCCCAGCGCGATGAGCTTGTCCGTCACGTCGGCAATCGTGGCGTTCATCTTGTCCTGCACAGCCTGAAGGCTCGCGTCGATGACGGCCACGCTGCCGGTCACGGTCACGATGTCCGGCGACGCGGTGATGACCGCCGTGCCGACGGTCGTGATCTCGGTCTCGGCAAAGGCGGCGCAGGCCGTCAGCGTCATCATCAGGCAGAGCGCAATGGCGATGATCTTCTTCATATTCTTTTTCCTCCTTGGGATGTCGTGTGTTTGTGCTTCGTGCGCGGCGCGGAGCTCTCGTGCCGCTGCATACATAAAGACGAAGCCCGTCCCCTTTTTCTTCCCGCGAAATGAAAAAATTTTCCACGCCGCGTTTCTTCCTATAAAAAAGAGCGCCGAAGCGCCCCCTTTATCTGCGTCTGATCCCCTTGGGATAGTGGTTTTTCATGATGCCCCCGGCCTGCTTGCCCCAGCCAAGCGGCACGCCCTCGTGACAAAGCAGCGTGTACCCCGGCGGCAAATCGCCCAGCGCCAACGCCTCGCCCGCCTGATACGTGAGCGCCTGCTCGCGCGAAAGCTCCGCCGTCCTCGCCGCCTCGCCGGAGCGCAGCGCCATCGCCAGCGCGTGATCCGGCTCGGCCCGCCTGCCCTGCATGTGCGAAAGAAGCAGCCCCGTGCGCAGCACCTTGATCCCCGCCAAACGCGCGGGCTCGATGCTCTCCGGCCACGCCCACAGGCTGTCCCCGCTTTGCATCACCCGATCAAAGCGCACGCCCTGCGCCAGAACGTCCGGCAATTCGTTCTCCGGCGCGGCGGTCTTGCCCGGCTTTGCGCCCTTGCCGCGCCTTTGCACCGGCGCTTCGTCAAAGGACATATACGTGTCCGGCGCGCCGTCCCGCTTTTTCATCAGCGAGACGAAATGCCCCTCGCCGCGAATCTCGTGCGGGTAGAGATGCACGTACCCCTTCGGCGCGGCGGGCAGGCCGGGCAGCGCAAACGGCACCGCCTCCAGCTCCGCATGCTCATCCAAAAAGCGCGCGAGCACGCCCTCGTTCTCCGTGTCGTTGAACGTACACGTCGAGTAGACCATCACGCCGCCGGGTTTGAGCATCGCCACGGCCTGCTCGAGAATCTCGAGCTGTCTCTGCGCACAGCCGCGCGGGGCGTTCTCGCTCCACTCGTCCATCGCCTCCGGCTGGCGGCGGAACATGCCCTCGCCCGAGCACGGCGCATCGACGAGGATTCTGTCAAAAAAGGAAGGAAAGCGCGTCGCGAGCCTGTCCGGCATTTCGCTTGTGACAATCGCATTGCGCACGCCCATGCGCTCGATGTTGCGCGAGAGCACCTGCGCGCGCGAGGCCACCGGCTCGTTGCACACGAGCAGACCCTCCCCGCCCATCAGCGCGGCGATCTGCGTGCTCTTGCCGTCGGGCGCGGCGCACAGGTCGAGCACGCGCTCGCCGGGCTGCGGGTCAAGTACCGAGACCGCCGACAAAGCGCTGGGCTCCTGCATGTAGAAAAGCCCGCCCTCGTGGAGCGGCGAGAGGCCGGGACGCGCGTCGCCCTCGATGAAATACGCGCCCTTCGCCCACGGGACGGCCTCGCCCATGCCCTCGATTGCGCACGGCGGCGCGCCGTCCGGACAGCGCAGAAGGTTGATCCTCAGCGCGCGGGTGTAGGGCTGCTCCAGCGCGTTTTGATACGCAAAAAAGCCTGCTTCACCGAGCAGGCGTTTCATTTGGCCGATATAAGCAGCGGGAAGCTGTTGCATGTGTGTCTCCTGTGTTTACGCTCTGGGGCTGTCCGAGAGCACGGCGCAGAGGCGGCGCTTCTCGTCGATGCCGGATTCCACGACATAGACGCGGCCGATGCGGCATGCGGAATTGAACACGGATTCCTTCGTCGTCAGGATGCAGAATATGTGCTGCGATGCGCGCGAGGACATCGTGCGGAAGACCACGTTGGGCGGCTCCAGCCCGGCGCGGCGGATCTTCTGGGCAAAGCGGCGGTAGGCGGTGTTGGCCTTGGCCGCGTTGTGGAAGACATCCGGCGAGAGCACGAGCGTGCCGATCCCGCGTTCAATCGAGCTGGACGTCTGGTAACGCCCCTGCCACGGCTTATCCTCCGGCCACGCGACGATATCGACGATGGCGCGGTCGGTCTCTATGGTGCGCATCCGCATTTCCCTCCCCTGTCAGAACGAGACGTCAACCCTGCCTGTTCTCCTTTGGGAAAAGCAATGCAATGGTATTGACTTGTCATCCGTATTCTTCCGGTCCCCGAATCCCCCTTAGAGAATTATGCTGCATATTGATTATATCACATTTTCAAATGTTTTCGCAATAGGCTTGCGAAATATTCGGATTTGTTTTCCCTAGTTTATCAAAAATGGCCGCGGCGCGTGTGCATGATGCATAAACAATTTGTGTGTATTCATTCAATTTTTTCGCACGTCTGCATATAAATTCCCGTATTCCGGGAATACTGCGCATTTTCGATCATGATAAAAGGATATATTTACGAAATGTTCATCCCGGTGTGCAATTTCACTTCTTTTTTTGATTTGTCCCGCATACCCCTCATTTTTGCCCATTCGGAAGAATTTGCCCAATCGGAAGTTTCGTGCGTTCGATGCACACAAAAGGAGCGCAGGATTTTTCCCGCGCCCCGCGTGTTCTTTGGCTCACTCGGCCTTTTCCATCCGAATCTCGACCAGTTCAAACCGCGTCTTTTCAAAGCAGTCGTATGCGCCCAGCAGATAGCTCTCGCGCAGCTCGCCCACGCCCAGCGTGCCGCGCTGCACGAACTTCGTCGCCAGCTCGGGATCCTGCGTGTCCACGGGCCAGATGCCGCTGCCGCCGCTCATGCCGTCCTTGAGCCGGCGCTCATACCACGGCAGGCTCTCGTCCGCGTCCGGGTCGATGAACTCGAAGAACAGGCCGCCCTGCGTAGCGGCATACGCCTCCCGGTCGGTCACGGTGTATTCGATGGTGTAATTGAGCTCCATCGGCGTGGCGACGACCGTCAGCCTGTCCACGCGCATGCCCACGGTCGGGAAATCGGCGGGTTCGATGCTGACGTATGTCTCGGTGTCGGCCACGGCGGTGAGCGCAAGCGGCGTCTGCATGCGGATCAGCTCGCCGCCCTCGGCACAGGCCTCGTTCACCTGCATCGCCATCACAAAATCGACCTCGCGGCTCGCCTGATCCGTGCCGAATGCGCTGTCCATATACAGCGTGATCGAGCCGTCCCCGGCGTTGTAAACGTAATCCGCCGAGACGGTCGTCCAATCCTCGTTCGCCACGCCCGCGCTCACGGTGATGTACTGCTCAAAGCCGTGCTCGTCGTAATAGTCGCGGATCGTGGGCAGGTCCTTCGCGTCCTCGGGGACGGGCTCGCCGGTCAGGCTGGCCATCGGAAGCATGGGATCGGCGTCAAACGCGGCGAGCATGGCGTTGCCCTTGGGCGTCACGTCGATGACGGTGCGCACGCGGCTGCCGTCGTAGTACAGCTCGCGGACGTTGGCGCTGACGTACTCGTTTTCGAGCACGGCGGCGTTGCTTTGGATATACCCCGAAACGTCCTCGCCGGGTACCTGCGCGTTCTGATAGCGCCCGGCGAAATCGAGCATGCCCATGCGGGCGG
>CALVTQ010000011.1 GCA_944362695.1 uncultured Clostridia bacterium
TCTGCTGGATGCGGAGGTGTTCGCGCGCGATCTGCCAATCCTCGCCGACGGTGATGACGTCCTTTCTCTCGTTGATGGATGCGCGCATGAGCTTGCCCAGCGCGTCGGTCATGCCGGCGATGCGCTCCTCCCCGGCCTCTCGGGCCATGCAGTAGATCGTCTGCAATGTGTTATAGATGAAATGCGGCCTGATCTGCGAGCGCAGGTGGCGCGCCTGCGCGTCCTTGATGGCGAGCTGCTTCTCGTAATTGTCGCGCACGATGTGGTCGTAATCGGAGATCATCCTGTCAAAATGGCGATGCAGGCGGCCCATCTCGTCGCGCCTGTCGCGATAGGGCAGGATCTCGCGCGGCTCGGGCAGCTCGCCCTGACGGAAGCGGTCGATCTTGCCAAGGAGCACCTGCAAATGCTTGAGAATCGCGCCGATGAGCAGCGCGCCGACCGCCAGCGCCGCGAACGCCGCCAGCAGCGAGCGCCCAATCGCCCGCAGAATCGCCGCGCGGATCTCGGTGAAGATCGGCTCATACGGCCTCGCCATCAAAAACGCCCAGCCCTGCGCAGACGTATAGCGCATGCAGAGCATCTTCCCCGTCTCCGTGTCCGCGATGATGTAGCCGTCCTCGTCCATGCGCAGCGCGCCCGCCGTCTCGTCCGTGGCGTAAAGACATTCCCCGCCGTCGAAGATCGCCACCGACAGCGGGCAGCCCAGCGCCTCCATCGCCTTGAGCTGGTCATCCACCAGCCCGGCAAGGTCGATTTCCAGATAGATCGTGCCCAGCGAATCGAACGACAGCCACTTGACCTCGCGGATGTCGCGCGCCAGGATCAGCCGCGAATCGGGCTGCGGGAGCGTGACCCAAACCGCGCTGCCGTTCGCCTCGCGCGCTGTCTGGGCGAGCTGCGCAAGCTGCGCCGCGCCGATGGCCGATTCGCCCCAGTACGTATACCACGTGTGGCCCAGCGGCGTCGTCAGGCGCAGCATCACGGCGCGTTCGAGCGTGTTGGCGAAGCTGGAAAACTGCCTGCCGGTCAGGTCGGACGCGTCCACCACGCGCGGCTGCCGATGGAGTTGGCGCTCATCTGCGACAGGTTGCTCTGCACGACGTGGTCGCTGAGCACGCGGAACGTGAAGTCCTCGTATCCGTCGAGCTTGTCCTCCAGCGCCCCCGCGAACAGCGAGAGCGTCTGCACGCCCGACGCGTAGAGCTGCGCATCGTATGCCTCGTACGGGATCAGCGACGACGCCAGCGTCAGCAAAAACACCGCCGCCAGCGCCGATGCCAGCACCGCGAGCAGCTTGTATTTGATCTTGATATCCCGAATCCGTTTGATCGTCATGGCGCGCCTCACTACCGCCTCTCCCGCGCAAACTGGTTGGGCGAGACGCCCGTCCTGCCGCGGAACGCGCGGTAAAAGCTCGTGTAGTCCGCAAAGCCGCAGCGCTCTGCGACCTGATTGGGCTTCATCCCGCCCGCGATGAGCTCCTGCGCCATCAGAATCCGCTTGGCGAGGATGTACTGGTGGATCGGCATGCCCGTGTATTCCTTGAACTCGCGCAGAAGCGCGTATTTGCTGATGTAGAACGTGTCCGCGAGGTGGTCAAGCGAGACATCCTGCGTCACGTGGTCGTTGAGGTAGCGCAGGAGCGGGTTCATGCGGCTGGCGACGCTGCGCTGCTGCTGCGTGCTTCGGCGAAGGAGCTGCGCCGTGCGAAGCAGGAGCATGCCCATGCGGCAGGCGTTCATCAGCCGGGCGGACGGCGCCTCGTCCTGCGACGCGCGAATCGCCTCGTCCGTCATGCGCATCAGCTCGCCGAGCTCCTTTTCGCCGAGGTGGAAATGCTGCCCGCAATCCCGCGTGAGCGCGCTCAGCTCGTCCTCCAGCGAAAAGCCCTCGCCCGCCACGCCCTGCACGAACGCGCGCGTCGCGTAGATGTAGAACCGCTCGTAGGGCTCGTCCGCGCTCAGGTGCGTGTTGCGGTGCATGCAGTGCGGCGGGAAGATCAGCACGTCGCCGCGCCGGGGGCGCAGGTCCATGTCCTCGATGACGATGCGCACGTCGCCGCTCAGGAAGAAGAAGATTTCATAATACTCGTGGCTGTGCATCACGCGCGGCTGCACCGTCGTGCTCGTGAAATGGTATGCCTCCACCTCGCGCCCCGGCGGCATCTGTTTCGCTGCGTCCCAATACGGCGCTCCGCTCATATGCATCACCTCTGCCGACAGTATAATGCAATTTATGCAATAAATCAAGCAAATTTCGCAATTGAATGTAAAAATTGATTTTTGTATACTGATGTCAACAAAAAATACGCTCAAAAAGGAGTGATTCTTATGATTCGCGTGGCCATCATCGGCACGGGCGGCATCGCCCACACGCATATGCAGGGCTACAAGGCGCTCGCGGGCCGCTGCGAGGTCGCCGCGCTTGTGGACATCGTGCCGGGCAAGGCGCGCCGCTTCATGGAGGAATTCGGCCTTGACTGCGACGTGTACGAGAACCACAAGGACATCCTCGGCCGCACAGACATCGACCTCGCCGATGTCTGCACGCCGCCCTACGTCCACGCCTCCATCAGCATCAACTGCCTGCGCGCGGGTATGAACGTGCTGTGCGAGAAGCCGATGGCGGCCTCGCTCGAGGAATGCGACGCCATGCTGCGCGCCCGCGACGAGAGCGGCAAGAAGCTCTCCATCATCGCGCAGAACCGCTTCCGCAAGCCCATCCGCGACCTCAAGGCGCTGCTGGACAGCGGCATCGCCGGGCCGGTGCGCCATGCGCAGGTCGATTCCTTCTGGTGGCGCGGCCACAGCTACTACGACCTCTGGTGGCGCGGCACGTGGGAGAAGGAGGGCGGCGGCTGCACGCTCAACCACGCCGTGCACCACATCGACATGCTCTGCTGGATGATGGGCCTGCCCCAGCGCGTGACGAGCATCCTCGCCAACACCGCGCACGACAACGCCGAGGTCGAGGACCTGTCGGTCTCCGTGCTGCAATACCCGCACGCCCTCGCCCAGCTCACCGCCTCCCTCGTACATCACGGCGAGGAGCAGCAGGTCGTCTTCCAATGCGAAAAGGCGAAGATCGCCGCGCCGCTGACCGTGCGCGCCTCCCTGCCCTACGACAACGGCTTCCCATACGACAACCCCGATATGCGCGCGAAAATCGAGGCCTTCGCCGCCGCGCTCCCGCCGATGCCCTACGAGGGCCACACCGCGCAGATCGAGAACATGCTCACCGCCATCGAGCAGGACATCTCGCCCGCCATCACCGGCGAGGATGGCCGCCGCACGCTCGAGCTGATCACCGCCGTCTACCTCTCCGGCTCCACCGGCACGACCGTCGATCTCCCGCTCACCCCCTCTTGCCCGTTCTACGCCGCCGGCGCGCTCGTCAAAAACATGCCGCACTTCTACGAGAAGACCGCCTCCGTCATGGAGCAGAGCGGCGAGATGTCCTTCGGCGGGAATTATCAGAAATAAGGAGATGTTGTTATGAACAAAGCCGACGGCATGAATTACGCCCCGCAGGGCAAGCCGCGCCCCGTCGTGAAGCCGGGCGAATTCGTCTTCTCCGCCGTGCGCCTTGACCACGGCCACATCTACGGCATGACCAACGGCCTGCTCGAGGCGGGCGCGACGCTCAAATATGTCTACGACCCCGACCCAGCGAAGGTCGAGCGCTTCCTGAAGACCTATCCTCAGGCCAAACCCGCCCGCAGCGAGGAGGAGGCGCTCTCCGACCCCGGCACGCACATGATCGCGGGCGCGGCGATCACCAGCGAGCGGTGCGCGCTCGGCCTGCGCGCGATGGCCGCGGGCAAGGATTACTTCACCGACAAGGCGCCCTTCACCACGCTCGAGCAGCTTGCCTCTGCAAAGGCCATGGCCGCCGAGACAAGCCGCAAGTACATGGTCTACTATTCCGAGCGCCTGCACGTGGAGAGCGCCATTCTCGCGGGCTACATGATCGAGGCGGGCGAGATCGGCAAGGTCATCAGCGTGACCGGCTTCGGCCCGCACAGGCTCGGCGCGGCGGGCCGCCCGGCGTGGTTCTTCAAGCGCGACCAGTACGGCGGCATCCTCTGCGACATCGGCAGCCACCAGATCGAGCAGTACCTGCACTTCGCGGGCGAGGACGACGCGACCGTGCAGCTCGCGCGCGTGGCGAACTACAACAACCCTGCCTATCCCGAGCTCGAGGACTTCGGCGACTGCGCCCTCGTCGGCAAAAATGGCACGACGAATTACTTCCGCGTCGACTGGTTCAACCCCGACGGCCTGCGCACGTGGGGCGACGGGCGCACGTTCATCCTCGGCACGGAGGGCTACATCGAGCTGCGCAAGTACATCAACGTCGCTGCCGACACCGCCAACGGCGACCACCTGTTCCTCGTCAACGGCAAGGGCGAGAAGTACATCCACGCGGCGGGCGTGACGGGCTTCCCGTTCTTCGGGCAGCTCATTCTCGACTGCCTGAACCGCACGGAAAACGCCATGACGCAGGCGCACGCTTTCAAGGCGGCGGAGCTGTGTCTGCTCGCGCAGGCGCAGGCGGTGAAGATCAAGTAAACAATCGAACACACAAAAAAGCGAGGCCTCGTTGGAAGCCTCGCTTGTTTTGTTTACGGATGATTCGGAAGTCAGCGGTAAGCGGCGCCAAGTCACGCTTCGCTCCTTGGCTTTTGAGAACGGCTGCGCCGTTGGGGTTACGTTGGGGTTACGCTGGGGCCAGCCCCAGACCCCGCTGGGGACCAGTCCCCAGACCCCATCTTCGCTTCGCGCCTTAACCGAAGCCCTTAGCCCTGCCTATTGGTATAGTGGGTATGGAGCAGCTCATGGGCCAGATGGCCATTCGGCTCACCGAGGTACTCGGCGTAGAGCTTCTTGATATCCGGGTTCTCATGGCTCTTGCGGATGGTCTTGGCCTCGTCCTCGGCGTACAGGCCGCTCGCGCGCACGACACGCGGATCGACATCCATGCGGGTCTCGGCGTTGACGAAGGGCTGGCCGCCGCCGTTGACGCAGCCGCCCGGGCAGGCCATGACCTCGATGAAGGCGTAGCTGTTGTCGCCTTCCTTGATGCGCTTGATGAGCTTCTTGGCCGCGGCGGTGGAGCTGGCGATGGCCACCTTGAGCTCCTTGCCCGCGAGGGTGAAGGTCGCTTCCTTGATGCCCTCGATGCCGCGAACCGGCTGATACTCGACGTTCTCCACGCTGCGGTTCTCCAGCACGTCAGCGGCGGTGCGCAGGGCGGCCTCCATGACGCCGCCGGTCACGCCAAAGATCGCCGCCGCGCCGGTGGACTCGGACACGAGCTCGTCGAACACTTCCTCGTCCGGCAGCTTCGCGAAGTCGATGCGGGCGTCCTTGATCATGCGGGCGAGCTCGCGGGTGGTCAGCGAGATATCGACCGAGCGCAGGCCGTTGACCTCCATCTCCGGACGGGCGATCTCAAACTTCTTCGCCGTGCACGGCATGACGCCGACGACCACGATGTTGCGCGGGTCGATGCCGGCCTGCTGCGCGTAGTAGGACTTGATGATCGCACCCTCCATCTGCATCGGGGACTTGCAGGTGGACAGATTCGGGATCAGCTCCGGGAAGTGATGCTCGACATACTTGATCCATCCCGGCGAGCAGGAGGTGAACATCGGCAGCGGGCCGTCATTCTTGATGCGGTTGATGAGCTCGGTGGCCTCCTCCATGATGGTGAGGTCCGCGCCGAAGTCGGTGTCAAACACCTTGTCAAAGCCGAGGCGCTTGAGGGCCTGGCTCATCTTGCCGGTCACGCGGGTGCCCATCGGCAGGCCGAATTCCTCGCCCAGCGCGACGCGCACGGCCGGGGCGGGCTGCACCACGACGAACTTGTCCGGATCGGAGATGGCTTCCCAGACGCGGTCGGTGTCGTCCTTCTCGCGCAGCGCGCCGACCGGGCAGACCGCGATGCACTGGCCGCAGTTCACGCAGTCGGTCTCGCTCAGCTTCTTCTCAAACGCCGGGGAGATCATGGTCTTGAAGCCGCGGTTGATCGCGCCGATCGCGCCGATGCCCTGCACATTGCGGCAGGCAGCGATGCAGCGGCGGCACAGGATGCACTTATTCGGATCGCGCACGACGGACGGGCCGAAGTTGTCGATCGGATACTCGATGTTCTCGCCTTCGTAGGTCGTCTCGTCCGCGCCGAGCTCCTGCGCCAGCTTCTGCAGCTCGCAGCTCTGGCTGCGCACGCAGGACAGGCACTTGCGCTCATGGTTGGAGAGGATCAGCTCGAGCACGGCCTTGCGCGCAGCGCGCACGTTCGGCGTGTTCGTCTTGACCACCATGCCATCGCTCACCGGCATCACGCAGGCAGCCGCCAGGGCGCGTCCGCCGACGTCCACCACGCACATGCGGCACGCGCCGATGGCGTTGATGTCCTTGAGGTGGCAGAGGGTCGGGATGTGGATATGGGCCTTATGAGCCGCTTCGAGCACCGTGGTGCCGGCCTCAACCTGCACCGCAATGCCGTCGATCGTAACATTAACCATTGCCATGTTGTACTCTCACTCCTTCTGGCGTTATCAGGTGCGGGAAATCGCGCCGAACTTACACTTCTCCATGCAGGCGCCGCACTTGAGGCACTTCGTGGTGTCGATGACGTGCGCCTCGCGGACCTTGCCGCTGATGCAGCCCGCCGGGCAGATGCGCGCGCAGAGCGTGCAGCCCTTGCACTTGGCCGGGTCGATCTTGTAGGTCAGCAGCTTCTTGCAGTGTCCCGCCGGGCAGCGCTTCTCGTAGATGTGCGCCTCATACTCGTCGCGGAAGTACTTGAGCGTGGAGAGCACCGGGTTGGGCGCGGTCTGTCCCAGGCCGCACAGCGCCGTGCTCTTGATGGCGTTGGCCAGGTTCTCGAGCTTCTCGATGTCGCCGTCCTCGCCCTTGCCGCTGACGATGCGCTCGAGGATCTCGAGCATGCGCTTGGTGCCGATACGGCAGGGGGCGCACTTGCCGCAGGACTCGTCCACCGTGAACTCCAGGAAGAAGCGCGCGATGTCGACCATGCAGTTGTCCTCGTCCATGACGATCATGCCGCCGGAGCCCATCATCGAGCCAATGGCGATCAGGTTGTCATAGTCGATCTGGACGTCGAGCTGGCTCGCCGGGATGCAGCCGCCGGACGGGCCTCCGGTCTGCGCCGCCTTGAACTTCTTGCCGTTCGGGCAGCCGCCGCCGATGTCGTAGATGATCTCGCGCAGGGTCGTGCCCATCGGGACCTCGACCAGGCCGGTGTTGTTGATCTTGCCGCCGAGCGCGAAGACCTTGGTGCCCTTCGACTTCTCGGTGCCCATGCTGGCGAACCACTCCCAGCCCTTGTTGATGATCTGCGGGACGTTGGCATAGGTCTCGACGTTGTTGAGGATGGTCGGCTGGCCGAACAGACCCTTGACAGCCGGGAACGGCGGACGCGGACGCGGCTCACCGCGGTTGCCCTCGATGGAGACCATCAGCGCGGTCTCCTCGCCGCAGACGAACGCGCCGGCGCCGAGGCGAACCTCGATGTCAAAGCTGAAGTCCGTGCCGAAGATGTTCTTGCCGAGCAGGCCGTATTCGCGCGCCTGCTTGATGGCGATCTGAAGGCGCTTGACCGCGATCGGATACTCCGCGCGGCAGTAGATGTAGCCCTGATCCGAGCCGATGGCATAGCCCGCGATGGCCATGGCCTCCAGCACGACGTGCGGGTCGCCCTCCAGAACGGAGCGGTCCATGAACGCGCCCGGGTCGCCCTCGTCGGCGTTGCAACAGACGAACTTCTTATCGCTCTGGGAGTTGTAGGCAAACTTCCACTTGAGGCCCGTCGGGAAGCCCGCGCCGCCGCGGCCGCGCAGACCGGACTTGAGGATCACGTCGATGACCTCCTCGCGGGTCATCTCGGTGAGGCACTTTCCAAGCGCCGTGTAGCCGTCAAAGGCGATGTACTCGTCGATGTTCTCCGGGTCGATGACACCGCAGTTGCGCAGCGCCACGCGCTTCTGCTTCTTGTAGAAGTCGACCTGATCCAGCGCCTTGATGGTGTTGTTCTCAAAGGCCTCCTTGTAGAGCAGATCCTTGACGATGCGGCCCTTGATGAGGTGCTCGTCGACGATGCGCTCGACGTACTCCACCTTCATGTGGGAGTAGAACGCGCCTTCCGGGTAGACGATGACGACGGGGCCGGCCTCGCACAGACCGAAGCAGCCCGTGCGCACGACCTTCACCTCTTTGTCAAGGCCCTTGAGGGCGAGCTGCCGCTCAAATTCCTTGATGATCTCGGCGGAGTTAGAGGACGTGCAGCCCGTGCCTCCGCAGACCATGATATGCGAACGAATCATATCCATAAGCTCTGTTCCTCCTGTCAGCGTCCGGCTCAGGCCTGCGCGGCGCCGATGGTGTATTCCTCAACGGGGCGGCCGTTGACGATGTGATCGTTGACGATGCGGGCGACCTTCTCGGGCGTCATGTGGACGTAGGTGACCTTGTCCTGACCCTTGACGTAGACCTCGACGATCGGCTCCAGACGGCACATGCCCACGCAGCCGGTCTGGCCGACGGTCACGTGCTCAAGGCCGCGCTTCTTGATTTCCTCGACAAACTCCAGCATCACGGGACGCGCGCCCGCCGCGATGCCGCAGGTCGCCATGCCGACCACGACGCGGGTGTTGACGTTCTCGTCCCTTCTCATGTTGACCTGCTCGATCATTTTGCTGCGGATCGCAGCCAGCTCAGCCAAAGACTTCATAGAATCATTCCTCCATGCAGTGTTGTGATTTCCTGCTCGATGTTCTCCTTGATCCACGCGGCGATTTCCGGGTTGTCAAGCGGAATCGGCGCGACCACCGCGCGAACCTCCCGCGTGTCGAACGTGAAGCTCTTCCCGTCAACGTCATAAACAAACAGAAAGTCCGTGTCCGGGTTCATCAGCACCAGGCTGAACAGCGCCCCGGCCACGTCGCCCATCGGCGGCCTGTCAAGGTGAGAAAGCCCGAAGCTCACGCTCACCGTCGTGCCCTTACCGACCTCGCTCTCGATCTTAAACTCGCCGCCCGTCATGCTCGCCGTCTGGCTAAGCAGCGGCAGCCCCAGCCCGACCTTGCGCGTGGTGCGCGTGGTGGTAAAGGGCTGGGCGACGGTCTTGACCAGCTCCTCGCTCATGCCGCAGCCGTTGTCGATGAATTTGAAGGAGATCAAATCCTTCTCGCGGCTGACCTCGATGTCGATTTCAACGAGGCTCGCGTTTGCGCGGATCGAGTTCTGCGCAATGTCCATGATGTTGTCCGCCAGCTCGCGCATCATAGGCAGAACCTCTTAGCTGCGATACTGCGCGATGATATCCGGCACCTGATCGGGCGTCAGGCGGCCGTGCACGTCATCGTTGACCATGATAACCGGAGCCAGGCCGCAAGCGCCCAGGCAGCGGGTAGCGTTCAGGGTGAACACGCCGTCGGGCGTGGTGCGGCCCGCGGGCACGCCCAGCACTTCCTCCAGCTTGT
>CALVTQ010000012.1 GCA_944362695.1 uncultured Clostridia bacterium
AGAACTGGGAGAAGCTCGTCGCCGAGTACGACACCGGCGCCTACGTCGAGGCCACCGGCCGCGAGGCCGTCAACGGCGGCCTGATCGCTGACGTGATGGGCGTCCGTGCGTTCATCCCGGCGAGCCATCTGTCCCGCCGCTTCGTCGAGAACATCGGCGAGTTCGTCGGCAAGACGATGACCGTCAAGATCATCGAGGTCGACAAGGCCAAGAAGCGCATCGTCGCCAGCCGCAAGGCGTATCTGCTTGACGAGAAGAAGAAGGCGTGGGAGAAGATCGAGAAGGATCAGGTCGTCGACGGCATCGTTCGCCGCCTGACCGACTTCGGCGCGTTCGTGGACATCGGCGGCGTGGATGGCCTCATCCATGTGACCGATCTGGCCTGGCATCGCGTGAAGCACCCGTCCGAGATCGTGACCCCGGGCCAGGAGGTTCAGGTCAAGATCATCGGCGTGGACCGCGAGAAGGAGCGCATCCAGCTGAGCCTGAAGGCGCTGCAGCCGCAGCCGTGGGACGTCGCCGAGGAGAAGTACCCGGTCGACTCCATCGTCGAGGGCAAGGTCGTGCGCATCACCACGTTCGGCGCGTTCGTCGAGCTCGAGCCGGGTCTTGATGGCCTGGTGCACATCAGCCAGTGCGCGCTCAAGCGCATCGCCAAGGTTGAGGACGCCGTGCAGGTCGGCCAGGTCGTCCGCGTGAAGGTCCTCAAGGTGGACACCGAGGCCAAGCGCATCAGCCTGTCCATCCGCGAGGCGCTGACCGAGGAAGTCGACTACAACGCCGAGGTGCAGGGCCTCGATTTCGAGGACGGCCTTGACGCTGAGGTTGAGGCTGAGGCTCCGGTCGAGGAGTAATTCGGTCAAAACAGATTCAAAACAAGAGGGACGGTTTACTCCGTCCCTTTTTTGCATCACGACAAGGAGAGCGTATATGGATATGATGAAGCGAATGGCGCGCAGGTGCTTTTTGATCTATGCGGCGCTGTGCCTGCTGGCGGTCGCCGTGTTTTATGTCGTGGCGAGCGGATCGGACGCGATGGGGTTCAGCCTGATCTTCTTTTACATCCTGCTGCCGGGTGCAGCGCTCGCGCTCTCGGCGGTGATGGGCGCGCGCGGCCTGCCCGCAAGGTGCTGGGCGGTGACCGCCATCGGGTTCGGCGCGATGATGATGCTCACGGACTGGCTGACCTACAAGCTGAGCAACATGCTCGCCTTCGGCGTGTGGCGCTGGCCGGACATCGAGGCGCTGATGTTCGGGTTCATCGCGTCGCTGATCGGCTCGGCGGTGGGCATGGGCGTGCGCGAGCTGCGCAAGTGAGAAAAATCACGGCTTGCGGGTTCGCGGCGGGTGTGCTATGCTGTTATCCGGCGCAATGAAGCGCGACACTTGACACAGAGGGATGACCATGAACCGCGATTTTATTCTCAAAGGGACGTTTTGCGACTGCGGCGAGGACAGGGCGCTGCGCATCCGCGCGGGCTTCGGCGTCTGCGAGGGCGGCGTCTGCCGGGGCATTTTTGCTGATATTCCCGAAAAATACGCCGGTCTGCCCATGCGCGACTGCACAGGCATGCTGATCCTGCCGGGCCTTGTCGATCTGCACGTGCATGCCTCGCAGTACGGCTTCCGCGGCGCGGGGCTCGACCGGCAGCTCCTCGACTGGCTGAACAATTACACGTTCCCGGAGGAGGCGCGCTATGCCGATGTGGGCTATGCAAGCGAGGCGTACGTCATCTTTGCGGGCGACCTGCGGCGCTCGGCGACGACCCGCGCGGCGATCTTCGCGACGATCCACACGGACGGCACGCTCGCGCTGATGGACTTGCTCGAGAAGACCGGGCTCGAAACGCGCGTGGGTAAGCTGAACATGGACCGAAATTCGCCCGACTACTACCGCGAGGCGAGCGCGGAGGCGTCGATTTCCGAGACGGCACGCTTCATCGAGGAAGCGAAGGGCCGATTCACCCGGACGCAGCCCATCATCACGCCGCGCTTCATCCCGACGGCGAGCGACGAACTGATGCGCGGGCTCGGTGCACTCAAGCGGCGATACGGCGTCGGCGCGCAGTCGCATCTGTCGGAAAACGGCGACGAGATCCGCTGGGTCGCAGAGCTCTGCCCGTGGGTGAAGCACTACGGCGACGCATACGATCAGCCCGGCCTGCTCGGCGGCGACACGATCATGGCGCACTGCATCCACAGCGGGGACGACGAGGTTGCGCTGCTCAAAGAACGCGGCGTGTTCGTGGCGCACTGCCCGCGCTCGAACATCAACGTCATGAGCGGCCTCGCGCCGATTCGCAAATACATCGAGCTGGGCCTGCACGTGGGCATCGGCAGCGACGTGGCCGGCGGCGACACGCTCTCGCTCTTCGAGGAGATGGCCGAGGTCGTGCGCGCGTCGAAGATGCGCTGGCAGTATGTCGATGCGCAATATAAGCCGCTGACCGTGGCCGACGCGCTGTATCTGGCGACGCGGGGCGGCGGCGCATATTTCGGCAGGGTCGGGTGCTTTGACGAAGGTTACGAATTCGACGCGATCGTGATGGACGATTCCGCGATCAAAAGCGGCATGACGCTCGCGGACGAGGCGCGCGTCGAGCGGCTGATCTATCAGAGCGGGCGGTGCGTGCTGCGCGCGAAGTTCTGCGCGGGCCGCGAGATCGACTTGGCATAAAGCGGGAGGCAATGCGATGTTTGACAAGATGGAGCTGCTCCGCGCGCGGCGGCAGAACGCGGCGATGGCGCGCAGGATGCGCAGCACGGCGATGAAGCTGATGCGCGAGGCGGATGAGAAGCATAGGCCGCAATTCAGGCTGGCGCAGGGGCGCGAGGCGGCGCTCGAGCTGTCCAACGCGCTGATCGACGAGAAGCTGGCCGAGCTGGAGCCCGTTGGCGCGGGCAAGCGGCTGTGGCTCGTCGGCGGGCCGATGGGCGTGGGCAAGACGGCGGCCTGCAAGGTGATGAAGCGCATGCTCGACAATTGCGTGATGCTCGACGGCGACTGGTGCTGGGACGCCGACCCGTTCGTCGTGACGGACGAGACGAAGGCGATGGTCATGCGCAGCATCCGGCGCACGCTGCGAGAGCTTTTGATGTGCAGCGCGTATGAGAACGTCGTCTTCTGCTGGGTCATGCACGAACAGGGCATCATCGACGAGATCCTTGACGGCGTCGCGGCGGACGTGTGCGCGGTGTCGCTTGTTTGCGACGAGGAGACGCTCGCGATGCGGCTGGAGGGCGACATCGGCGCGGGCCTGCGCGAGACGGACGTGATCGCGCGCAGCATCGAGCGTCTGCCGCTCTACGACGAGCTCGACACGGTCAAGATCGACACGACCGGCATGAGCGTCGCGGACGCTGCGCGGGCCGTCATCGCGGCGGGCGAGGAAATCTTCGGCTGAAATGTCAAAAACTCTTGACATTTGATCCTTCGTGCGGTATACTCGATATGTCAAAAGAATTTGACATTTCGGAACTGTACCGCGTGAAAGGAGGATGTTCATGATCGAAGCTTTCAATCATGTTGTGGTGTGGGTCGGCGTGCGCATCGTGATCCTGCTGCTGGCGGGGCTTGCGGCTGCGGCGGACATTGTGATGATCGCGACGCTGCTCAAGCCCGGCGACGAGCGCAATCGGATGATCGTATACAAGGCGAGCGCGGCGACGCTGCTTGGCGTGGCGCTGTGGCTGACGGCGGTCGTTGTGGGCTGCTTCGTGCGGGCGGCGCGGCTGACGATCAACCCGCTGGTCGTGCTGGAGACGATCGCGGTGGTGTACTTCGCCGCGCTGATGGTGTACAAGAGAAAAATGGGTGGCTGATATGAAAAATACCATCAGGGAGCGGCGCAGGCAGCTCGGTCTTTCGCAGGAGGAGCTTGCGCGGCGGTGCGGCGTGTCGCGCCAGACGGTCAACGCCATCGAAAACGACAAATACGACCCGACGCTCGCGCTGGCGTTTGCCTTGGCAAGGGAGCTGGGCACGACGGTGGACGCGCTGTTCACGACGGAAGAAAACGGCGGTTGACATTGCGCGGCGGGTATGCTAGAATACACTTGCTTGTCAGAGGGGATTACGACGCTGTGATGAAGCGCATCCCGCGCGGCAGGCTCACGACCGTGGGCGACATCCGCGAATACTTTGCCAAACGGGCGGGCGCGGACTTCACCGAGCCGATCACGGCGGGGATTTTCGTGTCCATCGCGGCTTGGGCGAGCGAGCAGCGCAGGGGCATCGACGAGACGCCCTACTGGCGCACGCTCAAGGCCGGGGGCGAGCTGAACGCGAAGTATCCCGGCGGCATTGAGGCGCAGAAGGAGAAGCTCGAGGCCGAGGGGCATGCGGTCGTCGCGCGCGGGCGGACGAACATCCGGTATTACGTGAAGGATTACGAGAAGGCGCTCTTTGCGCTGGATTGATGAATTGCGGCGGGCTGCGGTCTGCCGCGATTTTTTTATGGGGGATTTGCGCGGGTGGGTGTCGCGCGTGTGATACAAAAAGAAAACGGCGCGTCGGCGTATGTGATACACAAAAGAAAAATGAGCGCGTCGGCGAGTGTGTGATACAAAAAAGAAAACGGCGCGTCGGCGAGCGTGAGATACAAAAAAGAAAACGGCGCGGCGGTGTGCGTGTGATACAAAAAAGAAAACGGCGCGGCGGCTGTCGTGTGATACACAAAAGAAAAAGACGCGTCGGTGTGTGTGTGATACAAAAAAGAAAACGGCGCGTCGGCGTGCGTGTGATACACAAAAGAAAACGGCGCGGCGGTGTGCGAGTTAATCCACAAAAGAAAAAACAGCGCCGGAACGCTGCATGTGCAATACATAAAAAGAAAACCGGCACTTTTCATGCCGGTCGTCTTGGCTCCCCAGGTAGGGCTCGAACCTACAACCCTTCGGTTAACAGCCGAATGCTCTGCCATTGAGCTACTGAGGAATATGGTGGATTGAAGTGGACTCGAACCACCGACCTCCCGCTTATCAGGCGG
>CALVTQ010000013.1 GCA_944362695.1 uncultured Clostridia bacterium
TTGGCGGAGACGGTGGGATTCGAACCCACGTGCCCTTTCGGACAACTCGATTTCGAGTCGAGCTCGTTATGACCGCTTCGATACGTCTCCATTTAATGATTATTCAATTTTTGGGGCAAATAACATGATTTCAAGTGCTGCACCTTCGACCACTCGGACAACTCTCCAATATGGGTCAGCGGATTCGCTGACCAGAGTATTATAATGCAAAGAACGTGCGCTGTCAAGAAGAAATTGATTCTTCGCGGATGCGGCGAAGGGCGCGGTTGGCGCGGGCGACCATGTACACGCCCATGAACAGCACGGTCAGGCAGACCACGCCGCCGGTGATGCTGTTCATCACGCGGGGGAAGACCGTGCTGCCGTTGCCGAAGCGGGAGATCAGCGCCGTCTGAAGCGCGAGCAGCGAGACCAGCGCGCAGACGAAGTTCACCGCCTTGGCTGCCGAGATCAGCGGGCTGCCGAGCCTGCGCAGGCGCACCATGTTCACAATCGCGGAGATGACGGCGTAGAAAGCGTAGAGCGCCATCGCGTAGATCAGGTTGCCGGGGTAGTCATACGAGACGTTCTCGTGGACGAGGTAGATCACCACGACCATCAGCGCCTGATTCATCGGCACGAGCGCCACGCCGCACGCGCGATATGCCGACCATTGCCTGCGCGGCGGCAGGCCCTTCCACCAGCCCAGAAGCAGCACGCGCATGACGGCGAGCACCGCGTAATATCCGCCCAGCGCCACGAGCCAGCCGTTGCCGGTCACAAAGCCGACGGCGAGCTTGAGCACGACATAGAGCAGGTTCATCACAAGGCCGGTCGTCAGAGCGATGCCCGTGCGGAAATGCAGGTCGCTCTGCCAGCGCATGAACGTGGGGCTGTCCGCGATGCAGGCGGGCAGGGGGATGCTCGTGATGCGGCGGCAGGCGCGCACGATGCCCACGACGATGACGGTCATCGCGTAGGCGGCGGCGACGTAGAGCGGCCACGCGATTTCGGTCGGGATGCCCGTGGCCAGCGCGGAAATCATCAGCGCGAATGCGGGAATGGCGATCAGCAGGATATACCGGGGGCGCAGCACGAACATGCGGCGCACGATGTCGGCAAAACGGGACATGGGTTCACCTCGAAAATGGGATATATACAAAGAAAAAACGGGGCATGCTAAAGCAAACCCCGCGATATGTTCATAAGAGAATCAATACGACACGATCAGGCCGTTTCGCTCGGCGTAGTAGCTGTCCAACCCGCGCGCGCGGACGATGAGCACCTGCGCCTTGTCCCACTTTTCGCGGATGCGCGCGGCCAGCTCGGCGGCGTAGGCCTCGTTGCAGCAATGGGAGATCACGACGCGGCCACCGGCGAAGGCGTTCTGCTCCATCTCCTTGACGAGCGCCTCGAGCGCGCGCACCTTGCCGCGCATCTTCTGGCGGATCAGGATGCGGCCCTCGTCGCTCGCCGCGCCGACGATGTGCATGTTGAGCTTGCCGGCGAGGAAGCTGGTCAGCGCGCTGACGCGGCCGTTCATCACCAGATTCTTAAACGAGGAGAGCGTGAAGAGCGTGTTGATGCCCGCAGCCTCGCGGCGGACGATCTCGCCGAGCTGGTCAAGCGGCATGCCCTCGCGCATCCTGGCGAGCACGTCCTGCACGATCATGATGAGCTTGGGGCCGGTTGACAGCGAGTCGATGATTTCGATCTGCTTTTCGGGATGGCTTTCGAGCACCATCTCGCGCGCGGCCATGGCGCTTTGGTAGCTGCCGGACAGGTTGCTTGAGATCGTCAGCGCGACGGTCTTGTCGGCCTGCAGAAAGCACGCCTCCCAGGAGGCGGGCGACGGGCAGGACGTGTGGCTCCTGCGGCAGGTTTCCATGGCGTGCATGAGCGCGTCATGGTCGAGCGTTTGGTCGTCGACAAAATCGCGGCCGTCGGCGGTGATGACGAAGGGAACGGTCGAAAAGCCGATATCCTTATGCGGGATCTCGGTCATATCGCAGCTGGAATCGCAGACGATCTGCATGTGCATGGGGACGCGCCTCCTGACTGAAAATCGGCTCGCGCTCGGCGGGTCGTGCTTTCATTCAGTATAGCGCGCGATTGTTGCAGAAATTCCGGCATAATGTTACTAAGATATTACAATGCGGCCGGTCAGTGGGCAGAAAAACGCGCCTGCATCGCGGGGTGGATGCGGGCGCTTGTCTCACATGCCGATGCCGTGCTTGACGCGGTCGCGTTCCTCGGCGCGCTTGGCGTTGTTGAAGCGGTCAAGCGTGCCCACGAGGTAGCCGGTGATGCGGCGGATGCGGTGGAAGGGCTGGTTGTGGAAGCGGTAGGCCAGCTCGACATATTCGCCGTCGAGCTTGACGTCGATGGCGTCGGGCGTGCGGCCGTAAAGCTCCGTGCCGCGCGCGATGTAGGCGTCGATCTCGGCCTGCGGGCAGGTGCCGCCCGTCACGTTGACCTCACACATGGGCAAACCTCCTTATTTCGTGGTGTTTCCTTCATTATACCACAAAACGTTGTGTTGTAAAGCGGCAAAACAAAAATCCTTCCCCGCGGTCAGGCAGGGAAGGATGATGACGGCTGAGGATCAGCGGGCGATGAAGCCGATCTTCTTCATCAGCTTGGAGAGCGTGCGCTCGGCCATCTTGCCCGCGCGCTCGGCGCCGGTGCGGTAGACGCTCTCGAGATACGCCTTGTCGCTCATGTACTGGTTGAAGCGATCCTGAATCGGGGTGAGCGTCTCCACGCACGCCTCGGCGACGGCGTTCTTGAGGTCGCCGTAGCCTTTGCCGGACATCGACTCGGCGATGGCGTGCACGTCCTCGCCGGTCAGCGCGGAGAGGATGGACAAAAGGTTCGAGACGCCGGGCTTGTTCTCCGGGTCAAAGCGGATCTGCGCGTCGGAGTCGGTCACGGCGCGGCGCACCTTGCGGCGGACGGCGTCGGGGGTATCGAGGATGCCGATGAAGCAGTCGTCCGGGTCGGACTTGCTCATTTTGCGGGTCGGGTCCTGCAGGCTCATCACGCGCGCGCCGACCTTGGGATAGTAGCCCTGCGGCACGGTGAACACGCCGGGGTACAGGCCGTTGACGCGGTTGGCGATGTCGCGGCAGATCTCAAGGTGCTGCGTCTGATCCTGACCCACGGGCACGAGGTTCGCCTGATACAGCAGAATGTCGCCCGCCATGAGGACGGGGTAGGTGAACAGGCCGCAGTTGATGTTGTCGGCGTGCTTGGCGGACTTGTCCTTGAACTGCGTCATGCGGCTCATCTCGCCCATGTACGTAAAGCAGTTGAGCAGCCAGCCCATCTCGGCGTGCTGGCGGACGTGGCTCTGGAAGAACAGCACGTTCTTCTCCGGGGCAAGGCCGATGGCCAGAAGCAGCGCGAGCAGCTGGATGGACTGGGCGCGCAGCTTGGCCGGCTCCTGGCGCACGGTAATGGCGTGCAGATCGGCGATCATGTACAGGCAGTCGTATTCGTCCTCGAGCAGCTTCCAGTTGCGCATGGCGCCGATGTAGTTGCCCAGCGTGGGCGTGCCGGAGGGCTGGATGCCGGAGAGGATGCGCTGCTTTCTGGCGGGGGCTTGCGTCTGTTCCATGGGGAGGAACCTCCTTTTTCTTAAGCGCATTGTGCGCGGTCGGTTGTGCGTGCGGCGGCGAGGGAAGCGGGGAATAGAAAACGCCCCATGCTTCGTAAGAAACATGAGGCGGAAAGTTCTTTTCCGTGGTGCCACTCATATTGGCCTTTCGGCCCGCTCACCCCGTACAAACATACGGTGCAGCCGGATAACGGGTCTGCGTCCCGTCCCTGTCTAATAAGGCAAATGCCCGTTGACAAGGCCCTCGGAAAGCCCATTCAAAGGCGTCTCTGTGCCGCGCTCCCAGCCCCGGCGGCTCTCTTAGACAGAGGTTCGGCCTTTTACTCCTCTTTCCTGAAACGGTTTGAAAAAATCTTCGAATGTATGCATTATATCAGGCGCGGGGCGCATTGTCAACGTCTTGCGGCGAATTTTGCCGGAACGGCGGCGCTGCATGGGCCTTTGGCGGGGGCGGAAAGCGCGATTTTGATTGACTTTTTTATACGGCGGCTGTATACTTTACATGATGGTGCACTATGCCGGTGGCCGATTTGCCCGGCGATTGTGCGCTCGCTGCGGGGCTTTGGGATGCCCCGTATCCGCATGGGAATAAAGCGAAGGAGATACATCATGAGCGATATCAAAAAGAACGCGGTCGTGCTGATCCCGGCCTACAAGCCGGACGAGCGGCTCATCGAGCTCACGCGCGAGCTGATCGGCGAGGGGCTGCGGGTCATGCTGGTGGACGACGGCGGCAAGCAGCCGTTTGCGCATATCTTTGACGCGTGCCGCGAGCTGGGCGCGGTCGTGGCCGTGCATGCGGTCAATCAGGGCAAGGGCCGCGCGCTCAAGACGGGCATCAACGCGTGCCTGAACACGTGGCCGGATATCACCGGCATCGTGACCGCCGACGCCGACGGCCAGCACACGCCCAAGGATATCCTGCGCCTGATCGACGCGCTCGAGCAGCACCCCGGCACGCTGGTGCTCGGCTCGCGCGAGTTCACTGGCGACGTGCCTTTTAAGAGCCGCTGGGGCAACAAGATCACGCGCTTTGTCTACGCGCTGGCCAGCGGCGTGCACGTGAGCGACACGCAGACGGGCCTTCGCGCGCTGCCCAGGGAGTCGCTCGAGCAGATGATCACCATCGACGGCGAGAAGTACGAGTATGAAATGAACGTGCTGCTCAAGCTGCGCGACATGCATTTGGGCGTCACCGAGGTGCCGATCGAGACGATCTACATCGACGACAACGCGGGCAGCCACTTCAACCCCGTGCGCGACGCGCTGCGCATCTACATGGTGATCTTCAAGTATCTGTTCTCCTCGATCACCAGCTTCGCGGTGGACTATCTGCTGTACTGGGCGTGCCTGCTGCTCAAATTTCCGCCGCTTGTCTCCTACGCGCTGGCGCGCATCGTGTCCTCGCAGGTCAACTATAACCTCAATAAGCACACAGTGTTTTCCGGCCGCGGCGGGCGCTATTCGATGGTGAAATACTATGCCCTGGCCGTCGTACAGGGCGTGATCGGCGCGGGCCTTGTGCAGTGGCTGCCGGGCGTCATTCCGATTCCAGCGGCGGTCATCAAGATTCCGGTGGACATCGCGCTGTTCTGCATCAGCTATTTCATCCAGCGCGATTTCGTATTTGACAAATGAACAGGGCGATGAGGGCGCAGCAGAAAAAGCGCGAGAGCATGCGTCTGGCGCTGATCCTCTGCCTGTGCGCGGTGGGCGGCAATCTGCTGCTTTCCTATTTATATGGCATGCTGGGCGCGTCGGGCGCTGTGCGGGTCTTTCTTGACGCGGTGACCACGTGCGTGTGCTTTGGGCTGACGGCGTGGCTGGGCCTGCGCGGGTTTGACACGGGCGCGGCGGTTCCCATGGGCATGCCGAGCATGGCGCAGATTCGCACGCTGTCGATCGCCGGCGTGCTGGCGATTGCGCCGGTGACGCTGCTGGTTGATATTCCGACGGGCATCCTCGCGCGCGTCATGGAGCGCATGGGCGCGGCGGTGACAGCGGCGGAAAGCGCGCCCGTGCCGGTCTCGCTGTTCACGGCGATGCTGGTCAGAAGCGCGCTGCTCGCGCCGGTCTGCGAGGAGCTGTTTTTCCGGGGCTACCTGATGGCGGCCTTCTGCGATTTCGGGGCGAAGCGTGCGGCGCTGGCGACGGCGCTTCTGTTTGCGCTGGCGCACGGGCTTGACGCGATGTTCATCCCGCGCGCGCTTCTGGGCCTGCTGCTGGCGGTGTTGATGCTCAGCACGGGCTCCGTGCTCACGCCGATGATCGTGCATGCGTGCTATAACGGCGCGGTGCTGCTCGCGGCGTTCATGGGGCTGGATGGGCTGTTCTCCGGGCTGTCGATGGCCTCGTGTGCGGTGCGGCTCATCATGTGCGCGGGCTTTTTTGCGATGCTGCATAAGGCGTGGACGCTGCGCGGCACGAACATGGATGCCCGGCCCGGCGACGGCAGGAAGCTGACCGTCAAGCAGTGGGCGCTGCTGACCGCCTCGGCGCTGGCGCTCATCGCGACGCTTGTGTATGCGGGGGTGGCGGCGTGAACATGGCGCTCATCTGCATGGGCAGACTGAAGGAAAAATACTGGCGCGACGCCGCCGGGGAATACGAAAAGCGGCTCTCGCGCTTTGGCCGGTGGGAGACCATCGAGCTGCCCGATCTGCCCGAGCCGGCGAACAGCTCGCCCGCCATCGAGGATCAAATCCGCAGGAAAGAGGGCGACGCGATGATGGCCAAGCTGAAAAGCGACGACTATCTCATCGCGCTGTGCATCGACGGCAAGCAGCTGGACAGCGTGCAGCTCTCCGACAAGCTCGGCAAGCTCAGCCAGACGGGCAGGCGCGTGGTCTTCGCCATCGGCGGCTCGCTGGGGCTTGGCGATCAGGTCGTGGCGCGCGCCGACATGAAGCTCTCGTTTTCGCCGATGACCTTCCCGCACCAGCTCGCGCGCGTGATGCTGCTCGAGCAGGTGTACAGGGCGTGCAAGATCGGCGCGGGTGAGCGATATCACAAATAAAATACGCATCCCCGGCGCGCGCAAAGGCTGCGATGCGGCGGGGATGAAAAGCGAGGAAACATACCATGCATTACGATTTTGACCTCGTGGGCAAGATCGGCTCCATGGCGCTCATCCGCAAGGAGGACGCCGACATCGATTACAACATCTTCTCCCGTCTGGGCCGCGAGCTGCGCCCGGGCATGATCTGGGTGACCAGCGGCGCGGCGGAGATCGGCCGCCTTGACTACATCAAGCGCACCGGCCACGAGCTGACGTGCGACAGCGTGGAGGCCAAGACGGACTACGCCGCGCAGGGCCAGACGATTCTCATGGAGCAATACCGCCACTTCATCGCGCAGAATTACTCCGTGCGTCAGGTGCTCGTGGAGCATCAGCACTTCAACGACGAGGAAAAGCGCGAGCACATCCGCAGGCTCTTCCTGCGCGCGCGCGATCAGGGCGCGATTCCGATTGTCAACTACAACGACCCGGTATCCGACGAGGAGAACCGCAAGTGGGAGCTCTCCAACCTGCGCCGCGAGAAGCGCGAGGTGCACGAGTGCGTGGACAACGACGAGACGGCGGCTGTCATCGCGGGGCTGGTCTCCACGCGCGTGCTGCTGATTATGACCTCGACCGAGGGCATTTACGCCGACCCGAAGGACCCGGCAACGCTGGTGCGCGACGTGCTTGCCCCGGACGCCGAGCGGCTTGAAGCGAAGGTGCGCGAATTGCAGAAGCACTGCATGGGCGCGTCGCGTGCGGGCGCAAACGGCGCGCATGCCAAGCTGGAGTTTGCGCTCGGCCCGGCGATGCGCGGCACGACGGTCATCATCGGCCACGGACGCCACCGCATCAGCGACCTTGTCGAGGGGCGCGTACCATGCACCCGCATTGGCATCGAGTGACGCATCGTATATAAGGAAGTAACGCAGAATATGAAGGCGAATTATCACACGCACACGGCGCGCTGCGGCCACGCGAGCGGCACGGACGAGCAGTATGTGCAGGCGGCGCTTGCGCAGGGGTTTGATGTGCTGGGCTTCTCGGATCACGTGCCGTGGCCGTATCGCTCGGATTTCACGAACACGGGCGTGCGCATGCACATCAGCCGCATGGGCGAATATCTGGCGAGCATACGCGGCTTAAAGGAAAAATACGCCGGAAAAATCGAGATATTGCTCGGTTTTGAGTGCGAATACTTCCCGGATTACATCGGCTGGCTCGCGGATACGGCGCATGAGGAAGCGCTCGATTATCTGATCCTGGGCAACCACTACGACGGGAGCGACGAGACCGGCATGTACTTCGGCGGGGCGAGGAACGCGGCGCAGCTCAACCAATACGTGAAGATGACCGTGCGCGGCATCGAGACGGGCCTGTTTGCCTATCTGGCGCACCCCGACCTGTTCATGCGGCGCTATCCGCAATTTGACGGCGACTGCAAAAAGGCCGCGCGCGAGCTGTGCCGGGCATGCGCCGCGGCGAACATGCCGATGGAATACAACCTGCACGACCGCTACGGCCGCGCGTGGATGGGCCGCACGAGCTATCCCGCGCCGGAGTTTTTCGTGATTGTGCGCGAGGAGGGCGTCGATGTGCTCATCGGCCTTGACGCGCACGAGCCGCAGGAGATTGCCGACCCGACGCAGTGGGACAGGGCGCACGCGGAGCTTGCCGCGTTCGGTGAGCATTACCTTGATCGCCTCGCATTGACCCGGAAGTGAACGGCGGGCAAAAACGGTTGACATACGCGGAAAATTGCCGTAAGCTATGAGCATAAGCGCGGCGAAATCATGCCGCGAAGCGCAAATTTGGGAGGCTGAAACGATGAGTTTCTTTGATAAAATCCGCGCGGCGTTCGCGCGCTTCATGTCCGGGCGATACGGCGCGGATCAGCTCGGCTTTGCGATGGTGATTGTCTCGCTGGTGATGACGGTGATCAGCTCGCTGACGAGATTCTACTTCCTGACGCTGATGGCCGACGCGCTGCTGATCGTCATGCTCATCCGCATGCTCAGCAAGGACCGCTACCGCAGGCAGCACGAGAATCAGGTGTATCTGGTCAAGACCGAGAAGGTTCGCCGCGCGGTGAGCGAGTGGTTTAACCGCGTGAAGAACAGCAAGAAGTATCATTACTTCACCTGTCAGAACTGCAAAATGCGCCTGCGCGTGCCTCGCGGCGTGGGCAACGTGACGATCACGTGCAAGGGCTGCGGGCATAAGTTCGATAAAAAGGCATAACACAAAGGCGGACGGCGTTTGCAGCCGCCCGCTTCGATTTTTTGTGACATAGACGGAGGGCGCGCATGAAAAAAAGGCTGCTGATCGCGGCGCTTGTGCTGGCGGTGCTCGCGGCATGCTTTGCGCTGTGGACGATGCTTTTCGCGGACGCTGCGACGGTCGTAATTGAGGAAAAGGCGATGCCGGAAGACGGCAGGACGATGCGCGCGGAGCTGACGCTCGACGAGGGCACGCGCACGCTTCGCGGCACGCAGCGCTTTACCGCCGTGAACGAGACGGGCGAGGACCTCAGCGGCCTGACGCTGCGGATTTTCATGAACGGCACAGACGAGGACGCCGTGAAGATCAGCGGTGCGCAGGCGGGCGGCGAGGACGCCCCTGTAACATACGATGAAGACGACCCGACCGTCGCGCACATCGCCTTTGACTGGAAGGCGGGCGAGCGGGCCGATGTGACATGGACGGTGATGCTCACGTATGAAAAGAGCGCGGGCACTGCGGTCGTGAGCCTGCCCGCGCCTGCGGTTTATGAGGATGGCGCGTGGAATACGGATGCATACGACGCATTGGCCGAGCCGTCGTTCGCCGACGCGTTTGCGTGGAGCGTCGCGGTCGAATGTGATGCGGACACGGAGATCGCGTTCGGCGGCGCGCTGACGGGCAAGGAAAAGAAGGATGACGGGCGCATGTGCTATACGGCGTCAAACGGCCTCGCGCGCGACATGAGCTTTGCCGTCATGGGCGCGGGCGCGATTCGCCAGAGGATGTCCGGCGGCGTGCTCGTCACGGCGATGACCGACGGCGGGCAAAAGAGCCGCGCATGGCTCGACGACGCGCAGACGGCGCTCGATTCGCTTGAAAAAATTGGGATCAGCTACCCGTTCGACTTGCTGACGCTCTGCGAGGGCGAGACCGGGCGCGAGGACGGCGCGGTCTGGTCCGGCATGGCCGTGATGGATGATGCGGGCGATCGCGAGCGCAATATACAGAAAATCACGCGGCTCATCGCGCGCCAGACGTTCGGCATTTTGGTTGAAAACGACCCGTGGAGCGACCCGTGGCTCAGCCAGACGCTTGCCTCGACTGTGGAGCTCCTCGCCTATCGCGAGCGAAAGGGCGCGGGCGCATACGAGGCGCGTTTCATGGACGAAATCGAGGTCTCGACGCGGCTGACGCGGCCCTACGGCGTGCGCGTGGGCGCGGGGACGGCGCACTTCGGCGGCGATGCGGAGCTCACGCAGGTGCTGCGCGATCAGGGCGCGGCGATGATGCTGGGCATCGCGCAGATGGAGGGTGAGGACGCGCTGGTGAGGGCGCTGGCGCTGTACGCGGAAAGCTGCGCGGGCGGCATGGGCTCGCTCGAGGCGCTTTGCGGCGCGCTGGAGGCTGTTACCGGGAGCAGCTGGGAGGGCTATCTGCTCGACGGGCTCGCGGCCTGAGCCGTGGGCAGACACAGAAGGCCCAGCAGCGCGGCGCACAGCGCGCCGAGCACAGGATAGCCGCACGAGACGATCGGCCCGAAGCCCATGCGCGCAAACGGCACGAGGCACAGCGCCGACAGGGCGTGCGCCGCGCCCCGGCGAACCGGGAAGACGCGCGCGAGCGAGGACAGCATCGCGCACAGCGTCGACAGTGCCGCCGCGAACAGGCAGGACGCGACCAGCAGATAGCCGCCCCGGCCCAGCTGGCGCGCGAGATAGACGAAGGGCATCGGCTGATTCCACACGGCCTGCAGATGGCGGCGGCAGACGGCTGCGCCCAGAAGCAGCAGCGCTCCGAAGAGCAGCGTGAACAGCAGCGAAGCATAGCGCCTGCGCGGACGTTTAAGGCGGGCGAGCAGGGGCATCATGCCGCCGAGCATCGCGGCATTCAGCGCGCCGTAGAGCAGGCCGTCAGCGGCGGCGCGAACGGGCAGGTCGGGCGCCATCGCGGGGAAGAAGCACGCCTCGCCCAGCGGCAGCGCGAGCAGCCTGACCATCAGCACGGGCAGAAGCGCCGCAATCGCCAGACCCGGCGCAGCCAGACCCGCTGCGCCCGCATACGCCAGAAGCGCGCCAAGCAGCAGCGAAAACGCGAGGCCCATGCCATAGCTGTGGGGCAGGGGGACGACGAGGGCGCACAGCTCTGCGCACGCCGCGAGCATCGCGCCGCCGGTCACCGCCTGCAAAAGCGCAAAGAGCGCGCCGCAGATAAGGCCCAGGCCACGGCCAAAGCGCAGGCGGCACAGCGCCGTGAGCGAAGGGCAGCCCGTGCGCGCCATGAGCGAAGACAGGCGCATGAACAGCGCATACAATACCGCGAGGGCCATGAGCACCGCCGCGCCGCTCGCCGGGCCGTGCGAGGAAAAGAAGCGCGCGATCTCCCGCCCGGACGCAAAGCCCGCGCCGACCATGCCGCCCAAAAGCGCAAGCGCGCACAGCACCATATCCAAACAACCGCCTCCATCAGCACAGGATGGGCAAGATTATGCGCATTTGCGGAAAATCAGAAGGGCGCTCTTCCATTTTGGGCGGATGCGCGGTATAATAAAATAGATTAGGTGCACCATAGTGCATCAAAGGAAGGCGTTTATTCTTGTATAGACATACCTATTGCGAAATCGACCTGTCCGCCATCCGCCACAACGTCGGCGTGATGCGCGGGAAGCTCTGCGGCGGGGCGAAGCTCCTCGCGGTCGTCAAGGCGGACGCATACGGCCACGGCGCTGTGCCTGTGGCGCGGGCGGCGCTCGAGGCGGGCGCGGATATGCTGGCCGTGGCCATCCCCGAGGAGGGGGAGACGCTGCGAAAGGCGGGCATTGCGGCCCCGATCCTCGTGCTCGGCGGCATATCGCCGGACGAGGCGCAGGCCGTCGCGCAAAACGACCTGACGCAGGTTGTCTTTGACGAGGCGGCTGTGCGCGCGCTGGCACAGGCCGGGCAGAGCGTGGGCAAAAACGTGAAGGTTCACGTCAAGCTTGAGACCGGCATGAACCGCATCGGGCTGTCGGGCGCGAAGGACGTGCAGCGGCTCGTGCGGCTGATCGACGCGCTTGAGGGCGTTGAGCTGGACGGCTGCTTCACGCACATGGCGACGGCGGACGAGGACGACCGCGACGGCACGATGGCGCAGCTTGCGCGCTTTAACGAGCTTTGCGCGGCGATTGCGGCGGTGCATCCCGGCAAAATCACGCGCCATGCGGCGAACACGGCGTGCATATTCCGCTATCCGCAGGCGCACGCGGACATGGTGCGCGGCGGCATCGCGCTCTACGGCTACCCGCCGGTTGAGGAGGCGAAGGGCCTGCGCCCGGCGATGCGCTGGGCGACGCGGGCTGTGCACGTCAAGACGATACAGCCCGGCGAGCGCGTGAGCTACGGCGGGACGTTCGAGGCCAAGCGCGAGACGCGCGTGATGACGCTGCCGGTGGGCTATGCCGACGGATACAGGCGGGCGCTGTCGGGCAAGGCGTGCGTGCTCGTGCGCGGCAGGCGTGCGCCGGTGATCGGGCGCGTGTGCATGGACCAGATCATGGTGGACGTGACGGACATTCCCGGCGCGGCGGTGGGCGACGAGGCTGTGCTGCTCGGCGCGCAGGGGGAGGACATGATCGACGCGGACGAGATGGCCGGATGGCTCGGCACGATCAGCTACGAGGTGATCTGCTCGCCGTCGGGGCGCGTGCCGCGCGTGTATAAGGAATAATATGGAAGAAATGCGGAGGACGATCCGCGCGGATATGAAAAAGCGGCGCGCGGCGCTGTCCGAAGAAGAGCAGGCGGATGCGGCGCGGGCCGTGTGGCAGAGGCTGCGCGGGCTTGCGGCGTATCAAAGCGCGAAATGCGTGATGGCGTATGCGGCGGTGCGCGGCGAGCTTGGCGTGTGGGACGCCGTGCGCGATGTATTGGCATCCGGGCGCGCGCTGGCGATGCCGCTTTGCGAGGGGCCGGGCGCGATGACGGCACGGCGTGTGACGGATTTGTCGCAGCTCGTGCCGGGGGCGTTCGGCGTGCCGGAGCCTGAGATGGAATGTGAAATCGTGCAGCCGGAGGAGATCGGCCTCATCCTCGTGCCGGGGACGGCGTTTGACAGGCGCATGCGGCGCATCGGGCAGGGCGGCGGCTACTACGACCGGTTCCTGCCCAAGACGCGGGCCGTGCGCGCGGGCATATGCCACGACTTCGCGCTGCTTGACACGCTGCCGGCGATGGCGCATGACGCGCCGATGGACTTGATTGTGACGCCGTCCGGGCTGTGGACGGCTTGACACGATACGATATGAAACGGAGGATTTGCCATGAACACAGGAAAAAAAGCCCCGACGAAGGCCAAGGGGAAGAGCACGAAGCCGAAGAAGCCGCTTCGCCGCGCGGAGCATTGGGGCAAGGAGGTGCGCCCGATCGCGCTGAAGCTGCTGGGCATTGTCATCGCGGTGACGATCATGGGGATGCTGTTCAGCGCACTTCAGTCGGTGCAGTCCGCGTTCATCCGTCTGGCGCTCTCGCTGCTGCTGTCGGTGGGCCTGCTGGCGGTGTATTTTGCGGAGGGCCTGATGAGCGGCACGCACGATGCGCAGGCGAGCCGCACGTATGACAAGCTGGTGGACAAGGGCGTGCAGCCCACGATCAAGGAGGACGCGGCCTGCTATCATCCGCTCAAGGCGCTGTGCGCATGCGCGTTGGTGTTCGGCGTGCCGTTTGTGATGGCGCTGTATCTGGGCCTGACTGCGCGCGACTACACCTACGGGCTCCAGGATCTGCCGGCGTGGCTGTCGCAGACCTACGCCGTGCGCGAGGATCTGATAGCCCCGCTGGGCGCGTACATGCAGACCCAGCCGCTGGGCGCGGTGGACTACATCCGCATGTTCGTGCGCATGATCGTGATGGTCTTCATCAATTTCTTCGAGAACCCGCTGAAGATGACGGGCTTGATCGACAGGCTCTGCCCGCTGTTCATCCTGCTGTATCCGGCGACGTACATGGTGGGCTATCTGCGCGGCCCGGCGGCGTATGAGAAGCAGGCGAAGATGAACAGGCGCGCCAAGAAGGTCGCCGTGAAGAAGGCGGCCAAGAAGAGCCTGGCGCAGGAGCTCATCGGCACGCAGAATCAGGTCCACTACGGCCAGCAGGCGAAGGACGACAACAAGCACAAGCGCAAGGAACTGATCTGATTCGGGCGGGCGAAAGGCTTGAAAAGACAGGAAAATTCTGTTATAATCGATATTTGCAGACGATACGAAGGAGCATAACGGACGATGAGAATCATCGGCGGCACAGCGCGCGGCCGGACGCTGACGGCCCCCGCGGGAGCGCGGACGAGGCCCACGCAGGATTACGTGCGCGAGTCGCTTTTCAACATCATCCGCTGGGACATAGCGGACGCGCGGGTGCTCGACCTGTTCGCCGGGACGGGCGCGCTGTCGCTGGAGGCTGTCAGCCGGGGCGCGGCATCGGCCGTGATGGCGGATATGGACAGGGCGGCGTGTGCGGCGATCGAGAAGAACATGGAAAGCACGCGCCTTGGCGGCAAATGCAGGCTGATCCCGCGGGACTACCGCGCGGCGATGGACCTGCTCGCGCGCGAGAGGCAGCGCTTTGACGTGGTGTTCCTCGATCCGCCGTATAAAATGGAGAATACCGGCGAAATCTGTGCGGCACTCTATGATAAGGGGCTGCTGGCTGGCGAATTCCTGATCGTCGTGGAGCACAGGCGCGGCATGGCGCCGCTGCTGGACGCGCGCTTTGAGGCGTTTGACATCCGCCGCTACGGCGACACGGAGATCACATTCGCCCGGCGCGGGAAGGGGGACGGCGATGGCGACGCTGCTGTATCCGGGGAGCTTTGACCCGGTGACGCGCGGGCACATGGACATCATCGCGCGCGCGGCAAAGCTGTGCGAAACGCTTGTGGTGGCCGTGATGCACAACCCGGACAAGCGCGGGGCGATCGACCCGGACGAGCGCGTGGCGCTGCTTAAAAAGGCGTGCGCGCAGATGTCCAACGTGCGCGTCATCAAGCATGGCGGGCTGCTCATCGAGTGCGCCGCCGATGTGGGCGCGGATGCCGTCGTTCGCGGCGTGCGACCCCTGGGCGACTTTGAAAACGAATATCAGATGGCGCAGATCAACAGGATGCTCGGCGGGGTGGAGACGCTGCTGCTGACGACGTCTGAGGACTGCGCGAACATTTCCTCGAGCATCGTGCGCCAGATTGCGGCGTTCGGCGGGGACATCGAAAATCTGGTGCCGGAGGGCATGGCGAACGACGTCATGGGCGCGCTCGGGCATCTCAAACCATAAGGAGGAAACATGGATCAGCAGCAGGAGCGCCCGATGAGCAGGGAGGCGCACAGAGCCGCAACGGCGGACACCAGCATCACACAGGCGAAGCGCGTGATCGACATGATCGAGGTGAAGCTCAACTCCGCCTACCGCGTGCCGATGAAGCGCGATTTGAACATCGTCAACGCGGGCGAGCTGCTTGACCTGATCGGCCAGCTTCGCATCGCGCTGCCCAAGGCCGTCGTGCAGGCGCAGGAGGTGCTCCAGCGCGGCGAGGAGATCATCGACCAGGGCAAGCAGCAGGCCGACAAGATGGCCGACGCCGCGGAGAAGATCTACAAGGAGACCGTCGCCAAGGCCAACGAATACGACAGAAAGATCCGCGAGGACGCCGACCGTTACAGCGAGCAGGTGAGCCAGAAGGCGCTCGCCGACGCGAACGCGCAGATCGAGGACGCGCAGACCCGCGCTGAGCAGATCATCCTCGCGGCGCAGCAGCAGGCCCAGCAGCTCGTCGCCGACAGCGAGATCACCCGCCGCGCGCAGGCCTATGCCATGGAGACGCGCGAGCGCGCCGAGCACGATGCGGACAGCATCTACTCGCAGGCGTGCATGCAGGTGGACAAGATCCTCAGCGGGGCGTCCGTGGCGCTCTCGCGCAGCGCCAGCGAGATGGCCGCTTTGCGCGACAGCCTGCTCGGGCGCGGCAATTCCGGCGCGGCACAGCAGACAAGCGCACAGGGCGTGCCGCCAATGTATGAACAGAGATAAGGTGCAGGCATAACCACGAAAGCGAGGGATTCCCATGCTTGACAATAAGACACTGTATATTGTCGTGCCGTGCTACAAGGAGCAGGAGGTGCTGCCGGAGACGAGCAAGCGCCTGCGCGAGAAGGTTCTCGCCCTGCGCAAGGCGGGCAAGATCAGCGACGCGAGCCGCGTGATGTTCGTCAACGACGGCTCATCGGACAACACATGGCCGATCATCCGCGAGCTGCACGAGAAGGAGCCGGGCATCTTCTCCGGCGTCAACCTCTCGCGCAACCGCGGCCATCAGAACGCGCTGCTGGCCGGTCTTCTGACCGCCGTCAACTATGCCGACATGATCATCTCCATGGACGCCGACCTGCAGGACGACATCAACGCCGTCGATGCGATGGTCGACGCTTATCACGAGGGATATGAGGTCGTCTACGGCGTGCGCAGCAAGCGCGAGACCGACACGTTCTTCAAGCGCTTCACCGCCGAGGGCTTCTACAAGGTCATGAAGGCGCTGGGCGTGGACATCGTGTTCAACCACGCGGACTACCGCCTGATGAGCCGCCGCGCCGTCGAGGGCCTTGCGCAGTTCAGCGAGGTCAACCTGTTCCTGCGCGGCATCGTGCCGCAGATCGGCTACAAATGGACGACGGTGACCTACGAGCGCGCCGAACGCTTTGCGGGCGAGAGCAAGTATCCGCTCAAGAAGATGCTCGCCTTCGCCGCGGACGGCATCACGAGCTTCTCGGTCAAGCCGATCCGCCTCGTGTTCAGCGCAGGCGTCATCGTGTTTTTCGTAAGCCTGCTGATGCTTCTTTACGCGCTGATCGCAAAGATTCTGGGCCACACGTCCGTGGGCTGGACGAGCCTGATAGGCTCCATCTGGCTGATCGGCGGCATCCAGCTTTTGAGCCTTGGCATCGTGGGCGAATACATCGGCAAGATCTACAACGAGACCAAGCGCCGCCCGCGCTTCATCATCGAGAGCGTGCTCAACGATGACAAGGCGTGACGGCGGGCGACAGGCATAATCGACATGAATCAGCATATCATAACGATAGCCCCGCTCGGGCCGGACGACGGCGAGCTGCTGACGCTGGGCGCGATGCGCGCGATGCGGGAGGCGGACGCGCTGATCCTGCGCACGGCGCGGCACGGCGCGGCGGCGTGGCTCGATGAAAACGGCATCGCCTACGACACGCTCGATGCGCTGTATGAGCAGTGCGAGGACTTCGACGAGCTCTGCGAGCGGGCGGCGGGCGAGCTGATCGCGCGCGCGAAGGGCGCAAAGCGGCTGTGCTACGCCGTGGCCGACCCGGCGAGCGACGCGACCGTGCGCTATCTGGCTGGGCATCCCGAGGATGGGGTGACGCTCGAGGCGGCGGGCGGCGTGAGCCTTGCCGGCTGCGCGGCGGGCGCTGTGCTTTCCTTTGGCGTGAATACGGAGAATCTGCGCACGGTGACAGCGCTGTCCACGCAGGAGATGCGCGTGCAGGCCGATTGCCCGCAGGTCATCACCGAGATCGACAACCGCTATCTCGCCAGCGACGTCAAGCTCTGGCTCGGCGACCTGTTTGACGACGAGACGACGGTCTACTTCATGGAAAACGCCGCAGTATATGGCGCGAAGGCCACGCCCATCCCGCTGTGTGAGATCGACAGGCAGGCGCATTACGACCACAGGACGGCGGTGCTCGTGCCGGCGGTCAGCGTATACGAGCGCAGCAGGGCGAGTTATGAGGACTTTGTGCAGGTCATCAGGCGGCTTCGCGCGCCGGGTGGCTGTCCGTGGGACAGGGCGCAGACGCACCACACGCTGCGCCAGTACATGATCGAGGAGGCCTGCGAGGCCGCCGAGGCGATGGACCGCGATGACCCGATGAAGATCGCCGACGAGCTGGGCGACGTGCTCTTGCAGGTCGTGCTCAACAGCTGCATCGGCGAGGAGCACCGCGATTTCACCGACCGCGACGTGACCAGCATGGCCGCCCACAAGATGATCACGCGCCATGAGCACGTGTTCGGCAAGGCGACGGCCAAGGACGCGGACGCCGTGATGGGCGTCTGGGAAAGCGTCAAAAAGCGCGAACGCGGCGAGCAGACGGCGCTCGAGCGCGTGCTCGATGTGCCGCAGACGCTGCCGGGCCTCATGCGCGCGCAGAAGATCGTCAAGCGCGAGATGCAGGCCAAGGGTGAGGGCGTCACGAAGGACGAAGCCGTGCGCGCGATGCGCGATGCACTTGGCAGGCTCGAGGCGGCGGACGGCGGCGAAAAGGAGCTGGGCGACGTGCTCATGGCGGCGGCGACGCTTTCTCATGCGATGGGAATCGACGGCGAGATCACGCTGCGTTCGGCGATCGGAGCGGAAATCGACCGGCTTCGCGCTGAAGAAAATGCCAAAAAAGCGTAAGAAATTATGAAATTTTTTTGAATTTCCCATAACCTCTTGCAGGAAACAGGGTTTGTATGTAGAATATGTCATAGTCGCCAATATGTGCGAGTTATGCTAGCAGCACGTCAAAGTACGCGCTTTGATTTAAGGAGGATTTTCAAGTCATGAACAAGAATGAACTGAGCGCGGCCATCGCCGCGAAGGCGGGCCTGACCCGCAAGGATGCCGAGGCCGCGCTGGTCGCCATGAGCGACATCATCGCCGAGAGCCTGAAGAACGGCGAGAAGGTGCAGATCGTTGGCTTTGGCGCCTTTGAGGTCAAGGAGCGTCCGGCGCGCAAGGCCCGCAACCCCAAGACCGGTGAGGAGATCCAGATCGGCGCGCGCCGCTCTCCGATGTTCAAGCCGGGCAAGGCGCTCAAGGAGGCCGTCGAGGGCTGATTTGCGGCGTCCTTCATGGGCGGGTGACAGCAGCATATATCCCGGAAGGCGACTTCCGGGTATTTTTATAAGCACACAAAGCAGACGGGGAGGACGACACGATGGAAAAAGCCAAGGTTTATTTTACGGATTTCCGCACGCAGGCCTACGGCGACGGCCTGCCCATCAAGCTCAAGAAGATGATCAAAAAGGCCGGCATCGGCAGCATCGACATGGACGGCAAGTTTGTGGCGATCAAGATGCACTTCGGCGAGCTGGGCAACATCAGCTTCCTGCGTCCCAACTACGCCCGCGCTGTGGTGGACGTGGTCAAGGAGCTGGGCGGCAAGCCGTATCTGACGGACTGCAACACCATGTACCCCGGCAGCAGGAAAAACGCTATCGAGCACCTGTACTGCGCATGGGAGAACGGCTTCACGCCGCTGACCGTGGGCTGCCCGGTCATCATCGGCGACGGCATCAAGGGCACGGATGACATCGCCGTGCCGGTCGTGGGCGGCGAATACGTCAAGGAGGCCAAGATCGGCCGCGCGGTGATGGACGCCGACGTGTTCATCAGCCTGACGCACTTCAAGGGCCACGAGATGACGGGCTTCGGCGGCGCGATCAAGAACATCGGCATGGGCTGCGGCTCGCGCGCGGGCAAGAAGGAGCAGCACTCCAGCGGCAAGCCGCACATCGACGAGCACCTGTGCCGCGGCTGCAAGAAATGCCAGAAGGAATGTGCTAACGGCGGCCTCGTGTTTGACGAGGCGGCGAGGAAGATGCGCGTCAATCAGGACAATTGCGTGGGCTGCGGCCGCTGCCTGGGCGCGTGCAACTTCGATGCGATCATCTTTGACAACGACGACGCGAACGAGCTGCTCAACCGCCGCATGGCCGAGTATACGAAGGCCGTGGTCGACGGCAGGCCGTGCTTCCACATCTCGCTGATCGTCGACGTCTCGCCCAACTGCGACTGCCACGCGGAGAATGACGCGCCGATCCTGCCCAACATCGGCATGTTCGCATCGTTTGATCCGCTGGCGCTCGATCAGGCGTGCGTCGATGCGTGCATGGCCGCCAACCCCATGCCGCACAGCCAGCTCGCCGACAACCTCAAGAAGCCCGGCGTTGCCGACTGGGGTGACCCGTTCACCAACAGCACGCCGGAGAGCGAGTGGCGCAGCTGCCTCGAGCACGCCGAGAAGATCGGGCTGGGCACGAGGGAGTATGAGCTGATTAAGGTGTAAAGCGGCTGTTCCTTGTCAACCGAATATAAGCAAAACCGGCGTCTTTCCACGCGGAAGGGCGCCGGTTTTTTCTGATATAAATGGATTCGCTTATTGCACGGAGGTATACCCCGGAATCCTCGGGTCGCGGCCGATCTGCGTGTTGTCGACGCCGCGAAGCTGCAATTCCGCAATCGGGTGCGGCGCGGTCTGGAAGCGGTAATCCTGCCCGAGCTGGGCGATCGTCCTGTCGATGACGGCGTGGCTGGCGACGTGGTCAAGACGCGCGTGCACCGTATCCTGATACGCAAAGAACGGGTCGTCCTGCGCGAGTGCCTGCACGGGCTTGAGGTCTGCCTTTTTATAGGTGAGCTGTACGCTGTGCAGCACGCCGCGCACGTAGTCGATGTTCGACTCGAGGCGGATGGGATCGGGGAACGCGCCGCCGGGGATGACCTGCTGCCAGTGCTTGCCCTCGTATTTCTCGAGAAGCTGCGCGGCCCTGTGCAGATGGGCAATCTCCTGCGCGAGATGGCGCTCCCACAGCGCGCGGATGCGGTCGTCGGTCTCGGTCTGCATGCACGACCAGTACAGAAAGCACTCGGTATACTCGTGCATCAGCAGCTTCTCCATCCACGTGGCCGTCGGGTCCTGGAGCGCTTCGTACTGCGTGACGTGCTGCTCCTCGATCATGCCGATCTCCTGATAGAGCTTGCGGCCCAGATCGTTTTTGTAGAAGCCGTTGACGTTCATGTAGTAGTTCATCGTCTGCTGCTCGGCGGCGGTGATGATGCACGCGGCGAGCTTGTCAAACAGCGGCGCGTCCTTGCCAAGCGGCTTGGGGATGCCGTCGGCGGGGAAGCGGTGCTCGCTGATCGTCGGGCGGCCCGGCATGATCTCGGTGTAGCGGCCCACGAGGCGCTCTGCGTGCTCGCCGGTGTCCATCTCCATGAGGTCGGCGTAGCGGTAGAGGTGGTCAAAATCCTCGAGCAGCGCCAGGTCGAGTGCGGCCTTGCTCTGCGGCGTCGATACGCGCCCGGCGAGGTGGGCGGTCAGGTCGACGGCGAGCTGCTCATAGCCGATGGTGTGCTCGAGCACGGTCTCGTGAATCGGCTTGAGGCACGAGAGCTTCTTTTGCTGCTGCTGCTCGGCACGGCGCATCATCGCCAGCTCGCGGCGCAGCTCCGGGTCCTCGCAGTGGCGCGCCATGTTGTGCGAAAAATACGCGGCCTCGAATTCCGTGCCGTTCATTAGAATGATGCGGCATTTGGTGTACGGGTCGACGGTCATCGGGTCATAGGCGGCGGGGTAGAGGGCGCAGAAGGACTCAAACGTCCTGTCAAGCGGCATGGGCTTTTGATCAAAAGGGTTCATGGTATCACACTCCTTGCGCATCATTGTGCGCGGGGAAGCGCGCGGCTATGCGGACGAAATGCGCCGACATAAAATCAAAGAAGGTCAATTAAAACGGATTTCATAAATTAAAGTTCAAATATTGCAATAAACGGCAAAATGGAATATGATAGAAAGGTAAATGCGCCCGGACGGCGAGCCGGGCAGGGAAATGAAACGGAGGAAAAAACATGTCGCAAATTCTGGGCAATTTTGCCGCGCTGACGCCGCAGATGGTTGTCATGTGGGCCATCGGCGCCATCATGATCTATCTGGCGATCAAGAAGGAAATGGAGCCGACGCTCCTGCTGCCGATGGGCTTTGGCTGCATCCTTTGCAACCTGCCCAACTCCGGCGCGGTCGAGGTTCTGGAGACGCTGTTCCAGGCGGGCGTGGCCAACGAGCTGTTCCCGCTGCTGCTGTTCATCGGCATCGGCGCGATGATCGACTTCGGCCCGCTGCTGGCCGATCCCAAGCTGCTGCTCTTCGGCGCGGCGGCGCAGTTTGGCATCTTCTTCACGCTCTCGATGTCCAGCCTGTTCGGTTTTGAGCTGCGCGACGCGGCGTCCATCGCCATCATCGGCGCGGCGGACGGCCCGACGTCCATCTTCGTGTCCAACATGCTGCAGAGCAACTACACGGCAGCCATCATCGTGGCGGCGTACAGCTACATGGCGCTGGTGCCGATCGTGCAGCCGTTCTGCATCAAGCTCATCACCACCAAGAAAGAGCGCATGATCCGCATGGAATACACGCCGGGCAAGATCGGCAAGGGCACGCGCATCCTGTTCCCGATCGTGGTCACGATGATCGCGGGCCTCGTCTCGCCCGATTCCGTGGCGCTGGTCGGCGTCCTGCTGTTCGGCAACCTGCTGCGCGAGTGCGGCGTGCTGCGCAGCCTGAGCGAGTGCGCGCAGAATGTGCTGGCGAACCTGATTTCGCTCATGCTGGGCCTCACGGTGGCCGTGCGCATGCAGGCGGAGAGCTTCCTCGTGCCGGAGACGCTCATGATCCTGGGCCTGGGCCTGGTCGCGTTCATGTTCGATACGTTCGGCGGCGTGCTCTTTGGCAAGCTGATCAACGTGTTCAGCAAGAAGAAGATCAACCCGATGATCGGCGCGGCGGGCATTTCCGCCTTCCCGATGTCCTCCCGCGTCATCGCCAAGATGGCCAAGGACGAGGACCCCTACAACTTCATTCTGATGCAGGCCGCGGGCGCGAACGTCGCCGGTCAGGTCGCGTCGGTGATCGCGGGCGGCATCATCCTGGCGATGGTCGGCCCGCTGGTGTAATGGAAACGGGGTGAAAATATGAAGCTCGATTTCGCTGCTTTTGTGGGTTCCCTGCGCTTCATGGGCGAGGGCATGCTGACGATCTTCGGCGTGATGGCGGTCATCATCGCGGTCATCTATGCGCTCAACCGCGCGACGTCCCACAATGAGTAAAATTTTTTAACGAGGATTTTATGAGCGCTGGGCAGGAAAAACGCCCGCCGGGGACGTGTGTTCCATAAAATGTGAAAAAAATGAGGCCGGGGCCTTGCGATGTGCGGGCTCCGGCTTCCTTTGCGTATCGCGAAAGAAAGGCGCGCTGCTATGCCTGACGAGCATAGCCATTTATTTGAAAGAGCGACTGGACATAATAGGCTTTTTGTCGTACAATAGAGCGCGAGGAGAGAAGCGTATGAATGAAAGACTGATCGGAATTTTAATTGATTCATTCCCGAAGATCCTGCTGCCGGGCCTGACGATGACCATCCCGCTGACGGTGATCTCGTTTTCGCTGGCGATGGTCATCGCGGTCATCGCGGCGCTCATCCAGTTCGCGCATGTGAAGATCCTGACGCCGCTGATGCGGTTTTACATCTGGGTCGTGCGCGGCACGCCACTGCTGGGTGCAGCTGTTCGTGGTGTTCTACGGCCTGCCGGGCGTGGGCATCATCCTCGATCCGTTCCCCGCGGCGATTCTCGTGTTCTCCATCAACGAGGGCGCGTACTGCGCCGAGACGATGCGCGCCGCGCTGGAAAGCGTGCCGCACGGACAGATTGAGGCGGGCTACTGCGTGGGCATGAACTACCTTCAGATCATGCGCAGGATCGTGCTGCCGCAGGCGCTGAGGACGGCCTTCCCGCCGCTTTCCAACTCGCTGATCGCGATGGTCAAGGACACGTCGCTGGCGGCGAACATCACGGTCATGGAGATGTTCATGGCGACGCAGCGCATCGTGGCGCGCACGTATGAGCCGCTCGCGCTGTACGTCGAGGTCGGCCTGATCTATCTGCTGTTTTCCACGGTGCTCACGTGGGTGCAGCGCTGGGGCGAGAAGCGGCTGGGCGCGTACGGCGGGACGAGGAGGTAAGCCATGCTCGAGATCAGAGGGATTCACAAGGCGTTCGGACAGACGGAGGTTCTGCGCGGCGTCGATCTTGACGTGAAGAAAGGCGACGTGGTGGCGATTCTCGGGCCGAGCGGCTCGGGCAAGACGACGCTGCTGCGCTGCATCAACTATCTGGAGCGCGCCGATGCGGGCGAGATGATCTTCGACGGCGAACGCTTTGACCTGGCGCACACCAGCAAGAAGGACATCGCGCGCATCCGCAAGCGGACGGCGTTCGTGTTCCAGAATTACAACCTGTTCGCCAACAGGACGGCGCTGGGCAATGTGACGGAGGGCCTGATCGTGGCCCGAAAGATGCCCCGCGCCAAGGCCGAGGAGATCGGCAGGCGGATGCTTGAGAAGGTCGGCATGCAGGACCGCATGGACCATTATCCCAGCCAGCTCTCGGGCGGACAGCAGCAGCGCGTGGCGATTGCGCGTGCGCTGGCGGCCGATCCCGATATCATCTATTTCGATGAACCTACGTCCGCGCTCGACCCGGAGCTGATCGGCGAGGTGCTCGCCGTGATGCGCAATCTGGCGGGCGAGGGCATGACCATGCTGGTGGTCACGCACGAGATGAACTTTGCGCGCAATGTCGCCACGAAGGTGATCTTCATGGAGGACGGGCGCATCGTGGAGCAGAACGACGCGAAAGCGTTCTTTGAAAACCCGCAGCAGGAGCGCACGCGCGCCTTCCTGCGCACGGTGATGGACAAGGACAAGTAAAAGGACAATTGAAAAGTCCAATGGTATGAAGTCAAGAGGGTGATGCAAGAAAAAATTGAGTAAAACAGTGCACAAAGCAGGATGTTAGAAGCAAAAAGGCAACACCAATGTAAGCCCTGCCCCTGAGAAAATTTGAAACAGGGCATGAACACCAGAGCGGCAAACGGTTCGCTCAGCCCTCCGGCGGGATATACAGGCGGTTGTCTTTCAGCAGTCGAAAAACCAACCGGACCAGTTTTCTGGCAGTTAAAGCGA
>CALVTQ010000014.1 GCA_944362695.1 uncultured Clostridia bacterium
GAGGATCAGAGCAAGGCCAGCGGCGAGTGGCTGCAAACCTGCTGCGAGAATTTCGCGGCGCTCCATCCCGAGTGGGACATCACGTTTGTCTACGGCGTGGCCGATGAGGCGACGGCGGCGGACACCGTGTCCTCCGACCCGAGCGCGAGTGCGGATGTGTTCATGTTCGCCAACGACAACATCACCAAGATGACCGACGCGCAGGCGCTCGCCCGCTTCGGCGGCAAGTACGCCGAGCAGATTGCCTCCAGCAACTCCGAGGCGATCCTCAACTCCATCACCATCGACGGCAGCCTCTACGGCATCCCGTACACCACCAACACGTGGTACATGTACTACGACAAGCGCGTGTTCAGCGAGGAGGACATCAAGAGCCTCGATACCATGCTCGAGAAGGGCGTCGTCTCCTTCCCGTTCACCAACTCGTGGTATCTGCCGAGCTTCTACTTTGCCAACGGCTGCACGCTCTTCGGCGACGGCACGCAGGAGGAGCTGGGCGTCGACTTCACGGGCGAGAAGGCGTATGAGGTCACCAACTACCTGATCGACCTCGTGAACAACCCGAACTTCGTCATCGACGCGGACGGCGCGGGCATGGCGGGCCTTCGCGACGGCAGCATCAACGCCATCTTCACCGGCAGCTGGGATTCCGGCTCGATCAAGGAGATTCTGGGCGAGAACATGGGCGCGGCGGCGCTGCCGGCCTTCACCCTGAACGGCGAGACCAAGCAGATGATGGCCTACGCCGGCAGCAAGGCCATCGGCGTCAACGCGCACAGCAAATACATGGTGCCCGCCGTCGAGCTGGCCATCTATCTGGGCAGCGCCGAGGCGCAGAGGCTGCACTTCGAGCTGCGCGGCGTCATCCCGTGCAACACCGAGCTGCTTGAGGCCGAGGACATCAAGGCCGACCCGGTCTGCATCGCGCAGAACGACACGTTCGACCGCACGAGCATCCTGCAGCCGTTCGTCTCCGCGATGGGCAACTGCTGGACGCCGGTTGAGAACATGGGCAAGTCCATCCGCAACGGCACGGTCACCCACGACAACGCTGCCGAGCAGACCGATGCCATGAACGCCGCGATGAACAGCGACGGCATCAGCTAAGGAGGGAAAGGCAATGACGACGATTTCAAGGCGCACCCGCTACGTCGAGGGCGCGCACACCTGCACCGTGACCGAGGCGCTTCGCGACGGCAACACCGCGACCAAGCTCTCGGCCGTCATCATGGGCTACGGCAACATCGTGAACGGCCAGATCGCCAAGGGCCTGATCTTCCTGGCGACGGAAATCGCCTACATCTTCTTCATGATCCGCTACGGCTTCACCAACCTGGTGAACCTCGTCACGCTGGGCAGCGCGACGCAGCAGGAGGTCTGGAACGAGGAGCTTCAGGTCTACCTCTACACGCAGGGCGACCAGTCGATCCTCATGCTGCTCTACGGCGTGGCGACGGTGCTGCTGACGCTGGTCATGTTCTGGATCTGGCGCGGCACGATGAAATCCGCCTACACCGTCGAGCTGTGCAAGAAGCACGGCAAGCACGTCAAGAGCTTTGCCGATGACATCTACGATCTGTTTGACGAGAACCTCTACCGCACGCTGATGACGCCGTCGATGTTCTTCATCTGCGCGCTGACGATCCTGCCGCTGATCTTCATGATCCTCATGGCGTTCACCAATTACAGCAAGATCGACAACCACCTCGTGCTCTTTGACTGGGTCGGCCTCCAGAACTTCGCGACCCTGTTTGACTCCGGCTCCGTGCTGGGCTCCACGTTCTGGAGCGTGCTGGGCTGGACGCTGGTCTGGGCGTTCTTTGCGACGTTCACCAACTACTTTGCGGGCATGGTGCTCGCCATCCTGATCAACCGCAAGGACACGAAGGCCAAGGGCTTCTGGCGCTTCTGCTTCGTGATCTCCTGCGCGATGCCGATGTTCGTGTCGCTGCTGATCATGCGCACGATGCTCCAGCCGGAGGGCGCGGTCAACGTGCTGCTGCGCACGATGGGCTTCCTTGAAGCCGGCGAGAGCCTGCCGTTCTTCACCGACCCGACTTGGGCGCGCGTGACGGTCATCGTCATCAACATCTGGGTCGGCGTGCCGTATACGCTGCTGCAGCTCACCGGCGTGCTGCAGAACATCCCGGCTGACCTCTACGAAGCCGCGGACATCGACGGCGCGACGCCCGTGCAGCAGTTCTTCAAGATCACGCTGCCGTATATGTTCTACGTCACCACGCCGTACCTGATTGCGACCTTCACCGGCAACGTCAACAACTTCAACGTCATCTATCTGCTCTCCGGCGGCGACCCGGTCACCGACCTTGGTTCCACCGCGGGCAAGACCGACCTGCTGGTCACGTGGCTCTACAAGCTGACCATCGACAAGCAGTACTACAACATCGGCGCGGTCGTCGGCATCCTGACGTTCATCATCCTTGCCATCGGCTCGCTGCTGGTCTACCGCAACAGCAAGTCCTACAAGGAGGAGGGAGGATTCTAAGCCATGAGTAAGCAAAACAGCGCGAAGGCCGTGCGCCTGCGCAACAACATCATCGTTCACACCATCCTCGCCATTCTCGCGGCGATTTGGGTCTTCCCGGTGCTCTGGGTCATCATGACGAGCTTCCGCGCGGAGAAGGGCAGCTACGTCAGCACGTTCTTCCCGAAGGCGTTCACGCTTGACAACTACATCAAGCTCTTCACCGACACGACGATCCTCAACTTCCCGAAGATGTTCATGAACACGCTGATCATCGCGATCTTCTCGTGCATCCTCTCGGCGTTCTTCGTGCTCTCGGCGAGCTACTGCCTCTCGCGCATGCGCTTTAGGATGCGCAAGCCGTTTATGAACATGGCGATGATCCTCGGTCTGTTCCCGGGCTTCATGTCCATGATCGCGGTGTATTTCATCCTCAAGGCCGTGGGCCTGACCGAGGGCGCGCGCATCCGTCTGGCGCTGATCATGTGCTATTCCGGCGGCGCGGCGCTGAGCTTCCAGATTGCCAAGGGTTTCTTCGACACGACGCCTTTTGCCATCGATGAGGCCGCGATGATCGACGGCTGCACCCGCTGGCAGACGTTCACCAAGATCACGCTGCCGCTGTCTAAGCCGATCGTCATCTACACCGTCCTCACGGCGTTCATCGGCCCGTGGGTGGACTTCATCTTCGCCAAGGTCATCTGCCGCGCGAACGCCGACCAGTACACGGTCGCCATCGGCCTGTGGAGGATGCTTGAAAAAGAGTACATCGACAACTGGTACACGAGCTTCGCGGCGGGCGCGGTGCTCATCTCCATCCCGATCGCGGCGCTGTTCCTCAAGCTGCAGAAGTACTACGTCAACGGCATGACGGGCGCGGTCAAGGAGTGAGACGCGCGGTTTGGCGGACGCACGCCTGCGTATCGAAAAGCGTTTTTCCTGCATGATAGGCGACCCGCCGCGTTCGTCCCATGGCTTGGCGGACGGGCGCGGCGGGAGATCGCAGCGCCTGACGCATTTTCGCAGGATTTGGCGGACAAATCTTGCGGGATATGCAAAGTCAATTGTATAATAAAAGGGCGCAGCCTGAACGCAACAAAAGACATCGATCGGTTTGCGCGGGCTGCGTCCTTTGCTTTTGTGAAAGCGGTGAAAAATACATCGGCGGGTGATTGTCCCGCCCGGAAGGATGGATATCCTTGTATAAGGTTTTTGATTCGGCAGATTTCCGCGAGCGGTTTCACACCGACGCGCCGCTGGGCGCATTCTGCGGTGAACATGGCACGCGGTTTACGCTCTGGGCTCCGACGGCGCAGCAGGTGACGCTTCGCCTCTACGACGCGGGCGACGGCGGCTTTGCGCGCGAGCGCATCGCCATGACGCCCGGCGAGCGCGGAGTCTGGACATATGACGACAATCGCAATCTCGACGGCACGTATTACGATTACGAGATCGAGGTGGACGGCGTGACGCGCGGCGCGGGCGACCCGTATGCGCGGGCGTGCGGCCTCAACGGTTGGCGCAGCATGGTCATCGACCTTGCGCGCACCAACCCCGACGGCTGGGAGGACGACCGCGCGCCCGAGCGCCCCGTGCAGGATGTGATCTACGAGCTGCACGTCAAGGACTTCACGTGGGACGCGGCGGGCGGCGTGCCGGAAGCGCTTCGCGGCAAATACCTCGGCCTCACGTGCGAGGGCACGCAGATGGACGGCATGCCCACATGCCTTGAGCACATCAAATCGCTCGGCGTGACGCATGTGCAGCTCATGCCGGTGTACGACTACGGGTCGGTTGACGAGGCGGGCGCGCCGGATGCGTTCAACTGGGGCTATGACCCGGTCAATTACAACGTGCCGGACGGATCGTATTCCACCGATGCGAGCCGTGGCGAGGTGCGCATCCGCGAGCTGAAGCAGATGATCGCCGCGCTGCACAGGAGCGGCCTGCGCGTGGTGATGGACGTCGTCTACAACCACACGTATGGGCTGGACAGCTGTCTGTTCAACACCGTGCCGTGGTATTTTTACAGGCAGACGCCGCGCGGCAAGGCCAGCAACGGCAGCGGCTGCGGCAACGAAATCGCCAGCGAGCGCAGCATGGCGGCGCGCTATATCGCCGATTCCGTGATGTACTGGGCGGAGGAATACCACATCGACGGCTTCCGATTTGACCTGATGGGCCTGCTCGACGTGCACCTGATGAACAGAATCCGCAGGGAGCTCGACAAGCGCTTTGGCAAGGGAGAAAAGATATTATACGGCGAGCCGTGGCGCGGCGGAAAGAGCCACCCGCGCGGCGGCACGATGCTCGCGGACAAGGGCAACCTGCGCAGGCTGGACAGCGGCATCGGCGCGTTCTGCGACTGCACGCGCGACGCGATCAAGGGCACGCTGATGAATGATAAAGCGGGCGGGTTTGCCAGCGGCGGCGAGTTCAACGCCGATTGGATGGCCTGCTGCGCGCGCGGGTGGGTAAGCTGCGGCGACGCATTTCCGGTGAAAGCCCCGAGCCAGACGATCACCTATCTTTGCTGCCACGACGACTGGACGCTCTGGGATAAGCTGGTGCTCGCGCTCGACCCGAATCTCGATTACGCCAAAAACGCGCCGGACATCCTGCGCGCCAACCGGCTCGCGGCGGCGATGCTGTTCTGCTGTCAGGGTCACCTGTTCATGCTCTCCGGCGAGGAGTTTGGCCGCACGAAGATGGGCGTGCGCAACTCGTACCGCTCGCCGCTGGCCATCAACCGCATCGACTGGAAGCGCGCGAAGGAAAACGCCGCGCTGGTCGATTACTACAAGGGCCTCATCGCGCTGCGCAAGACGCTGCCGGGGCTGTGCGACCTCTCCGAAAACGCGGCGGGGCGCATCCGCGCGGTCTGGCATCCGATGGGCGGCGTGGGCGTGATTGAACTCGACAACACGGGGAAAAACGGCGAGGGCAGCGCGTATGATACGCTGCTCATGATCTTCAACACGACGAAGGAGACGGCGCGCGTCGAGCTCCCGCAGAGCACATGGCGCGTGCTGGCCGACGGCGAGAACAGCGGGCTTTGGCGCGGGACGTACAACGCAGAGGGAAGCGCAGAGGCTGCGCCGGTGAGCGCGCTGATTCTCGGCAGATAAGCATTTGGGGGATTTCGCATGAAATTCGTATACGGCAGACAGGACATGACCACGCTTTCGCGCGCGGAGGAACACGGCTTTCTGCTCGCAAACGGCCTCGGCGGCTATTGCAGCATGACGGCGGCGTTCTCCGCGCCGAGGTGCGATATGGGCGTGCTGGTGTCAAGCGTGACCGCGCCCAATGAACGCGCGGCGCTTGTGCATCGCCTGCGCGAGACGATGACGGTCGGCGATGAACGCGCCTATCTTTCCACGCAGCAGTTCGCGGACGGGACGAGCGCCGAGGACGGCTATCTGCATCTTTCCTCGTGCGTCGTGGAGCACGGCGTGCGCTGGGTCTATGACGCGCTGGGCGTGCATGTGACGCGGGAGATCGCCGTCGGGCGCGGGGAAAACGCCGTCGCCGTGATCTATACCGTGGAAAACGACGCGGACAAGCCCTGCGTGCTCGGCATCATGCCCATGTGCAAGATGGGCCTCAGGGAGGACGCGCGGCGCGCGAAGGCTGATTTGACATATGCGCGCGGCTGGGTGCGCGGCGGCGGATACGCCGTGCATGTGCAAAGCGAAAACGCGCAGCTCTGGCCCATGACGCCGATCTGGGAGACGCTCGCCTATCCGCAGGACGCGGAGGACGGCAGGCCGGAAAAGGGGCTCACGGGCGCCTGCGTGCGCGCTCAGATTCGCGTTCTCCCCGGCGAGACGGCGCGCGCGGCGCTGATTTTCAGCGATGACGGCAAAGAACGCGACGCGGCGGATATGCTGCGCAGACAGAAGGAACACATGTGCGCCATCGAGGACGGCTGCGGCCTGCGCGACGAGGTTGCCAAGCAGCTCGCGCTCGCGGCGGATGCGTACATCACGCGGCAGGACGCGACCGGCGGCAAGACGATTGTGGCGGGCTATCCGCTGTTCGGCGATTGGGGACGCGACACGATGATCGCCCTGCCCGGCTGCGCGCTGGCGACGGGGCGAACCGAGGACGCCAAGAGCATCCTGCGCACGTTTTTGGCATACGAAAAAGACGGCCTCGTGCCGAACCTGTTCCCGAGCGATATGGACGAGCCGCGATACAACACGGTCGATGCGGCGCTGCTGCTTATCAACACAGTCTATCTGTACGTGCGGCGGACGGGCGACACGGACTTTGCCCGCGAAGCGTATCCCACGATGGCGCGGATCGTGGAAGGCTACAAACGCGGCACGAAGCACGCGATTGCGATGGATGATGACGGCTTAATCAGCGCGGGCGAGGGACTGGATCAGGTGACGTGGATGGACGTGTGCGTAAACGGCATACTGCCCACGCCGCGCCACGGCAAGCCCGTCGAGGTCAACGCCTACTGGTACAGCGCGCTGCGCGTGATGCAGGAGTTCGCTGCCCTTGCGGGCGAGGACGGCGCGGCTTACGGCGAGCTGGCGGCGCTTGTGAAGCAGTCGTTTGTCAGCAAGTTTTATATGGAAGAGACGGGCATGCTGCGCGACCTCGTGAGCGGTGAGCCGCAGGACGAGCAGATCCGCTGCAACGCGGTCTGGGCGGTGACGCAGCCGTTCACCATGCTCACGCCGGAGCAGGAGCGCCGCGTCGTGGACACGATCACGCGCGAGCTGTACACGCCGTGCGGCCTGCGCACGCTCTCACCCAAGGATGCCGAGTATCACGCGGTCTACGCGGGCGGGCAGGTTGCGCGCGACATGGCGTATCATCAGGGCACGGCATGGGTGTTCCCGCTGGGTGCGTATTATTTAGCGTACCTCAAGACGCGGGGATGCAGCGCGGAAGCGGCGGCGCGCGTGCGGGAGCAGCTTGAAGCGATGGGGCCGATGCTGCGCGAGGGCTGCGCGGGCCAGCTGCCGGAGATCTACGACGGCGGCGCGCCGGGACGCGGCAAGGGATGCTTTGCGCAGGCGTGGAGCGTGGGCGAGATGCTGCGCGTGTATGCGATGCTCGAGGCGATTGAGGACGGAAAGATTGCGGCGCGGGGCTGAAATTTCCGCGCGGATGTGCTATACTAACCGGGAACGGACAGAAATGAGGCGGCGATATGCTCGACAAGACGAGACGCGGCTGGTGGAAATCCGCCGTATTCTATCAGATCTATCCCAAGAGCTTTCAGGACACGACCGCAAGCGGCGTGGGCGACCTGCGCGGCATCATCAGCAGGCTTGACTATCTGGCGGAGCTGGGCATCGACGGCATCTGGCTCTCGCCCGTGTTCGCCTCGCCGCAGGCCGACAACGGATACGACATCAGCGACTACCGCGCCATCGACCCGATGTTCGGCTCTATGGACGACATGGACGAGCTGATTCGTGAGGCCAAACGCCGCGGCATTTCCATCATCATGGACCTCGTGCTCAACCACAGCTCGGACGAACATTTCTGGTTCAAAGAGGCGCTCAAGAGCCGCGACAACCCGTATCACGACTGGTATGTCTGGCGCGACGGCGACGGCATCACGCCGCCCAACGATATGCGCGCCACGTTCGGCGGGAGCTGCTGGACGTATGTGCCGCATCTGGGGCAGTACTACTTCCACCAGTTCGCCGTCAAGCAGCCCGACCTCAACTGGGAAAACCCCGACGTGCGCCGCGCGCTCTACGACATGATCCGCTTCTGGGTGGAGCGGGGCGTGGAGGGCTTCCGGCTGGACGTGATCGACCAGATCGCCAAGGAGCCGGACAATCACATCACCGGCAACGGGCCGAGGCTGCACGAGTTCCTGCGCGAGCTGTCGCGCGAGGCGTTCCGCGAGGAAGGGCTGGTCACCGTCGGCGAGGCGTGGGGCGCGGATGTGGAGCGCGCGCGGCTGTACAGCGCGGAGGACGGCAGCGAGCTGAGCATGGTGTTCCAGTTCCAGCACATGTGCCTTGAGGACTGCGGCGACAAATGGCACACCAGGCCGCTCTCCCTGCCGGAGCTCAAACGCTGCTTTGAGCGCTGGCAGCACGGATTGCACAACGCGGGCTGGAACTCTCTGTTCATGAACAACCACGACCTGCCGCGCATCGTCTCGCGCTGGGGCGACGAGGGTGCGCTGCGCGAAACATCGGCCAAGATGCTGGCGACCATGCTGCACGGCATGCAGGGCACGCCCTACATCTATCAGGGCGAGGAGCTGGGCATGACCAACATGCACATGACGGTTGACCAGTTCGCCGACGTGGAGACGATCAACCACTATCACGAGGCCGTGGCGCGCGGGGAGAACCCCGGCGACGTGATGGCCGGGATATACAGGCGGGGCCGCGACAACGCGCGCACGCCGATGCAGTGGGACGCGGGGAAGAACGCGGGCTTCACGACCGGCACGCCGTGGCTGCCCGTCAACGAAAACCATACGTACATCAATGCCGCCGCGCAGGTGGGCGACCCGGATTCCGTGTTTTCCTATTACAAGCGCCTCATTACGCTGCGCAAGCAATACGACGTTTTCCGCGACGGCAGCTTCACGCTGCTGTGCCCGGAGGACGAAAACGTGTTCGCCTACACGCGCGACACGGCGGATGCGCACATGCTGGTCATGTGCAATTTCACCGGCAGCGAGGCCGCGTTTGATGTGCCGGAGGATTATCAAAACGCAAAGACGTTGATTGCGAATTATGAGGACGCCGCGGCGGGACGGCTGCGGCCCTATGAAGCGAGGATAATGTATGTCGGACGAGGATAAGCGCGGACTGTTTGCGGGCGTGAAGCACGTGGTGTTCGACCTGTACGGCACGCTTGTGGACATCCGCACGGACGAGGACGATCCCGCCGTATGGACGCAGATGGCCGAATGGCTCAAACCCCACGGCGCGACGATCGAGCCGGAGAACCTGCACCTTCTGTATAAGCGCGTTGTCGCGTCGATGGAGAAAAACGCGGGCGGCGACGCGCACGAGGCACACCCGGAGATCGATATCGAGGACGTGTTCGCCGCGATGCTCGGCGCGATGGGCGTGAAGGCGAGCAAGACGCTGACGACGCAGACGGCGATCCACTTCCGCGCGCTGACATCGCGCTACATCCGCCTCTACGACGGCGCAAAGGCGCTGCTTGCGGTGCTGCGCAAGGCCGGGAAGGGCGTGTATCTGCTTTCCAACGCGCAGGCGCTGTTTACCCGCGCGGAGATCGGCGTGCTGGGCCTTGCGGACTGCTTTGACGCGATTTACCTCTCCAGCGACTGCCGGGTCAAAAAGCCGGACGTGCGGTTCTTTGAAAAGCTGCTGACCGATTGCGAAATCGACCCGAAGGAGGCCGTGATGATCGGCAACGACGGCGGGAGCGACATCGCCGGGGCGCGGGCGCTGGGCATGAAGACGATCTACATCAAATCGAACATCTCGCCGGTGGAGCCGCTGCCGCAGGCCGACGTGGTGCTCGAGCAAATGGATCTGCCGCAGGTGCAGAGGCTGCTGCTGGGCGAGGAAGAATAAACGCAGCAAATCCAAGCGCGAATTGGATTTACGATATACCCCAAATCAAAAATGCCCGATACCAAAACAAATGAAATCGGATGCAATGGGAAGGAGTGTTACCTATGGAAAGACGTGCCGGCGTGCTGCTTTCCGTCACGAGCCTGCCAGGGAAATACGGCATCGGCTGCTTCTCCAAGGAGGCCTATGACTTTGTCGATTGGCTGGCCAAGGCGGGCCAGCGCTATTGGCAGATTCTGCCGCTGATCCCCACGAGCTGGGGCAAGTCGGGCGATTCGCCGTATCAGGGCTTCTCGGCGTTCGCGGGCAACCCGTACATGATCGACCTCGAGGCGCTGATCGACGAGGGCGTGCTCACGCGCGAGGAGTGCGACGCGATGGACTTCGGCGACGACCCCGCACGCATCGACTACGACAAGCTGCACGAGAACCGCTATGTGCTGCTGCGCCGGGCGTATGAGCGCAGCGACATCAGCCACAACGAGGCGTATCAGCGCTTCGTCGCGGACAACGGCTGGTGGCTTGGCGACTACGCGCTGTTCATGGCGGTCAAGAATTTCTTCGGCGGCGTGGCATATCAGGAGTGGCCGCAGGACATCCGCCTGCACTGGGGATACTCGCTTGACTACTACCGCCGCGAGCTGTATTACGACGTCGAATTCCAGCAGTACATGCAGTTCAAGTTCTGGGAGCAGTGGAGCAGGCTGCACGAATACGCCAACAGGAAGGGCGTGCTGATCGTGGGCGACATCCCGATCTACGTGTCCCCGGACAGCGC
>CALVTQ010000015.1 GCA_944362695.1 uncultured Clostridia bacterium
GTCCAGCGGGCGACGATGCGCGCGATTTCCTCCTCGGTCACCTTGTCGCGCAGCAGCGTGCTGTCAGACTTGGCCTCCTCGGCGAGCTTCTCCTGCTCGGCCAGCTCCTTTTGCAGCTGCGGCAGCTTGCCATATTTGAGCTCGGCGGCGCGATTGAGGTCGTAGCTGCGCTCGGCCTGCGCAATCTCTGCGCCGATGTGCTCGATCTCCTCTCGGAGCTTCTGCACCTTGCCGATGCTGTTCTTTTCGTTCTCCCAACGCGCCTGCATGGAGGAGAACTGCTCGCGCATGTCGGCGAGTTCCTTCTGGATCACGGCCAGACGCTCGCGGGAGAGTGCGTCGTCCTCCTTTTTCAGCGCAGCCTCCTCGATCTCGTGCTGCATGATGCGGCGGCGCACGTCGTCGAGCTCCTGCGGCATGGAATCCATCTCGGTTCGGATGGTCGCGCAGGCCTCATCCACGAGGTCGATGGCCTTGTCCGGCAGGAAGCGGTCGGAGATATAGCGGTTGGAGAGGGTTGCGGCGGCGATGAGCGCCTGATCCTGAATCTTGACGCCGTGGAAGACCTCGTAGCGCTCCTTGAGGCCGCGCAGGATGGAGATCGTGTCCTCGACGGTCGGCTCGGCGACCATGACCGGCTGGAAGCGGCGCTCGAGGGCGGCGTCCTTTTCGATGTACTTGCGGTATTCGTTGAGCGTGGTCGCGCCGATGCAGTGCAACTCGCCGCGGGCCAGCATGGGCTTGAGCAGATTGCCCGCGTCCATGGAGCCCTCGGTCTTGCCCGCGCCGACGATGGCATGCAGCTCGTCGATGAACAGGATGATGCGGCCGTCGCTGCCCTTGATGTCGTTGAGGACAGCCTTGAGGCGCTCCTCGAACTCGCCGCGGAACTTCGCGCCCGCAATCAGCGCGCCCATGTCCAGAGAGAAGATGGTCTTGTTTTTCAGGCTGTCGGGCACGTCGCCGCGCACGATGCGCTGAGCCAGACCCTCGGCGATGGCTGTCTTGCCGACACCCGGCTCGCCGATGAGCACGGGGTTGTTCTTCGATTTGCGGGACAGGATGCGGATCGCGTTGCGGATCTCGCTGTCGCGGCCGATGACAGGGTCGAGCTTGTTCTGGCGGGCCAGCTCCACGAGGTCCTGACAGTACTTTTTCAGCGCGTCGTAGGTCGCCTCCGGGTCCTCACTGGTCACACGGGCGCTGCCGCGAACCTCCTGAAGCGCCTTGAGGAATTCCGCCTTCTTGACGCCGAGCTGGGAAAGCACGGGCTTGAGCGTGGAATCCGCCTTCTCGAGCAGCGCGAGGAAGAGGTGCTCGACGGAGATATACTCGTCGCGCATCTGCTTCATTTCGGCCTCGGATTGGGCGAGCGCGGCGTTCAGGCCCGCCGAGACGTCGGGCTGCTGGTTGCTGCCGGAGATCTTGGGCAAACGGGAGACCGCGCCATCGCAGACGGACTGCGCCTGACGAAGACCGATGCCCAGCTTGTCCATGAGCTGGCCGATGAGGCCGTTTTCCTGAGCGAGCAGGGCGGAGAGCAGGTGAATTTGCTCAACCTGCGAATTGCCGTATTCCTGAGCGATGCGCTGGCAGCTTTGCAGCGCTTCAAGGGATTTTTGGGTGAAGCGATTGGATTCCATCCAAATCATCCTCCTTTATGTCCATGGGACTGACGTCCCGGTTTGATCTTTTTTGACCTTTCCGACGGTCATAGTATATCATGGTCAAAGATAGTCAGTAAAGATCAAATCGGGAGAAAATTTTACAAAAAAACTATACGTATTCACCAAATTATAAGCAAAAGCCGCCCGAATCATGCGTTCAGGCGGCGATTTCTTCCTTTATATACGCGTCAGCTGGGAGAGCGGCACGCGATACTTCGTATAGCGGCGTCCCTGCCTGTCGCGGTATTCGCCGCGCGGGTCGGGCACCATGACGCTCGCCGTCTTGCCGATGTAGGATATGCGGCCTGTGAGCATGCGCCCCTGGTAAGGAAAGGCGGCGCTCATGCCGACGAGCAGACCGTCCCGCGCGGCCTCGGCGCGGCGTGTGGGCAGGCTGTGCGTCGTCGCGGTGTGACCGAAAAGTCCGTTGGCGAGCGTCAAAAAGCGCTTGCTATGGCCGGTCGTGCCGAACAGCGCGGTCTCTAAGGCGTGGCAAAGCTCGTGCTCGAATACGACGAGGAACGCCTCCTGCGCGGTCGATACGTTCAGGCCGTTCAAAAGGAACGGGCCTTCGTTCAGCCGGAACAGAAAATCGCCGGACATGCGGATCTCGGCGTTCTCCATGCGGCGCGAACGCGTGCGGGCATAGAGGAACTTCCCGGCGGCGCTCGTCAGGCGCGTAGAGACCGTCACGCGCAGATCGCCGTATGCCTGACGCAGAAAACCGGCGAAGAACAGCTCGTCGTACAGACGCAGCATTTCGCTTAGCGTGCTGGGCAGGATGCTCGAGACCGGCACGGTGCAGAAACCTTCGTCACGGGCGAGCAGGGCGGTCAGAATCCGCGCGCGAAGGCGGATGGTCTGCGAAGGCTCGAGCGGGAAGGGGAAGGGCAGCTTGTTCATATGATCCTCAATACGCAAGAAGAAAGCGACCCGCGGACGCGCCGCGAAATCGCTTTGATGTAATGATTACAGGTTGAACTCGACGCGCACGGCCTTGCCGACGATCTTGATGTCGCTGATGTGCACGCTCTCCGCGCCGAGCTCGCGGTCGCCGCTTTGCAAAAGAATGTTGGAATTGCCAAGCAGCTTAATGCGGCGCAGGCAGCGGTGCGCGCCGTACTCCACCAGCATGATTGCGCCATCGATGGGCAGATTCTGCGGCACGACGAGCACGAGGTCGCCCTTCTCGATGCGCATGGCGCGCATGGAATCGTCCGGCGCGAGGAAGTAGACCACCTTATCGGGCTTTGCGCCCTCGATCTTGCCGTCCTGAATCGGCACCATGCGGCGCGCGACCTGTATCCATCCGGCGTTCATGACCGGCACGGGCTTGAGCACGCTGGAGAGCGCGTCGAGCCAGATGCCGCTCTGCTCCTCGGCGGTCTGCTTGACCGGCTCGGGTTTGGGCTTCTCGACGGGCTGGGGCGCGGGCTTCGGCGTCTGCGGGGCGAGGGTGGTGAGATCGACGGTCGCCGCGATCTCGTCGAGCGAAAACTCAGCCTCGTTGCGCTGGCTGGTGCCAAGCGTCTTGAGGATGCGGCGCGCCTGGTCATCCTGAATGATGCGGCGGCCCTCCTCGACATCCTTGAGATAGCCTTCGGACACGCCGCACTTTCTGGCCACCTGCTTGCGGGTCAGCTTCTGGCGCGTGCGCTCCAGCAAAATCAAATCTCCCAAACGGCTCATGGACGATAACCTCCAATGTGATATTTCAATGCATCAAAACCAGGAATGTCCCTTTCTCCTGCGCGGCTTGCGGGCGGCGGGCTTGGCCTTGGCCGGGACGCTCTTGGGCGGCTTTGGCGGCGTCTTAGGCGCGCTCGGGACGATCAGCTCGTCCGGTATGCCGCGGCTGACAAGGCGCACGCGCGTTTCATCGCCCAGCAGCGTATAGGCGATGGACGTGATCGGCACGGCCGTGATCATGCCCACGATGCCGAACAGTCCGCCGCCGACCGTGACAGCCAGCAGCACCCACATGGGCGGCAGGTTGATCGACGTGGAGACCACGCGCGGGTAGATCAGGTTCGTCTCAAGCTGCTGGAGCACGAGGATGAAGATCAGGAACCAAACCGCCTGAATCGGATTCTGGATCAGCACGAGGAACGCGCCGATGAACGCGGAGATGAACGCGCCATAGATCGGGATCAGCGCGCAGAACGTCATGATGACCGACACCACAAGCGCATACGGGAAGCCGAAGATCATCATGCCGATGAAGCACAGCGTGCCCAAAATGAGCGCCTCTGTGCACTGGATGGTGACGTAGGAGAAGAACGTTTTATGCGCCAGCGACGCGACATAGAGCGCCTTGTCGCAGAAGGACTTGGGCAGGAAGGCGTAGAGGATCTTGCGCGACTGGCGCGAGAGCGACGTCTTCTGCAAGAGGATGTAAATCGCAAAGACGAAGGAGACAATGACGTCCGTGGCGCTTGAGAAAATCGTGGAGATCTGCGTGACCACCGTGGTCGCCACGACGCCGGCATACTGCTGCACCAGCCCAATCGCCTTGGACGCCACCTGATTGAGATCGGGGATGTACGGCGCGATGGCCTCGTGCGCCTCGGGATACTTTTGCAGCCACAGCTCCAAATCGGCCAACCACTGCTGCGCGGTCGGCACGAAATTCATCACGGCGGAGGCGAGCGATGAGACCGTATCCACCAGATTCGGCACGACGATGATCGCAAAGAGCGAAATCAGCAGAATCAACAGCAGGATGGCGAGCACCAGCGTAAGCGGGCGGCGCTTGCCTTCGCTCAGAACCGGCTTGCCGTCTTTGACGATCTTGGAAAGCAGATTGTCAAAGAGCTTCATCGGCACGCTCAGCACAAACGCAAGGCACGCGCCGACGATGAACGGCGAGAGCGTGGCGAAGGCGTTGAGCAGCCAATCCCAAATCTCCGTGAAATGGCGCACGCACAGGACGAGCGCGACCGTGAACGTGGAAAGGCCGATCAAAAACCGTTTGGTATCACGCGATAGCTGCATGGTATTCCTCCAAAGTGTTTGTTGCCTCTATTATACCGTGTTTGGAGCAAAAAGGAAACAGGCAGATGCAATATTTTACGCAAGTCGGGCGCAAATTTGTGACAGTCAGTGGGCATGCAGGTGGCACGGGGCGCGCGATTTTTGCTTGAAAAACGTTTGAAATTGCTGTATATTAAAAGTACGTAGAAAACCGAAGATTCGGAGGATCGGCATGAGAGAAATCAACGTGCAAGAGGTCGAGAAGACCGTTTATGATCTGTTTCAGAGCGCGTGCTGCGAGATCGGCGAGGACGTGCTGCATCTGCTGCGCGAGCGGCAGAAGACAGAGGAATCGCCGTTCGGGCGCGAGGTGCTGCGCCAGCTGATCGAAAACGACGAGCTCGCTGCCGCGCGCCATATGCCCATCTGCCAGGACACGGGCATGGCCGTCATCTTCATGGAGGTCGGGCAGGACGTGCATTTCACCGGCGGCGACGTGAACGCGGCCATCGAGGAGGGTGTTCGCAGGGCGTACCGCGACGGCTGCTTCCGGGCGAGCGTGCTGTCGCCTCTTGAGCGCGTGAACACGAAGGACAACACGCCCGCCATCGTCCACATGCGCATCGTACCGGGCGACAAGGTGACGCTGACGGCCGCGCCAAAGGGCTTTGGCAGCGAGAACATGAGCAAGCTGTGGATGCTGACGCCGTCGCAGGGCGTGGAGGGCGTCAAGAACGCCATCGTGGAGACCGTGCGTCTGGCGGGCGGCAACCCGTGCCCGCCGGTCGTCGTCGGCGTGGGCATCGGCGGCACGGCAGAGGTCGCGATGCTCATGGCCAAGCACAGCCTGACGCGCGAATGCGGCACGCCGTCGGATGATCCGATGCTGGCCGAAATGGAGCGAGAACTGCTCGAGCGCATCAACAGCCTGGGCATCGGGCCGCAGGGTCTGGGCGGCAGGACGACCGCGCTGGCCGTACACATCGAGCAGATGCCCACGCACATCGCGGGCCTGCCGGTCGCGGTCAACATGCAATGCCACGCGGCGCGCCACAAGACCGCCACGATTTGAATCGCTTCCTATTATACAGCACAAAGACGAAACGGGGGAATCCGCCCATGACACACGAAATCACAGCGCCGCTTGACCGCGAGCAGATTGCCAAGCTGCATGCGGGCGACAGCGTGCTTTTGACCGGCACGATCTACACAGGCCGCGACGCCGCGCACAAGCGCCTGTGCGCGCTGGTGGAGCAGGGCAAGGAACTGCCCTTTGACATCCGAAATCAGGTCATCTATTACGCCGGGCCGTGTCCCGCAAAGCCCGGCGACGCCATCGGCTCTTGCGGGCCGACGACGAGCTACCGCATGGACGCCTACGCGCCGATGCTCTGCGACCTCGGTCTGATCGGCATGATCGGCAAGGGGCAGAGGAGCGAGCCGGTCTGCGATGCCATCAGGCGCAACGGCGGCGTCTATTTCGCGGCGACGGGCGGCGCGGGTGCACTGATTGCCACGAGCGTGAAGTCCGCTAAGGTCATCGCCTTCGAGGATCTTGGCACAGAGGCCATCCGCGAGCTCAAGGTGGAGAAGCTGCCGCTGATCGTGGCCATCGACTGCCACGGCGGCAACCTCTACGAGGAAGGCCCGGCGAAATACCGCAGATAAAACCAAAAGGAGGCGGCTATGCAGGAGATCGTGATTCACAACTGGGACGAGCTGCAGCAGGTCGTCTTTGACGACGTGTGGGACGGCAAGATCATGCGCTATCGCGACAACCGCATCTATCGCGGCATGTCCGATCTGCGCTGGGATCTCGTGCCGTCGCTCAACCGCATCTGCGCGCACGACCTGTCGCTGGAGGCGCACGTGCTGCGCAGCTTCCGCAAATACGGCTATGCCGATCTGGTGAACTGTCCCGGTTTCTGGCGGCAGCTCCCCGTCGCGCAGCACCACGGCCTGCCCACACGCCTGCTCGACTGGACGTATTCGCCGCTCGTCGCCGCGCACTTTGCGACCGAAGACACGACGCGCTACGACCTCGACGGCGTGATCTGGTGCCTCGACGTGACGGATTTCAAGGCGTATCTGCCGGACGCGCTGAGCAAAATGCTGCATGACACGGGCAGCAACATCTTCACCATCGGCATGCTCGAGGACATCGTGCCAGACTTTGAGGCCATGCGCGCTTTGGCGGACGAGCCTTACGCGCTGTTCTTTGAGCCGAGCTCGATGATCGACCGCATCACGAATCAATACGCGCTGTTTTCCGTGGTGTCCGACCGGTCCGTGATGCTCAGCGAGATCGTGCGCTCGAAGGACATTCCTGTCAGGAAGATCGTCATCCCCGGCGAGGTCAAGCTCGAGATCCGCGACAAGCTGGATTACATCAACATCTCCGAGCGCATGATCTATCCGGGGCTGGATGGCGTGTGCAAGTGGATCACGCGGCGTTACAGCGCACTGGGGCCGCAATACAACGCGAATCGAAACGACGAAGAACATGTATGAATATACACCTCTATACACATCCGCAAAAGACATAATATGGCGTGTTTTTGCGCACGGTCAGGGGCAATTGACCCGTTTGACTGTGCGTTTTTCTGATAGATTGGCAGGAAATGGATTGACCAGAACCGTTGTTCATGGTATAATAAAAATAATTGGTGAATTTGGCATTGTTTAAGGAGGAACACTTAAAATATGAAGAAAAATTCACAGAATACGGTCATTAAGGAAACGAAACGTATGGCCTTTGGCGTCGGCGCGATGACGGTCATCATGCTGATCGTTTACGCGGTGATCGGCCGGTTCACGCCCGCCGTGGTTATCGGCGCTGCGCTGGGCGCGTGCTATGCGGTTTTCAATTTTTACATGCTGGGCCGGACGGTGGCCAAGGCGACGAGCGTGCGCGAGCAGGACGAGCAGCTGGCCACGATGCAGCTTCGCACGTCGTATCAGATGCGCATGATCGGCATGCTGGTGCTGTGCATCATCGCGTTTGCCCTGCCGTTTGTGGACGGCCTGGCCTGCGTCATCCCGATGGTCTTCCCGAGGCTGTGGATTCTGATCCTTCAGTTCACCGGTCAGATCAATGACGAATAAGCGGCAGCAAGCGACAGCATCGTATAGAAAGAGCAAGCTCAAAAGAGCAGGAAAGAGAGTGGATATCCGTGGATTTGGAAATCACAGGCGCAAAAATACTGATCTCGATCCCCGAACTCGGCGGCTTCATGCTCACGGAGACGGTCGTCGTCACGTGGGGCGTGATGCTCGTGCTGATCCTCGCGGTGCGCTTCATGACGCGCAATCTCGAGGTGCATCCCACGAAGAAGCGTCAGGTGATCGCGGAGATGATCGTCGGCGCGGCGCAGAACCTCGTGGGCGGCAACATGGGCGAAAAGTATCTGAACACGTGGTATCTTCCGCTGATCGCGGCGATGTTCGCGCTGTCGGCTGGCTGCTCGCTCTCCAGCCTTGTGGGCTGCTACGCGCCCACGAGCGACCTGTCGACCGTGCTGGCGTGGGCGGTGTTCGTGTTCGTGCTGATCACATACACCAAGATCAAGACCAACGGCATAGGCGGTTATCTCAAGAGCTACACCGACCCGATCTTCATCATGACGCCGTTCAATATCATCGGCGAAATCGCGACGCCCGTCTCGATGGCGTTCCGTCATTTCGGCAACATCGCCAGCGGCAGCGTCATCACAGCGCTGATCTACGGCGGCTTGACGGCGCTCTCGGGCCTCGTGCTGGGGCTTCTGCCCGGCGCGTTAGGCGACGTGCTCTCGCATATCCCGATCTTCGCTGCCGGTATCCCGGCTGTGCTCTCGCTGTATTTTGACTTCTTCTCCAGCGTGCTGCAGGCGTTCATATTCTGCATGCTGTCGATGATGTACATCGCCAGTGCGGCCGATACAGGCGAGGAATAAACCCGATGCGATGCGCACAGGCTTCGTGCGCTGCATATATAAAAAAGCAAACCATGCAACCAATTTAAAGGAGGAACTTAACTTATGAACATGGAAATGATGCAGGTTCTTGCCAAGGCAATCGTCTGCGGCTGTTCCGCGCTGGGCGCCGGCGTCTCGATGATCGGCGGCCTCGGACCTGGTATCGGCGAAGGTTACGCCGTCGGCAAGGCGCTTGAGTCCATGGCCCGCCAGCCCGAAATGAAGGGCACCCTGACCACCACGATGTTCATGGGCTGCGCCGTCGCCGAGACGACCGGTCTGTACTCGCTGATCATCGCGCTGCTGCTGCTGTTTGTCAATCCCTTCGTCAATCTGTTCGGTGTGTAATCATAAGGCAGGATTGACAGAGAGGAGGGAACTTCCGTGGACGTTCAAGCGTTTATTTCCATAGCGCCGTGGACGATGATCTTTCAGCTGATCAACCTCCTGATTCTGATGGTCGCATTCAAGAAATATCTGTTCAAGCCGGTGCTGGCGATTATCAAAAAGCGCCGCGCCGAAATTGAAGGCCATTACGATGAAGCGCAGAAGGCGGAGACCGCCGCCAAGACCATGAAGGCCGATTACGAGAGCCGCATGGCCGGGGCGCGCGAGGAAGCCGACCGCGTGATCAAGACCGCGACGGACAGCGCCAACGCCATGTCCGAAAAGATCGTGGGCGATGCGCGCAGCGAGGCCGAGCAGATCAAGCGCCGCGCGCAGACCGAGATCGAGATGGAGCGCCGCAAGGCGTTTGACGAGGTCAAGGGCGAGCTGTCCGGCATCGCGCTGGATATCGCGACCCAGGTCATCGACCGCGAGATCGACAAGAAGGATCACGAGGCGTTTATCGATGAATTCATCAAGAACGTGGGTGAAGCATCGTGACGAATTTAGCGAAAACCTACGGCGGCGCGCTCTATGCGCTGGCGCAGGAGGAAAAGATGGAGGAGCAGCTGCTCGGTCAGCTCAAGGCGGTCTGCGCGCTGCTTGACGAGAACCCCGAATACACGCAGCTGATCGAAAGCCGCACGCTCGCCAAGAGCGAGAGGCTCGGCCTGCTCGACGAGGCGTTTGCCAAGCAGGTGCATGTGTATCTTCTGAGCTTCATGAAGATTCTCTGCGAGCGCGGCGCGTTTGGCCAGCTGCAGGGATGCCTTGACGCGTATGTGAAGGCGTATAACGAGAGCCACGGCATCATGCCCGCGACGGTTGTGACCGCCGAAGCGCTCACCGACAATCAGCGCGCGCGGCTCGTCGCTGCTCTTGAAAAGAAGACGGGCAAGACCGTCGTCGTCGACGTGAAGGTCGATCCGTCCATCGGCGGCGGCCTGCGCGTGGAGATGGAGGGCATGCGCTACGACAACACCGTGGCCTCCAAGCTCGAAAACCTGCGCCGGGCGCTGTCCGCGCAGAGCTGAAACAGCAAGACGAACACCAACTGATTTCATGACAAGAAAGCCGGTGAACCCATGGATTTGAAACCCGAAGAGATCAGCAAAATCATAAAGGCTCAAATCAAACAGTACGGCAAGAAGATCGAGCAGTCCGAGACGGGCACGATCATCCTCGTCGGCGACGGCATCGCCCGCGCCAGCGGCCTTGAAAAGTGCATGGCCAACGAGCTTGTCGAGTTTGAAAACGGCGAATACGGCATGGCGCTCAACCTGGAGGAGAACTCCGTTTCCATCGTTATCCTGGGCAGCGATGCGGGCCTGCACGAGGGCAGCGTCGTCAAGCGCACGGGCAGGGTCGTCTCCGTCCCCGTGGGCGAGGCGATGATCGGCCGCGTGGTCAACGCGCTGGGCCAGCCCGTCGACGGAAAGGGCGCCATCCACACCGAAACCACCAGACCGATCGAAAGCCCGGCTCCGGGCATTATCGAGCGCAAGAGCGTCAGCGTGCCGCTGCAGACGGGCATCAAGGCCATCGACAGCATGATCCCGATCGGCCGCGGTCAGCGCGAGCTCATCATCGGCGACCGCCAGACCGGCAAGACCGCCATTGCGACCGACACCATCATCAACCAGAAGGGCAAGGACGTCATCTGCATCTACGTTGCCATCGGCCAGAAGAACTCGACCGTGGCGCAGCTCGTGGAGCAGCTGACGCAGGCCGGTGCGATGGAATACACGATCATCGTCAGCGCGACGGCCTCCGAGCTTGCGCCGATGCAGTACATCGCGCCGTATTCCGGCTGCACGATGGGCGAATATTTCATGCAGAAGGGCAAGGACGTGCTCATCATCTATGACGACCTGTCCAAGCACGCGGTTGCGTACCGTGCGCTGTCCCTGCTGATCCGCCGCCCGCCGGGACGTGAGGCCTATCCGGGCGATGTCTTCTATCTGCACAGCCGTCTGCTGGAGCGCGCGGCGCGCATGGCGCCCGAATACGGCGGCGGCAGTCTGACCGCCCTGCCGATCATCGAGACGCAGGCGGGCGACGTCTCCGCGTACATCCCGACCAACGTCATCTCCATCACCGACGGCCAGATCTTCTTGGAGAGTGAGCTGTTCCACTCCGGCGTCATGCCGGCCGTGAACCCGGGCATCTCGGTCTCCCGCGTCGGCGGCAATGCGCAGATCAAGGCGATGAAGAAGGTTGCGGGCTCGCTCAAGCTCATCTACTCGCAGTATCGCGAGCTGCAGAGCTTCGCACAGTTCGGCTCTGACCTGGACGCGGACACCAAGGCGCGTCTGGCGCAGGGCGAGCGCGTGGTTGAGGTGCTCAAGCAGGGCCGCAACCAGCCCATCGACGTGGAGAAGCAGGTCTGCATTCTCTACGCCGTCACGCACGACTATCTGATGGATGTGCCGGTTGATCGCGTCGGCGCTTACGAGCAGGGCCTGTACGCCCGCCTCGACGCGCAGCACAGCGACATTCTGGAGACCATCCGCACGACGGGCAAGTTCGAGAAGGAAACCGAGGACAAGCTCGCCGCGGCGCTTACGCAGTACACCAAGGATTTCCTCGGAAAATAACTGAAAGGAGGGGGTTGTGATGGCAGGCGCTTCGATGAAGGACATCAAGCTGCGCATCAAGAGCGTAGAGAGCACCATGCAGATCACCAAAGCGATGGAACTCGTCGCCTCCTCCAAGCTCAGACGTGCCAAGGAGCGCCAGGAGCGCTGCCGTCCCTACTTCACGGAGCTCAAAGAGACGCTTGACGAGATCGAGGCCGCGACCAGCGACTTCTCCTCGCCGTATCTGCAGAGCCGCGACGTGAAGAAGCAATGCCTGATCGTCATCGCAGGCGATCGCGGCCTTGCGGGCGGCTACAACGCCAATGTGTTCAAGGCCGTAACCGAACTGACGCAGGACGGAACGCCGACCTGTATCCTGCCTATCGGCAAGCGCGCCGTCGATTTCTTCACCCGCAAGGGTTACGAGATCGTGACGACGGAATTTGCCGAGGCTGCGGATGTGTCGATCCCGGACTGCTTCACCCTCAGCAATCTGATCACGGAAGGGTATCTGAGCGGACAGTTTGACGAGGTATCCATCGTATTCACGCAATTCGTTTCCATGCTGACGCAGACGCCGAAGTGTGAAAAGCTCCTGCCGCTTGAGGCCGGAGAGGGCGAGCGGAAGACGGGTCTGCGCCCGCTTGTGCTCTATGAGCCGGACCCCGTGACCGTGTTCAACGCCATTGTGCCCAACTACATCGCGGGCATGATCTACGGCTCGATGTGCGAATCCGTCGCCAGCGAGCTCGGCGCCAGGCGCACGGCCATGGACGCGGCCAGCAAGAACGCGGCGGAGATGATCGAAGATCTTTCCCTGCGCTACAACCGCGCGCGTCAGGGCGCCATCACGCAGGAGATCACCGAGATCATCGCGGGCGCGGAGCATTAAACCGATATGTACGAAAACAGACTCCGGTTTGTTTTGTCAAAACCGGCCGGTGGTCTGTCAACATCTCAGGAATGAAGGAGCAACGCTATGGCGAAAGGAAGCATCGGTACCGTGGTGCAGGTCATCGGCCCGGTACTGGATATCAAATTTGGTGACGGAGAACTTCCCAAGCTGCTGAGCGCCATCGAGATCGAGAACGGAGAGAAGAAGCTGACCGTCGAAGTCGCCCAGCACATCGGCGACGACGTCGTGCGCTGCATCGCCATGAGCAGCACGGACGGCCTCACGCGCGGCGCGAAGGCGGTGGACACCGGCTCTTCGATCACGGTTCCCGTCGGCGAAAAGTGCCTGGGACGAATCTTCAATCTGCTGGGCGATCCCGTGGACAACCAGCCCGCGCCGGAGGGCGTCGAGCGCTGGGCCATTCACCGCGATCCGCCCGCCTATGATGAGCAGGAGACGTCTGCCGAGATTCTGGAGACGGGCATCAAGGTCGTCGACCTGATCGCGCCGTACGCAAAAGGCGGCAAGATCGGCCTGTTCGGCGGCGCAGGCGTCGGCAAGACGGTTCTGATCATGGAGCTGATCAACAACGTCGCCAAGCAGCACGGCGGTCTGTCCGTGTTCACCGGCGTCGGCGAGCGCACCCGCGAGGGCAACGACCTCTACAACGAAATGAAGGAAAGCGGCGTCATCAACAAGACCGCTCTTGTCTATGGCCAGATGAACGAGCCGCCGGGAGCCCGTATGCGCGTGGCGCTGTCGGGCCTGACGATGGCGGAATACTTCCGCGACCGCGAGGGTCAGGACGTTCTGCTGTTCATCGACAACATCTTCCGCTTCACGCAGGCCGGTTCCGAGGTGTCCGCGCTGCTGGGCCGCATGCCGAGCGCCGTGGGCTACCAGCCGACGCTGGCCACCGAGATGGGCGCGCTGCAGGAGCGCATCACGTCCACCAAGCGCGGCTCGATCACGTCCGTGCAGGCGGTCTACGTGCCTGCCGACGACCTGACCGACCCGGCCCCGGCGACGACGTTCGCGCACCTGGACGCGACGACCGTTCTCTCGCGCAGCATCGCGTCTCTGGGCATCTACCCGGCCGTCGATCCGCTGGAGTCCACCAGCCGTATCTTGGCCCCGGATGTTGTGGGCGAGGAGCACTATCAGGTCGCGCGCGATGTGCAGCGCATCCTCCAGCGCTACAAGGAGCTGCAGGACATCATTGCCATCATGGGCATGGACGAGCTGTCCGAGGAGGACAAGCTGACCGTCTCCCGCGCGCGTAAGATCCAGCGCTTCCTGTCCCAGCCGTTCAGCGTGGCGGAGCAGTTCACCGGCATGGAGGGCAAGTACGTGCCGATCAAGGAGACCATCCGCGGCTTCAAGGAGATCATCGAGGGCAAGCACGACGATCTGCCGGAGAGCGCGTTCCTGTTCGTGGGCACCATCGACGAGGCTGTGGCTAAGGCGAAAAAGGGTGAGCATTGATGAGTACCTTCCATCTGAAAATCAGCACGCCCGACGGCCTCGAGTATGAGGGCGACGTGGAGCGTCTGCGCGTTCGCATGATCGACGGCGATGTCTGCCTGCTGGCCCGGCACGCGAATTACGTGTCGGCTGTCGGCGCGGGCGAAACGGCGATCACGCTGGAGAGCGGCGAGGTCAAGGAAGCGGCATGCATCGGCGGCATGCTGTCGATGCTCGACGGCGAGGCGAATCTGATCGCAACCACGTTCGAGTGGAAGGAAGAGATCGACCTCGACCGTGCCAAACGCGCCAAGGAGCGTGCCGAGGCCCGCATCGCCGCCGCCAAGAACGACAAGAAAGAGCTCATGCTCGCCGAGGCGAAGCTGCAGCGCGCGCTGGTTCGCATCAACGTGAAACAGTAAGCAAGAATCGCGTATAAAATGACAGATATCGGGTGACCCTTGTCTTATTCCGTACTGCAAAAGGGGGATGGGACATGGGTCACCTGATTTATTTTTACGACAACACACGGAGCAAGTGCTGCCGGTTTGACAAGCCGCAGAAAAGGCAGCTGTCGCCGGAGGGCAAGGTGCGCATCGTCGCGGCGTTTGCGGCGGTGATGCTGGCGCTGTTTGCGCTGGTTCGCGTGCAGCAGGCGCAGGCAAGCGAGGCCGCACCGGCATTTTTCAGCATGCTGTTCCCGCATTTGATCCCGCAAGGCCTCTTTGACTGGCTGGACGGCTGCACATTCGGGGCGGTGCTGCTGTGAACGGGCGCAGAGCAAGCTTTTTAGGCAGGGCGGCGGCACTGGCGCTGATCGTCTCGCTCGCGTGGACGCCGCCCGCACAGGCTGCGGTCTACTGGGGCTCGACCGGCTCGCAGGTGCGCCAGGTGCAGCAGAAGCTCAAGCAGTGGGGCTATTACGACGGCACGGTCGACGGCGTGTTCGGGCAGGAGACGTATGACGCGGTCATCCGCTTCCAGAAGAAGAACGGTCTGACAGCGGACGGCGTGGCAGGCAGCGCGACGCTCGCGGCGATGGGCATATCGTCAAAGAAGGCCGTCGCGGCATCGAGCTCGGCGTCCTCATCGTACTCAAGCGACGTCGAGCTGCTCGCGCGGCTGATCCACGGCGAGGCGCGCGGCGAACCGTATGTCGGCATGGTCGCCGTCGGCGCGGTCGTGCTCAACAGGGTCAAAAGCAGCAATTTCCCCAACACGCTCGCGGGTGTGATCTACCAGAGCGGCGCGTTTGACGCCGTGACGGACGGGCAGATCAATCTGACGCCCAACGAGCAGAGCAGGCGCGCAGCACGCGACGCGCTCAACGGCTGGGACCCGACCGGCGGCTGTCTCTACTACTATAATCCATCGACGGCGACGTCCTCGTGGATCTGGTCGCGCGAGGTGCGGCTGACGATCGGCCGGCACTCGTTCGCGGTGTGAGGAGGCAAGCCGATGGAGCGAAAATTCACAGCAAGGCACGCCGCGGCGGCGCTCGGTCTGACGCTGTGCGTATCGCTGGGCATCAACGCATGGCAGAGCGCGCAGGGCGAGGAGCTGCGCGGACAGCTGAGCATGCAGCGCCAGCGGGAGATGAACGACATCCTCGCGGCGATGGCGGATATCGAGGTCAACCTGCAAAAGCTGCTGATCGCATCGGGCGCGGAGCAGAGCGTGACGCTGCTTGGCGAGACGGCGCTGCTCGCGCAGCATGTGGAGACCAGCCTGTCCCGTCTGCCGCTGAGCGCCGGTTCCGCGGCGGATGCGATGAAATTCGCCGGACAGATCGGCGATTACGTGATGACGCTCGCGGCACAGGTATCCGGCGGCGGCATGCTGACCGACGACGACGAAAGTCAGCTCGAAGGCATCCTGACGGCCTGCCGCAGCCTGAACGCACAGCTCGCGGCGATGGGCGACGCGCTGTACACACAGCCGCTGCCGGAGCTGCAATTCTACGACGAGGCGGCGCTGCCGTGGGAGAGCGAAAACGCCGAGGACAGCGCGATTCCATATCCGTCGCTGATCTACGATGGGCCGTTCTCCGACGCGCGCACGCGGGACATCCCGCTCGGCCTTACCGGACCGCGCGTGACACGCCAGCAGGCCCGCGAGGCCGCAGCCAAGTTCGCCGGAACGACGGCGGATCGCGTGCATGACGGCGCGGACAGCGGCGGGCAATTCGAGGCGTTCGGCTTTGACGCGGACACGGATTCGGGCACGATTCACGTGCAAATCACCGGGCAGGGCGGCCATCTGCTGTGGATGATGCCGGAGACGGCGGAGTTCGCGCAGCGGCTCACGCAGGCGGCATGCGTCAAGGCGGCGAAGGTCTGGCTCGCCGATGTGGGCTTTGGGCAGATGGAAGCGTGCTTCACGCAGCAATACGACGGCATGGTCGTCGTCAACTTTGCAAGCGTGCAGGACGGCGTGCTGCTGTACCCCGATCAGGTGAAGGTGCAGGTCAGCATGGACACGGGCACGGTCGTCGGCGCGGAATGCTCGCAGTACCTGATCAACCACACGCATCGAAGCGATTTGACGCCCGCCATCACGCAGACCGAGGCAAAGGACATGCTCTCCGGCAAGCTCGACATCCGCAGTGGCCGGCTGTGCGTCATCCCGCAGGAATCCGGCGAGCGGCTGTGCTGGGGCTTCAACGGCCAATACGCAGGCGAAACGTACTGGGTATTCGTGGACGCGAAGACGGGCGAGGCGGCCGACATCCTGCGCGTCGCCAATACGCAGGACGGCGAGACGGCCATATAAAAAAGAAGGGGAGGTGCGCGGACGCATCTCCCCGTTGCATTTGAATCAGACGCCGCAGCCGCACGAGCAGCCACAGCCGTAATTGCGGCAGAGCTGGCACAGGCGCTTGCGGTTGACGAGGGTGACGACGGTCGGGACGGTGCTCTCGGCGAGCGTCACCGTGCGGCCATCGACCGGACCGGTGATCGTGGTGATATACTCGCTGGGGTTGGCGAAGACCTCCTCGATGGTGTATTGACCGGCGGCAAGGCCCGTGATGACGAGCGGCTCGTCGAGCTCGATGCAGCTGCCCGCGCGCAGGGAGAAGATCTCGCCATTGGGGTAGCTGGGGCCGGTCACGCGAATGTTGAATGTCTTCGGCGTGCAGCTCTGGTTGCCGAAGGGCTCGAGCACGATCTTGTGAATGACGAGCGTCGCGCCGGTCGCCGTGACGTAAGCGGACGCCGGACAGCCATAGATGGGCTGCATCCATTCGGGGTTCCAGCCGTTGCAGCCGCAGGAGCAGAAGCAGCAGGTATCGCAGCATGCCATAAAAAACGCACCTCCGAATATCGGGAACACGGCATTTGGCCGTGATGTTTTCAAAAGAGCCGTTGCAGGGTGAGGCTCCACTAAAGCTTATGCCGCGGGCAGTGACCGGGTGCAGAAAATTGCGGGACGCGCACGCAAGCTGACGGGAAAAGATTTACAAACGGCATGCGCGCGCGGTATAATATAAGATAAAGTGTTAAGCGGAAGAAGCGGCACGGAAAGGGCAGAGCATGAAGGTAAAGAGCATCGTCCGCAAGATCACGGACAACGATTACGTATTCACGATTTTCACGAAGATCATGGCGGTGGCCATCGGCCTTGTCGCGTCGGCGTACAGCAATCGCTACCTCGGCGCAGAGCTCAAGGGTGAGCTGGGGCGCATCTCCTCGATGCTCTCCATCGTGGCGGTGACGGCGAATTTCGGCCTGTATCAGCCGTACCCATACTACAAGCGGCAGGGCGAGCCGGATGTGCTCAATAAATTTCTGCGGATCTTCGCATTGCAGTTCATCGCCTACATGGTCATCGGCATCGCGGGCGCAACGGTCTTTGATTCGTTCGAGCTGACGGCGGTCTGCCTGCTCGCGCCGGTTCAGGTGCTGGCGAACCAACTGAGCTTCATGATCATGGTGGAGGACGTGAAGTTCAAAAACGTCATCTTCTTCACCGCGCGCATCACGAACACGCTGATCACGATCCTCGCGTTCTACACGATGGACAGGACGATCCTCATCGCACTGGCGCTGATCGTCGTGGGCGACGTGATCACCATCGTGTTCGCGCTGCTTAGGATGCGGCGCATGCCCAACCCGCTGAAGGCGGATCTGCGGTTCGCGGCGAAGATCGTGCCGTTTGGCATCGTGTCGATGATCACGACGCTGATGCTCACGCTTAACTACCGCGTCGATGTGCTGATGATGGGCTACATGTTCGGCATACCGGACGCGGAGATCGGTTATTACACGCTCGGCGTGTCGCTGTCGGAATACGGCTGGCTGATCCCGGACGCGTTCCGCGAGGTGCTGTTCTCGCGCACGGCCAAGGACGACGCCATCGGCGAGGTCACCATGAGCATGAAGGTCAACCTGTACCTGACGATCCTGATGATCGTGGGCATCCTCGTGCTGGGCAAGCCGGTCATCTACCTGCTCGCGGGCGCGGAATACCTGCCGGGCTATCCGGTGACGGTGCTGCTGATCGCGGGCATCATCCCCATGAGCTACTTCAAGATCATCGGCACGCTGCTTCTGGCGCAGGGCAAGAAGGGCGTGTATCTGGGCATGCTGACGGGCTCTGTCGTGGTCAACATGCTGTGCAATCTGGTGACGATCCCGCTGTGGGGCAAGATGGGCGCGGCGCTCGCGTCGGTCATCTCGTACATGGTCGCGGGCGGGCTGTTCCTCGTGTATTACATGAGGGCATACAAGGTGCCGCTGGCCGATATCTTCCTGTTCAGCGGCGAAGAAATCGCGCATTTGAAGGGCCTGCTCGCCAAGGTGGGCCGCAAGCTCGGCATCGCGAAAAAATAAGAAGGATAAAGGAGAAAAACGATGAGCACGCATATGGAAAAGGGCCGCGCGGCCTACGCGAAGATGGCAGACGCCTGCGACGCGCTGGTGAAAAGCGGCAACTGGCAGCGCGTTGGCGCGAGCGATATCACGCTGTTTTTGAACATGTACACGCAGGCGCTTCTTCTCAAGATGGCGCTTGAGACGGACGCCATCAGCGACGGGCTCAAGCGGTTCATCGCCGAGATTCCCAGCCGCGATGTGCTGAGCATCGGCAAGGCGAGCTGCGAGGCGGCGCTGAACATCGGCCACAAGAACCGCTCGTTCGCCGAGGGCACGCCGCTGCTGCTGCGCTGCTGCGTAGCGATGGACGACAAGGACGGCACGAACAGCGCCAGCCAGTTCGTCGACGGCGTGAGCGCGCTGCTCTACGCCGCTGCGGAGGCGGACGGCGGCATGAACGGCCGTGAGCTGAACTTCATCACGGCGTACGCGGGCGGGCTGCGCACATTTCTGATGTCGCGCGCGGCGGGGCGTCATGCGGGCGTGCAGGGCATGCTGCGCCGCGACGACGCCAAGATCGACGTGCCGGGCGGAGCGGGCGATGTGCATACAGAGAAAAAGGCGGAGGCCAAGACCGAGCAGAAGAAGCAGGAGGCGCCCGAGAAGACGCTCGATGAGCTGATGGCGGAGCTCGACAGCCTGATCGGCCTTGACGGCGTCAAAAAAGAGGTGCGCACGCTGACGAACCTCATCAAGGTGCGCAAGATGCGCGAGCAGCACGGCCTGAAGATCATGGACATGAGCTTGCACATGGTCTTCACCGGCAACCCCGGCACGGGCAAGACGACCGTCGCGCGCCTCGTCGCCAAGATCTACAAACAGCTCGGCTTCCTGAGCCAGGTTCAGCTGATCGAGACCGACCGAAGCGGCCTCGTCGCGGGCTACGTCGGCCAGACGGCGGGCAAGGTGACCGAGGTCGTCAAGAGCGCTCTGGGCGGCATCCTCTTTATCGACGAGGCGTACGCGCTCGCGCGAAAGGGCATGGAGAACGACTTTGGCAAGGAGGCCATCGACACGCTCGTCAAGCTCATGGAGGACAACCGTGACGACCTCGTGGTCATCGTGGCGGGCTACACGGACGAGATGCACGACTTCCTCACCAGCAACCCCGGCCTCATCTCGCGCTTTAACAAGTACATCGACTTCCCGGACTACACCGACGACGAGCTGATGGCCATCCTCGCGATGAACGCGAAAAAGCAGGGCTACATCATTGCCGACGAGGCGAACGCCGTCGTGCGCGATATGCTCACGAATATGACGCTTGGCGAGCGACTCGACTTCGGCAACGCGCGCGGCATGCGCAACACGCTCGAGAAGCTCGTGCAGGAGCAGGCCAACCGCATCGCCGTCACCGAGGGCGAGATCACCACGGATATGCTCCAGCAGATCACGGAGGCCGACGCGCGCATCGCCCTTGAGATGCCCAAGGAAGCGGAAGCGAAGGACGAAGCGCCTGCCGCTGTGCCGGATCAGCCTGAGGATAATAAGGAAGAAAGCGCGCCCGCCGCGGACGCGAACGCATAAGCAGAGGGACACATGGCAGCCATACTTTCCGCAGAACACATCAAAAAGAGCTACACGCTCAAGAAGCTCATCACCGACTGCACGCTTTACATCGGGGAACGCGACAGGATCGGCGTTGTGGGCATCAACGGCACGGGCAAATCGACGCTGCTCAAGCTGCTTTGCGGCATGGAGGAGCCGGACGATGGCGTCATCATGCGCAAAAACGGCCTGCGCGTGTCGTATCTGCCGCAGATGCCGTCCTATGATACGCAGAGGACGAGCGTTGAGCAGGTGCTCCATGACGCACCCAAGGACGTCGGCGAGCCGGACGAATACGAGGCCAAGGCCCTGCTCACGCAGCTTGGCATCACGGACTTCACGAGCGACGTGCGCACGTTCTCCGGCGGACAGAAAAAGCGCGTGGCCCTCGCGGCGGCGCTGATCCGGCCTGTCGATCTGCTGATGCTCGACGAGCCGACCAACCACATTGACGCGGAGACGATCCAGTGGCTCGAGACGCGGCTGGCGCAGTATCGCGGCGCGCTGATGATGGTCACGCATGACCGGTATTTCCTGGACCGCGTGTGCAGCCGGATCGCGGAGCTCGACGGCGGTCAGCTTTACATGCACGACGGCAATTTCTCGTATTACCTCGAGCAGAAGGCCGCGCGGCTCGACATGGAAAACGCACAGGCCCGAAAGCGCAGCTCGATCCTGCGCCGGGAGCTCGAGTGGATTCGCCGCGGCGCGCCCGCCAGAAGCACCAAGCAGAAGGCGCGCATACAGCGCTTTGAGGAGATGAGCGCCATCAAGGGGCCGCAGGCGGAGCAGAAGCTCGCGCTGACCGGCACGGCGTCGCGCCTCGGGCGGCGGATCATCGAATGTGAAGGCGTCGGCAAGCGCATGGGCGAGCACGAGCTGCTCAAGGACTTCACATATACGATCCTGCGTGATGAGCGGATGGCCGTCGTCGGCCCGAACGGATGCGGCAAAACGACATTTCTGCGCATGCTTGCGGGCGACCTTGCTCCGGACGATGGCAGCATCGTGCGCGGCGACACGGTGAAGATCGGCTTCTTTTCGCAGGAGTTCCCCCAGGTCGACACCAAGCTGCGGCTGATCGATTTCATGCGCGACATCGCCGAATACGTGCAGACGCCGGATGGACGATTCTCCGCGTCGCAGATGCTCGAGCAGTTCCTGTTCCCGCCGGACGTGCAATTGACGCCCGTGGAACGACTCTCCGGCGGCGAAAAGCGCAGGCTGTATCTGGCGAGCGTGCTGATGGGCGCGCCGAATGTGCTGCTTCTCGACGAGCCGACAAACGATCTGGATATCGCGACGCTCGAGATTCTGGAGGACTATCTCTCGACGTTCAACGGCGCGGTCGTGGCCGTGTCGCACGACAGGTCGTTCCTCGACCGCATTGCAGGGCGGCTGTTCGCCTTCGAGGACGGCAGGCTGAACCAATACGTCTGCCGGTTCACGGAATACCTCGACGCCCGCGAGGCGCAGCGCGAGGAGGAGGCCGAGAGCAAGAAGGCCGCCGCGCAGAGCACGCAGAGGCGCGAAAAGCCGCGCGAGCTGCGCATGTCGTTTAAGGAAGCGCGGGAATACGAGACGATAGACCAGAAACTCGAGGATTTGGAGGCGAAGATCGCCGATATTGACGCGCAGATCGAGAAATTCGCCAGCGACTTTGTCAAACTCACGGAGTTGGCGACGGCAAAGGAGCAGGCCGAACGCGAACTGGAGGAGGCGCAGGAGAGGTGGCTGTATCTGACCGACCTCGCCGAGCGCATCGAGCAGCAGAAGAAGGAAGGATAAACACACGGGGCGCCGGGAAGGAATAATGCCGACGCCCTTTGCATATGCTTTGTATCGCCTGGAGCACCCAAAACAGTGTGAGGAGGATACAAAAATGAAACGCAGCAAGAAGGCCCTTTTGGCCGCAAGCCTCATCGCAGGCTCAGCGGCGATGACGGGATGCACCGCGCAGCCCGCGCCCGAGGCGACGACCCAGCCCACGCAGCAGGCGACCGCCGAACCCGCCACGGCAGCGCCGACCACCCAGCCCGAGGCGACGGCAGAGGCCGAAGCCGGCGAGGACGCGCCAACTCCGATAGCCCTGCTGGCCGGCGGGAAGGAAGTCACCGCAGGCGCAGCAAAGGAGGAGGACATGCTGCTGCTTCCGCTGATCGAGACGGCGCAGGCGCTAGGATGGGCCGCAGACAGCCAGCAGCTCAGCGAGGACACGCAGACGAAACGGACGATCACCCTTGACAAGGACGACAGCCGCATCACCGTGACGTGGGTCTCAAGCGACAACACGGCCAGCCAGATCACATGGCAGAAGGACGGGCTGCTGATCCCCGTGGACACGATGATCACCACGATCGGCGACGTCGTCTATGTCCCGGCGGCGTTCTTTGAGGAGGCGATGGGCGTGGGTGTCAGCGAGGGAGACGGACAGGTGAGCGTCACCACGCCGGAGCCGAAAACGACACCCGACACACAAGAGCAGGGATAACCGGCGTCGTACGCAAAATGCACAAAAAGCCGTTGACACAGGCATGCGAGACTGATATAATAATGCCAGAAGCCAGCGAAAAAGGCTTCATCAAAGGTGAAAAGATGTCCTGGGGTGTGCGCCAGTCGTCAGTATTTTCTCCTACATTTTCACAACAGGAGCCCGGAGTTGGTTCGTGGATGTCATGCCCCCGTCTTTGACGCCAGGGGACGGCAGAAGC
>CALVTQ010000016.1 GCA_944362695.1 uncultured Clostridia bacterium
TTTTGGCGTCCCAGACACGACTCGAACGTGCGACCCCGGGCTTAGGAGGCTCGTGCTCTATCCAACTGAGCTACTGGGACATATATCAAAAATATTCAATTTTCCTCCGCCCACGGACTCGAACGAACTGCCGCTTAGGAGGCGTGTGCTCTATCCTGCTGAGCTACTGAGACATTTTAATAAATATGAACTTGTATTCCTAATTTAGACTCGAACCATCTACCGCTTAGGAGGCGGTCGCTCTATCCTGCTGAGCTACGGGTGCATATGCGGTTTGAAGGCGGGGAAAAAAGCCCCGGCTCCCTTCGGCGGCGAGCCGCCAATACCATATTATAAAGGAAGCCGGGGCAATTGTCAATTGTTACGCGGAAAATTCGGCGAAATCAGTCGCCCAGGGAGATGCCCATCGCGCGGGCGGCCTTGACGGCCTGCGCATCCTCGGGGACGAACTTGGTCTTGCCGGCGACTTCGGAAAGCGGGGTGTGGATGACCTTGCGGCCGTCCATGCCCACGGCCATGCCGTATTCCTCGTTGGCGATGAGCTGCGCCGCATGCACGCCGAAGACGGTGGAGAGCATGCGGTCGTAGGCGCTCGGGGAGCCGCCGCGCTGCACGTGGCCCGGCACGACCGCGCGGGCCTCGACGCCGACCTTGGCCTCGAGCTCGTTGGCGATGCGGTTGGCGATGCCGTTGAAGCCCATCTCGGCGCGATAGGCGGCGCGCTCCTTCTTCTTCATCTTGGCTTCCTCGACGGTCATCGCGCCCTCGGCGACGGCGATGATGGAGAAGGCCTTGCCCGCCTCGGCGCGGCGCTGGACGGCGTCGGCCACGACGTCGATGTCATACGGGATTTCGGGGAGGAGGATGATGTCCGCGCCGCCCGCGATGCCGGAGTAGAGCGTCAGCCAGCCGGCCTTGTTGCCCATGATCTCGATGACCATGCAGCGGCCGTGGGAAGCGGCGGTGGTGTGGATGCGGTCGATGACCTCGGTGGCGATGTCCACGGCGGTGTGGAAGCCGAAGGTCACGTCGGTGCCCCAGATGTCGTTGTCGATGGTCTTGGGCAGGCCGATGACGTTGAGGCCCTCCTCGGAGAGCAGGTTCGCGGTCTTGTGCGTGCCGTTGCCGCCCAGGCAGACGAGGCAGTCCAGCTTCATCTTCTTGTAGTTGGCCTTCATCGCCTTGACCTTGTCCACGTTGTCCTCGCCAATGACGCGCATGTTGCGGAACGGCGTGCGGCGGGTGCCCAGGATGGTGCCGCCGAGCGTGAGGATGCCGGAGAAGTCGCTCTGCTTCATCTCCTTGTAGTCGCCCGCGATCAGACCGGCGTAGCCGTCCTGGATGCCGATGATCTCGGTGTCAAACTGGGAATAGCTCGCGCGGGCCACGCCGCGGATGCACGCGTTCAGACCGGGGCAGTCGCCGCCGCTGGTGAGAATGCCGATGCGTCTTTTCATAGGGGGTCCCTCCGTTTACGAGCGCCGAAAACGGCCGCTTTTTCTTCCATTTTACCACCATATGACGTGGGATACAAGGTATTTTTAACAATCCGCGAAAATCCGAAAATGTCAGACGTCTGCTGACAAAATGTGCGCGCGGGAAAATTGCGCGCGGGGCGGCGCGGCGGGCGTTTTTGCATTGTATTTTCGCGATATATGCGATATAATAAAGCGTTGAAACAAAACAATCGTCTGCGCGAGGCGCAGGATGACGATATGCAAAGGAGTGCATGGTTTTATGAAGCTGGGCGTTGTGGGTCTGCCGAACGTGGGCAAATCGACGCTGTTTAACGCGATCACGCAGGCGGGCGCGGAGGCCGCGAACTATCCGTTCTGCACGATTGAGCCGAACACGGGCATGGTCGCCGTGCCGGACGAGCGGCTTGACGAGCTGGCCGCGATGTACAACCCGAAGAAGCGCACCCCGGCGGTGATCGAGTTCGTCGACATTGCGGGTCTGGTCAAGGGCGCGAGCCACGGCGAGGGCCTGGGCAACAAGTTCCTGTCCCACATCCGCGAGTGCGACGCCATCGTGCACGTCGTGCGCTGCTTTGAGGACCCGGACATCATCCGCCACGCCGACAGCGTGAGCCCGCAGCACGACATCGAGACGATCAACCTCGAGCTCATCGCCGCCGACCGCGAGAGCGTGGCCAAGCGCGCCGAGCGTGCCGCCAAGATGCTCAAGAGCGGCGAAAAGAAGTTCGCGGACGAGGCCGAGCTGGGCGCAAAGCTGCTGGCGCACCTTGACGACCTCCAGCCCGCGCGCACCTGCCCGATGACCGACAAGGAGAAGGCGATTGCCAAGGAGTGGTTCCTGCTTACGACCAAGCCGGTGATCTACGCCTGCAACATCAAGGAGGACGACCTTGGCAAGGACGAGGACAGCCTGCCGGGCGTGCAGGAGGTCAAGGCCATCGCTGCGCAGGAGAACGCGAAGGTGCTGGTGATCTCCGCGAAGATCGAGGAGGACATCGCGCAGATGGACCCGGAGGAGAAGCAGATATTCCTGGAGGAGCTGGGCATCGGCAAGAGCGGCCTTGACCGCCTGATCGCCGAGTGCTACGATCTGCTGGGGCTGATCTCGTTCCTGACGGCGGGCGCCGACGAGTGCCGCGCGTGGACGATCAAGAAGGGCACGAAGGCCCCGCAGGCTGCGGGCAAGATCCACACCGACTTTGAGCGCGGCTTCATCCGCGCGGAGATCGTGTCCTTTGAGGACCTCAAGGCCAACGGCTCGATGGTCGCCTGCAAGGAAAAGGGCCTCGTGCGCAGCGAGGGCAAGGAGTACGTGATGCAGGACGGCGACGTGACGCTGTTCCGCTTCAACGTCTGACGCTCCCCCAAAAACGCTGCCGCGCTTATGTTTTCCGATGCCGGAGGCCGTCTCGAAAGGGGCGGCCTTCGTTTTACCCCGCGTCTGTTTGATATCGTTCACCCGATTCCTGTCAACGTGGACAGCACAAGATGAAACGGAGGAAAACACATGGGAAACTATCGCAATTTTAAGCTCGTGGTCTATTTCGTGGCCGGGGGCGTCAGGAGCGCCACGCGGGAGCAGCTCGAGCGCGACCTCGACTTTTTCGCGCGGCACATGCGGCTTGACAAGGCGTATCTGGAGCCGTACCGCGACCGCTTCGCCGGCGAGGAACAGGTGGAGCTGTGCAAGGCGGTGTTTGAGGAACGCGGCATCGAGGTCGCGGGCGGCATCACGACGACCTTCCCCGCCGCAGAGGACGCGCAGGGCAAGCAGCGCCTGTTCAACACGTTCTGCTACAACGACCCCGTCATGCTGGGCCGTCTGAGCGAGATGAGCGCGTTTCTGGGCGCGCACTTTGACGAGTTCATCATCGACGATTTCTATTTTACCAACTGCACGTGTGACGCCTGCCGCGCGGGCCGCGACGCATACAACGCCGCCCACGGCATCGCCGACGGCAGCTGGCAGGCCTACCGCATGGACCTGATGGAGCGCGTGAGCCGCGAATATATGATCGCGCCCGCGAAGGCCGTGAACCCGAAATGCAGCATCACCATCAAATACCCGAACTGGGCCGAGAGCTATCAGGAGACGGGCTACAACCCCGCCGGGCAGAGGAAGATCTTTGACAACCTGTACACCGGCACGGAGACGCGCGACCCGGTCACGACCGACCAGCACCTGCCGCGCTATCTGAGCTTCTCGCTGATGACGTATTTCGAGAACATGTGGCCGGGTCACAACGGCGGCGGCTGGTTCGACCCGTTCGACATGCACATCATGGAGCACTATCTGGAGCAGGCGTATCTGACGGCGTTTTCAAAGCCGCGCGAGCTGATGATGTTCTGCTTCCAGGCGCTTTGCGACACGATGAACGTCCCGGCGCTGGGCTATCAGCTCGATAAGCTCGACGACGTGCTGGATCACATCGGCAAGCCCATCGGCATCCCGTGCTATCTGCCGGACAACTGTCAGGGTGAGGACAATGTGCAGGATTTCCTCGGCATGATCGGCCTGCCGGTCGTCTGCACGCCGTACTTCCCGGCAGACTCGCCCGCGATGATGCTCACGCGCTCGTCGGCCTGCGACCCCGATGTGGTGGACAAGCTGGAAGCCTACGTCGCGGCGGGCGGCAGGGCGCTCGTCACGCACGGCTTTGTCGAGGCGACGCAGGAGCGCGGCATCCGGCGCATGACGTCCATCCGCTTCGCCGGGCGCAAGGTCATGGCCGAGGACTTCTTGGTGGAGGCGCTGCCGCGCAGGGGCTTCGGGCGGCTGCTCACATACCCGAACGGGAATAAGCCGATGGCGATATCCGTGCCGGAATACCGCAACAACGCCTCGTGGGCGCTGGTCAAGACGCGCGTGGGGCAGGAGAGCTACGGCATGCTGCTGCGCGACACGTACGGCAAGGGCGAGCTGCTGACGCTGGCCGTGCCGGACGCCTTCAGCGACATCTACCGCCTGCCCGAGCCTGTGCTCACCCGCATCCGCGCGGCCTTCCCGGTGGGCGGGGTGTACCTCGAGAGCGCGGGCGAGATCAGCCTGTTCGTCTACGACAACGGCGCGTTCATCGTCTATCCGTATGTGGACGAGGGCGCGCAGCCGGGCCTTTGCCGCGTGCACGTGCTGGGCAGGGCCGAAGCGCTCGACATGCCCGTGCGCGGCAGGAGCGTGGCGCCGCTGTACACGAGTAACACGGAGACCGTGTTCGAGCTGTACACGAAGCCGGGGCAGTACGAGGTGTACGCCGTGCGGCGCGGATGATTCGTAAACAGAACAAAACTCCGCCGTGGAGCAAAGCTGCGGCGGAGTGTATTTTATTCGTCGTAAAGCTCGTAACATTCGCGGATGCCGGCGATTTCGCCCTTGAGCAGGGCGTTGTCGCAGTCGAGCAGATATCGCCTGTAATCCCACTCGGGCGGGTTGGAGCAGCCGGAGCCGGAGTAAAACACACCGGAATGGCCGGTCTCGTCCGTGCGGCGGATGACCTCGGCCAGCGCACACGGGGGCATGTCGTCGACGATGCCGCGGCCCGCGCCGTCCAGAATCCTGGGATAGGACGTGCCGTGGCCGCGCTGCATGGGGGCGACCTCCAAAAGCTCGATGCGGAACACGTGGCCGCAGCCGGGGTCGTAGGTCATTTCGATCACGTCGCCTATGGCCAGGCCGAGCGCGCCGAGCTTGTGCAGCTCCATCAGGTCGCAGTCCGTCTCGCCGAAATCGAGCATGTCGTCGATGTCCTCGCCGGTCAGCAGATAGGTCGTGCCCTTGCAGCGCATGTCGAACAGGTGGCTGGCCGTCGTGTCGAACGTGGCGAGCACCATGTAGCCCAGCTGTGCGAGCGTGTTGTTTGACGAAATGGCGGCGATGCGCCAGATTTTGTCCTCAAAGCCCTCGTATGTGATTTTGAATGTGTAAACCTGTGCGGCCATACCGTTCACCTCTCTCGTGATTTACGCCTTCTTGCGGCGCACAGGCTCGCGGCGGTTCTGTTCGCCCCAGACGCAGAGCTGGTCGAGCACCTGCATCAGGCTCTCGCCGCGCGGGGTCAGGCTGTATTCGACCTTCGGCGGGATGACGGGGTAGACCGTGCGCGTGATGAGCTCGTCCTCCTCCAGCTCGCGAAGGTTCTGGCTTAGTGTCTTGTCGGCGATGGTCTTGAGGTAGCGCTTGAGCTCGTTGAAGCGCACGACCTTGTATTCCATCAGGCAATAGAGGATGACCATCTTGTGCTTGCCGCTGATGAGCGAGAGCGTGTAGGAAAAGCCGGTGTCCTCAAAATTCGCGTTCTCGATGTACTTGGAAATCATGGCGCGCCTCCGGTTTTTGTGATGTGTTCATTATACCATGCGCGCGGGGAAAAGGCAATCGACGCTTGCCAAAAATGCGGTACACCAATGTAATCAAGCATAAAAAGGCCCGCCGCGAAGATCCGTCCGCAGCGGGCGAGGGGGTTACTTGCAGCCGCAGCACTCGTAGGAGCCGCACATGCTCTCGTCGCACTTGCCGCTCTTGCAGGCCGTGTTCGGGCAGACGTTGATGGTGCTGAGCGCGCAGGCGTTCTTGTCCGTGTGATGGCGGCAGGACGCCACCGAGCAGTGAATGGTCTGATTCATGAAAAAGCCTCCCATGTCGATAGATTGAGCGGTTCGCTCGCAGACAGTTTGCGCAGGGGCGGCGAAATTATGCGCGGATCGGATTTTTGTGTAGCGGGCGCGATTTTTGCAAAGAAAGAGGAACTTGCCGGGCGCGCCGCGAATCTTTACAATATCACAAAAAACGGAGGGATCACCGTGGCCAAAATGGAGCGCATCATGCCGGATGCGGACTTTGACAAGCTGCTTTCCCGCATCACGGAGGGCATACTCGGCGGTAGCATGAGCGCGTCGCTGGAGGACGCGAGCGATTTCAGGACGGAAAACGCGCGCTGCGCCGTGCGGGTGTTCGAGCGATACAGCTGGGCGGGCGGCAACCGCGTGAGCCTGAGCGTGACGCTGTTTGCGGAAAACGGCGGGCCTGTGCATCTGTCGGCCATCACGGCGGGCGGCAGTCAGGCGATGTTCTTCAAGGTCAACACGTTCGGCGAGGAGGCGTTCCTTGACAAGCTCGCCGGGCTGCTGTAAGCGCGCGAAGCGGTTGAAAAACGCGCAAAGAGGGCTATAATACGGATATCAACACAAGCGGCGCAGGCCGCCGGAAAGGATGAAATCACATGATGGAATATACGACGCTGGGCAAGACCGGCCTGCGGATTTCGCGCATGGGCTTCGGCGGCATCCCGATTCAGAAGGTGGACGCCAGGCGCACCCGCGAGCTGATGGAGGAGCTCGTCGCCCACGGCGTCAACTACATCGACACCGCGCGCGGCTACACCGTCAGCGAGGCGTATTTGGGCGAGGCGCTCGAGGGCCTGCGCGACAAATTCGTCATCGCGACCAAGTCGATGGCCCGCACGAAGGAAGCGATGGCCGCCGACATCGACATCAGCCTCAAAAATCTGTGCACGGACTACATCGACCTGTATCAGATTCACAACCCGTCGATGAGCGATTTTGAGAAGGTCATCGCCCCCGGCGGCGCGCTCGAGGCGCTGATGGAAGCGAAGGCCGCGGGCAAGATCGGCCACATCGGCGTCACCGCGCACATGGCGAGCGTGTTTGAGCGCGCGCTTGGCTGCGACTGGGTGGAGACGGTCATGTTCCCGTACAACATCGTGGAAAATCAGGGCACGGAGCTCATGCGCCGCTGCACCGAGCAGAACGTGGGCTTCATCTGCATGAAGCCGCTGGCCGGCGGCGCGCTGGAGGACGCCGAGCTCGCCATGCGCTTCATCCGCCAGAATCACGACGTTTCGGTCGTCATTCCGGGCATGTACGCCGTCGAGGAGGTCGCCAAGAACATCGCGGCCATGGAAAACGACGCGCCGCTCAGCGACGAGGAGCTTGCGAAGATCGAGACCATCCGCAAGGAGATGGGCACGCAGTTCTGCCGCCGCTGCAATTACTGCCAGCCCTGCACGGCGGGCATCTCTATCAGCGGCATATTCGTGCTCGAGGGATACTTGCAGCGCTACGGCCTGGGCGACTGGGCGAAGCAGCGCTACGCGGCGCTCGACAAGAAGGCGGGGGACTGCATCGGCTGCGGCGCGTGCGAAAGCCGCTGCCCGTATAACCTGCCGATTCGCGATATGCTCGCGCGCTGCAAGACGGAGTTCGGCGCATGAGCCGGGAGAAGCGGCGCGCGCTGCTCGTGATCGTTTTTGCGCTGTGGGCGACCGTGCTGCTGCCGTTTTTCCTCGGCACGCAGGCCGCGCACCCGGCGACGGACGACTTCACATACGCCGTCTACACGCATAAGACGTGGGAACAGACGCACAGCCTGCCGCACGTCGTCAAGGATGCGGTCAGCTACGCGCTGCGCACGTACCGCGACTGGCAGGGGACGATCGTCGGCTGCATCGTCATGGCGCTCAACCCGGCGGTGTTCTCCATCGCGCATTACGGCGCGCATGCGGCTCTGCTCCTGCTGCTGAATCTGGCGGCGTGGTTCGTGTTCCTGCGGCGGATGCTGCGCGTCAACCTGGGGCTTGGCAGGGGCGCGTTTTTGGCCGGTTACGCGGCACTGTCGGCGATGCTGCTCACGTTCCTGCCGGACATCGTCGAGGGCATCTACTGGTTCAACGGCGCGTGGTTCTACACGGGCGCGCAGGCCGTTTCGCTTCTGACGCTGACGCTGGCGGACGCGCTGTCCGTGCGCGAAAAGAAAAGAAGCAACGCGGCGCTGTGGGCGCTGTGCATGGGGCTTCTGCTCGCGCTGGGGCTTGACAACTACATCACGGCGATGATGACGGCGGCGGCGCTTTTCATGATGGCGCTGGGCAGGCTGTGGGCAGGCCATGCCGCGCAGGACGATGCGGCGAAGCGCATGCACAGGCGCGCGGCGATCCGGGCGGCTGTGATGCTCGCGCCCATCGGCGTGGGGCTGCTGGCCGCCGTGCTCGCCCCGGGCAACAGCGTGCGCATGGAGACCGACGGCGCACATCAGAGCGGCATCGGCTGGCTGATGATGAGCATCGTCTGGACGCTGCGCGACGCGGCGCGCTACATCGTGCGCTTCCTGCTCAAAACGCCGCTGCTGGCGCTGCTTCTGGCCGCGACGCCCGCGATGATGCGATACGCGAGGAGCGAGCGCGGCCGGGCGGTCGGGGCGCTCTGCCCGCCAGCGGCGCTGACGGCGCTGGGGTTCTATCTGATCCTCTGCGCGATGATCATTCCGCACATGTATTCCTCGGGCTATGCGGGCTCGGGGCGCGTGGTCAACATGTATCACTGCTATGTGCTGACGTTCGGCCCGGTCGCCTACGCGATGGCGCTGCTGAAAATCGGGTCGAAGGGAGAGGGCGAGCCGTGCGAGGGCTGCAAGGCGTGCCGCAAGAAGCGGCGTGCGTTCTACGTGGGCGCGGCTGCGGCACTGGCGCTGTGCATCGCTGGCGGACAGCTCGGCCATTACGTGAAGCTCGTCTCCGACCAGCTCGACGGCACGCAGGACGCCTACATCGCGCAGTTCCGCAGCGAATACGCGCTGTGCGAGGCCGCGGGCGAGGGCGAGGACGTCGTGCTCCCGCCGTGGACGGTCTTCACCGTCACCGGCAAACCGACCGCCTACGAGGATGCGTCGATGTGGACGAACGAGTCCATGGCGACGTATTTCGGCGTGGGAAGCGTGAGGGTCGGCGGGGAGTAAGAGCGCAATTAAATAGAAAATCGCCGCTTTATTAAGAAGAATAAGGCGGCAAATTTTTATTGGAAGGATATTAAGCACGTAACGTGGGCATAACATGAACTGAAATGTGCCGTAAAAAAAATACGGCAATCTATTGTCAGTGACCTTGCGCTGTGCTAAAATGAATATAATAAGAGGTGATATGTGTGCTGATAAAATTCAAAGTCAAGAATTTTAAAAACTTTTCCGAAGAACTATGCTTTGATTTATCCTCTCCCAGTAATTATGAGTTCAATGTAAATGTGATTGAAAATGGATGCGTTAGCAAAGCATTGATATATGGACCGAATGGAAGCGGAAAATCTAACTTGGGACTTGCGCTTTTTGATATTATTGTTCACCTGACAGAGAATCAAAAAAATTTCGGAAGATATTCCTACTATCTGAATTTGGATGGTGCGGAAGATGCTGCAAAATTTGAATATGTCTTTAAGTTTAGTGAAAACGAATTGACTTATCGCTATGAAAAAAAAGATGTACAAGTATTGCTGAAGGAAGAGGTCCTCATCAATGGAAGAAGTGTGATTAAATATGATTTTTTAAAAAATGAGGGATATGTAAAACTTAAGGGATGTGAAACGTTAAATTTTATTTCTAATACAAGTCCGATTTCGCGAATAAAATTTGTATATAATAATGCGATTCTTGATAAAACGACAGAGAATATGACATTCATCCAGTTTATGGAATTTGTGAATAGAATGCTGCTGTTCTATTCACTGGACACCAGGGGATATCTTGGTTTTATGACAGGCACGCACAGTATTCCTGAAGAAATTATCAAAAGCGGAACTCTGCGTGAATTTGAGAGATTCTTGCGCGATCATGGATTGGATTATAAGTTATATAAAAAGAAGATGGGAGAGGATGAGGCTATCTTCTGTAAATATCAGAAGCAAGATGCAGAGTTTTGGAACATAGCGTCTACGGGAACGCTTTCGTTAGCTGTGTTTTATTATTGGTATATAAAAATGAGTCAAGCGTCTTTTGTATTCATAGATGAGTTTGATGCTTTCTATCATTACGAGCTGGCATACAGCTTGGTAAAGAAGCTCAGCACAATGAAAGGAATACAGGTGATGTTGACTACACATAATACAGATTTGATGACGAATGATTTGCTGCGGCCGGATTGCTATTTCTTGATTGATAAAAAGAAAATCGTTGCGCTTTCTGACTGCACGGACAAGGAACTGCGCAAAGCGCATAACTTACAGAAGATGTATAAAGCTGGTGCATTCAGATATGAGTAAGCGGACACATATAGCAATCATTGTGGAAGGAGCTCGCCGGGAACCACAGATCATTGATAATCTCAGCAGACTATTTTTCCCTGAGGCGGAATTCAGTGTGATTTCTCTTTCGGCTGAACAAAATATTTATATGTTGTGGAAGAAGTTAAAGGAGGACGATTTTGAGACGGATATCATTGAAGTTTTGCGCAGTTATAGCGTTGAGGCAGAAAGTATGCTTAAAGGTTTAACGCAGAGTGATTTTTCAGAAATCTTTCTGTTTTTCGATTGCGATGCGCATCAGAATAATCTGAAAGCCGAAGATCTGCCGTGGGATCAGGTACTGTTGCAAATGCTGGAAACATTCAGCAATGAAACAGAACACGGAAAGCTTTATATCAGCTATCCTATGGCGGAAGCGTTAAGGGATGCGGATGCAGGTAGCTGCAAGCCGTCTACAAAATGTCTTTGGCGACGGGGCGAATTGAAGCAATATAAAAATGATTCAGGACAAAATGCTCAGTTCCAAGATCATAAGAAGTATGATAAAAGCACATGGATGGAACTGATGAATATTTACTGGTGGAGGGTTGGCTGCCTTTTTGGAAAATCCGAAAATTTCAGTTTTGAGGAATATCGTGACGAAGTAGATCCAAAGAAGATTTTTGAAAAGCAAATCAGGTTGCTGAACGACGATTGCGTGTTTGTCTTGAGCTGTTTTCCAGAATTTTTGCTGGATTACTTCAAAAAAGAATTTTGGGATCGAAACATCAAGCTAGATATGCGATACGCACCTGCTGAGGAGTGCGAGAGAGCATCCATAGCAAACAGATATAATAGCATTTGAAGTGATGCGAAAGGCCGCCTTCCTTACCGGAAAGCGGCCTTTAAATTTGATTGGTGTCGTTCGCATCCGTCCTCTCATTTTCTACAAACCAATACGGCTCATCATAGAACAGCGCGAACGTCCTCCCCTCGGCCTGACAGACATAGCGCATGCCCTGCCCGCCGGCCTTGCGCGCGGCGGCGGGACGGACGTCGAGGATGCGGTCGATGCGGATGGCGGGGCCGTCCTCCTCGCGCAGGAGGAGGGGCCGGATGCGTCCGTCGAAGCCGAAGTCCGCGCGGACTTTGACGTAGTGCTTGTACGCGTTTTCGGGACGGCGCATGGTTTCACCTCACATCACTTTTTCGAAAAATCGCGAATCGCATGATATGCCCTGTAAGCCGCGGCCCAAGCGTAACCCGTTACCCCGCATAAAACGGCACGGGATGCACCGTGTGGTCCTCGACCGGGTTGATCTTTGCGTATTCGCCGTCGACCAGCACGATGGCGCGGCGGACGATCTGATGCCCGAAGCGGCGGCGCAGGCCGTCGACGGCTTCCTCGAGGTGCTCAAGGCGGATGCGGCGTTCCTCGTCGCCCAGAAAGCCGAGCTGCGCGGGCGCGCCGTCGGGCGAGAGGGCTGAGCAGCTCAGGCCGACGCTGCGGAAGGGCAGCTCGCCGGAGAAGCGCTCGTCAAAGAGCTGCATGGCGGCGCGCGCGATTTCGCCGGAGAGGTTCGTCGGGCGGGCGAGCGTGCGCTGGCAGGAGCATGTGACGAGATCGACGCTGCGGGCGCTGATGGTCACGCAGCGGGCGCGCAGGCCCTCCTCGCGCATGCGGGCGGCAACGGACTCGGCGAGCAGAGAATAGATGCAGCGCGCGTCGTCGGGCGCGGTCAGGTCGTGCGGCGGGGTCGTGCTGTTGCCGACGGACTTGATCGCGGCGCGGAAGTCCGAGCGCATGACGGGCGAGCGGTCGAGCCCCAGCGCGTAGGACTTGAGCATCAGGCCCGGCTTGCCCAGACGCGCCTTGAGCAGGTCGTCCGGCAGATTCGCGAGGTCGCCGATCGTGCGCGCGTTCATCATGCGCAGCTTGCGCCGCGTCGCCGGGCCGACAAAGAGCAGGTCGCCCGCGGGCAGGGGCCAGACGACGTCGCGGAACGTGTCCGGCGCGATGACCGTCACCGCGTCGGGCTTCTTCATGTCGCTGCCGAGCTTGGCGAAGATCTTGTTGAAGGACACGCCGACGGAGACCGTGATGCCCAGCTCGCGCTTGATGCGCAGGCGGATCTCGTGCGCGATGCGCTCGCCCTCGCGGATGTCCACGTCCGGCCCGCTGACATCGACCCACGCCTCGTCGAGGCCGAAGGACTCCACCCGGTCGGAGTAGTCCTCGTAGATGCGGCGCATGCGGCGGCTGAAGCGGATGTAGAGCGGGAAGTCCGGCGGCACGCAGACCAGCTCCGGGCATTTCTCGCGCGCTTGCCAGATGGCGTCGCCCGTGTTGATGCCGAAGCGCTTGGCGATTTGGTTTTTGGTCAGCACGATGCCGTGGCGCGCCTCCGCATCGCCGCAGACCGCCACGGGCTTGTCGCGAATCGCCGGATTGTACAGGCACTCCACGCTCGCATAAAACGCGTTCGCGTCGCAATGCAGAATCACACGGCCCATGCCCGCGCCCCCTTTTTCGCCGTCCTCTGTCTCTATTATACGAACAAATGTTCGCGCGTCAACCGGCAAATGATGGCAGTTGACGCCGTTTGACAAAACAAGAAACGCGCCTCCGATGCGGAAGCGCGTCTGTGTATGGCGGAAAACGGATCAGGCGTTGTTCTCTTTGGCCTTGGCGAGCACCTTTTCATACGGGGCGAGCATGCCGCGCGTCATGGCGCTGCCCATCTTCTTCTGCACATTCGGCGAGGTGAGCAGCATGCCCACGGCGTACATCTTGAGCATCGTCGGCCACTTCTTCTGCGGGAAGTCGTACTGCCCGTGCGCCTTGTAGAACTTGTGGTCGGCGCGCATCATGCCCTGCATGAGCCAGATGAGGTCGCGGAAGACCTTCATGCCGCCGACGCCGTAAAAGTCCTTGGGCGGGTTGTAGCTGTGCTCGAGCGCATAGGAAAGCGTCTTGGCGAGCGCGTCGATCTCGCCGTCGGGGTCAAACTCGTCGGTCGCCACGCCGCAGAGGAAGTTGCCGCCGACCTGCGCGCGCGATTCGAGGATCATGCGCAGGTTCTCCTCGCGGCTGTAATCGCCGGAAACGAGATAGCCCATCGGCATGCCCATGGTCACGGTGCGGTGGCCGTTGCAGAACTCGCGGTCGTTGTAGCGCTTGAAGTTCGCGCCCATGGAGTGATCCTCGATGGAGAAGGCGAAGACGATGGCCTGTGCCTTCTGGATGGTGCCCCGCAGGAAGTCGTCAAACCCGTCGGTGTAGACGCACTTGCCGGTCACGGCGCAGTGGAAGCAGCCCAGGCACCCGCCCTTAAACGGGAACTCGCGGATATTGACCACGCGCGTGGCCAGCGGCAGGGCGGTGCGGAAGCGGCCGATCATGGCGGCGAGCTGCGCATCGTCCGGCGCGAGGTCGGCCACGATCACGACGTCGCCGGGCTTATTTTCATCGGCGGCGGCAAGCGGCGTGACGGGCTTATGCGCGGGGGCGGGCAGCGGCGCGGCAGGCGGCAGGGCGATGCCGTTTTCGACGCAGTACATGACGTATTCAAAGAACGCGCGGGCGTCCTTGCGGCCCTGCTCGCTGAGCAGATCGTCCATGTCGGCGCTCAGGCCCTTGACGACGCGCAGGCCCATGTCCATGCAGTTGTCCTGCACATAGCGATGCGCGGTCACGTCGTAGAAATGCTTGCTGGTGGTGATTTGCGTGGCCCACTTGCCGGTCAGATCGACGCCCGACTGCTTGACGAGCGTGATGAAGCGGTGCAGCTGGCTCGGCGCGATGAACGTGTAGACCGGATAGCAGAACAGCAGCAGGTCGGCGGCGCGGAGCATATCCAGCGCGCCGGTCATATCCTTTTCCAGCGACTTGATGCGCGCGCCGACGTGGAGCACGTCATACGTGTGCTGCGGATAGACGACCTGAAGATAGCGCACGGTCTGGTAGGTGATGCTGTTTTCGCCCTTGGGGCTGCCTGTGATCACGAGGATATGCATGGGGAAACCGTCCTTTCCGATGAATGGCGTGGGGTGCTTCGGCGGGGCATCGTAGTCCTATGAAATGTGAGGAAAAGCGCGCGATGTGTTCGTGTGTTCATTATATCGGATGGGCATGCGGGTGTCAAGGACGGGGCGGGGGAGGGGATTTGGCGATACATATAGAAAACACCCTCATCGTTTATAGATGAAGGCGTTTCGCTTATGGAGCTGATAATAAGAATTCGAACTGGTGATTTTTTCCTTGAAAAGGTGAGCGATTGCACAGCCGTGATCATAAGAAAAACACCCTCGCGAGTGGTCTCACGAAGGTGTTTTGCATGTGGAGCTGATAATAAGATTTGAACTGGTGATTTTTTCCTTGAAAAGGTGAGCGATTGCGCATTCGTGATACATAAAGAAAACACTCTCGCGAGTGGTCTCACGAAGGTGTTTTGCATGTGGAGCTGATAACCGGATCTGAACTGGTGATTTTTTCCTTGAAAAGGTGAGCGATTGCGCATTCGTGATACATAAAGAAAACACCCTCGCGAGTGGTCTCACGAAGGTGTTTTTGTGTGGAGCTGATAACCAGATTCGAACTGGTGACCTCATCCTTACCAAGGATGCGCTCTACCGGCTGAGCTATATCAGCGCTGACAACGGGATTATTATAGCAGAGGGCGGGGGATTTGGCAAGCCCTTTTTTGAACTTTTTTGCAAAAAAGTTTCCGCACACAAAATGCGTGCGCGTCACAAAACGGGTGTGGAGGAAATAAATCAAATGTTCGCTTTTCTTTCTTTAGAAAAGCGCTTGAAAAACCGGTCGAAACGTGGTATTCTCTTTGCGTTGTTAAGAAAGGCGAATCGCAGGGCCGTGCGCCGTGTGCGCCGCCCGAAAGGAAAGGTACATCCTATGGATATGATCGACCGCAAAATCCTCACCATCCTCCAGGAAAACGCGCGCACGCCGCTCAAGGTGATCGCCGAGCAGGTGTTTCTGTCCTCGCCCGCCGTCAGCGCGCGCATCGAGCGGCTGGAGGAGGCGGGGCTGATCACCGGCTATCAGGCGCAGATCTCCTATCAGGCGATGGGCTACCAGATCAAGGCGTTCATTAACCTCGAGGTCGAGCCGAGCCAGAAGCCGGAGTTTTACCCGTACATCGCATCCTGCCCGAACGTCATGGAGTGCAACTGCGTGACGGGCGATTACTCGATGCTCATCAAGGTGTGCTTCCGCACGACGCAGGAGCTGGATCAGTTCATCAACCAGCTCCACCGCTTCGGCCGCACGCGCACGCAGATCGTCTTCTCCACGTCGGTGGAGCATCGCGGCATCCCGGCGATGGCGGTCGAGGAATAAATCCCCAAAATACAAAGAAAAACGGCTGTGCACGCGCGCAGCCGCTTTTGTCATGTATGGGGGAATGTGAACGTGAATGTCGTGCCCGCGCCCGGCTCGCTGGTCACGCCGATGGTCACATCGTGCCTGCGCGCGATCTCCTGCACGATGGCCAGGCCGAGGCCCGTGCTCTGGCGCGAGGCGTCGCGTGTGTGGTGGAAGCGGTCGAATATGTGCGCGATTTCGCCCTCGGGGATGCCCTCGCCCTCGTCCTGCACGGTGATGACCGGAGCGTCCGGGCTAAGCGCGATGCGGATGCGGTTGCCCGGCGGCGTGAACTTGACCGCGTTGTCCACCACGGCCAGCAGCATTTGCCGCAGACGCGCGTAGTCGCCGCGCAGCGTGTAACGGGCGGCCGGCTCCTCGCAGACGAGCATCACGCCCTTGCGCTCGCACAGCGCATGCGCGCTCATTGCCACGTCGCCCAGCAGATCGGAAAGCTCCACATCGCCCATGTCGAGCGAAAACTCGAGGTTTTGCAGCCGCGAGAGCTCGAGCAGGTCGGCGATCAGGCGCTGGAGCCAGCAGCTCTCGGCGATCATCTGCCTGTAGTACGCGCGCACGTTCTCCTCGCCGGTCACCACGCCGTCGGAGAGCGCCTCGAGCGACCCGCGGATGACGGTGACGGGCGTGCGCAGCTCGTGGGACACGTTGGAAAAGAAGTTCTGCTGCTGTACGCGCAGCCGTTCGTCGCGGGCGCGGGCGTCCTCGAGCCGCTCGGCGAGCACGTCCATCGACGCGGCGAGCGAGCCGATTTCGTCGTTCTGCTCGATCTGCGTGCGCGTGGCGTAGTCGCCGCCGGCCAGCGCGAGAGCGACCTTCTGCAGGCAGCTGATCGGCTTGGTGAAGTAGCGCGTGAACAGCAGCGCCAGCAGCACGGCCAGCGCGAAGGAGATGGCCAGCGACGCGAGCAGGATGGCGGAGCTTGGCACCTGCGCATAGCCCAGCTCGCGCAGCGTCGATTCCAGCAGAACGACGCCGAGCACGCGGCTCTGCGCGTTCATGATCGGCGCGGCGGCGGTGAGGTGCGTGTCGCCGTCGATGCTCGCCTGAATCGTCGGGGTCTTGCCCATGAAGCCCAGCGCGATGGTCTGCTCGATATACGCGGCCAAAAGCGGGCGCTCGAGCTGCTGGACGACGCCGTCAAAATAGCCGGTGACGTTGTGGCGCACGTCCACGAGGTAGACGTTGCAGTTGGTCATCTGCTCGATGAGCGCCATGTACGGGGCGATGTTGTCCTCGCTGACGATGAAGCGCGTCTCGTCGAGGCCGTCGTATTCGGCGGGGACGATCATCTCGGCGAGGTTCTGGCTGATGGCGTAGGCGTGGCGCTGCATGCTCTCGCTGTAATGGCCGATGGACTGGCGGCGCATCAGGCTGTTGTAGAGCAGGCCGACGGCGAGCGAGAAGACGATCAGCAGCAGCGAAAACAGCAGCATCAGCCGCGCCATGACCGGCAGATGCCGCCTGCGCGCGCGGCTCACGGGAGCGTCCTTTCGAACTTATAGCCGACGCCCCAGACCGTTGCGATGCTGAAGAAGTCGTGCGGATAGGCGTCCAGCTTCTGGCGCAGGCGCTTGATGTGCGAATCGACCGCGCGGTAATTGCCAACGTGGTCATAGCCCCAGACGAGCGTGAGCAGGTTATCGCGGGTGAAGACGCGGCCCGGCGACGCGGCGAGCGTGTAGAGCAGCTCGACCTCCTTGCGGGTGAGCGCGAGCTTATGCCCGGCGAGCGAGACGGACAGCGACGGCAGATGGATGGACAGCGTGCCGATGACCAGCGTGTCGCCTGCGGCGTTGCTGGGCAGACGACGCAGCACGGTGCGGATGCGGGCCATGACCTCGCCGGGGGAGAAGGGCTTGACGATGTAGTCGTCCGCGCCGATGTCCAGGCCGAGGATGCGGTCGGCGTCCTCGTCGCGCGCGGTGACCATGAGGATCGGCACGGAGGACACGCGGCGGATGCGGCGGCAGATTTCCAGCCCGTCGATATCCGGCAGCATGATGTCCAGCAGGATGACCGACGGCTCGGCGGCGTCAAACAGCGAGAGCGCCTGCGCGCCCGTGTGCGCCGCGAGATACGGCCAGCCCTCGGCCTTGATGTACTGGGCGAGAATGCTGACGATCTGCTCGTTGTCGTCGACGATGAGAATGGGTTCATGTGCTGCCTCCGCGTGCGTGTTTTCATTATATATAGGAAAGGAAGTTACGGCTTCATTGTATGGACTTTGCGCGGGAAAGTCAAAGGCTTGTGAAAAAATCTGCACAATGAACAAAAAGCCACACATTTGCCATAAACTGTATGTAGACTGGATGTGTGCGCGATTGTATGATATGATGAGACGACGAAACGAGCGGGAGGCATACGATGAAGCGGATTTTGGCGGCAATGCTGCTGATGGCGATGATGATGGCGGCGGGCGCGGCGATGGGCGAAGGCGATTGGCCGGACGGCATCTACCGGGGCTTTTACTACGACGGCGGCATCGAGCAGATCGCCGTGCAGTTCGAGCTCAAGGACGGTCTGTTCGCGTCGATCGTGTATCGCGGCGTCAAGTACAAGGACGGCGACTACATGAGCGAGGACGCCAGCGACGCGCAGAAGGCGACGTATCGCCAGTACCGCCAGCTTGCGGACTACCTGACCGGCAAGGGCGTGGACGCCATCGACGACCTGTATTCGCCGTATGACATCGTGGACGACGTGGACGCGGTCACGACGGCGACGATTCAGTCGAGCAAGCTGATTTCCGCGCTGTGAGACGGCCTCGTGCATCGTCCGTACAAGCTCGTGGACACGACGAAGCTGCCGGAGGCCGACCCCTACCCGGACGGCACATATCGCGGGGCCTACCGCGAGGACGGCGGCGAGCAGGTGGCGCTCGAGTTCACGCTGGAGGGCAACGCGATCACGGCGATTTCCTTCCGCACGCTGTAATACAAGGGCGAAGACTACCTGGCGGATGATGCCTCCGAGCCGGTCGCGGCGGTGGCCTCGCAGTTTCAGGCGCTGATCGACTACCTCGTGGGCAAAGACATTTCGGCGGTCAACGACCTGTATCAGCCGGGCGGCATCGCGCCGGACGTGGACGGCTTCACGGGCGCGACGATCCGCGCGCCGAAGGTCATTTCGGCGATTTGGGACGGGCTGAACCGGCACGCCTTCCGAATAGATTGACGAGAAAAATTGACGTTATTTGAAAATATTTTGTCAAAAGCCATACATTTGACATAAACCTCCGATACAATGGCCTCATCAGGCGGGGCGATGAACGTCCCGAAAAAACATATGGAGGTATATGCAATGAAGAAGATTCTGTGTGCCGCTGTTGTGGCGGCGATGCTGCTGACCATGGCGACCGGCGCGCTGGCCGCGACCGGCCTGGGCTCCGTGACGACCGTCTCCCTGACCCCGGCGACCGCCGACAAGGCCGGCTCCGTGAGCGTGAACACGACCATGTGCGCCGTTTCTCTGGACGACGAGGGCAAGATCGTCTCCGTTTCCTTTGACGTTGTGCAGCCGAAGGCCGCCTTCGACGCGACCGGCGCCGCTTCCGGCGAGTTGAACGCTGCGCCGCAGACCAAGGTCGAGCTGGGCGACGCGTACGGCATGAAGCCGGCGACGACCGTGGGCAAGGAGTGGTACGAGCAGGCCGCTGCGTTCGCGGACTGGTGCGTGGGCAAGACGGTTGACGAGGTGCTTGGCATGCCGACCCGCGACAAGGGCGACGGCCACCACACCTGCGTGCCGGACGACGTCGACCTGAAGACCAGCTGCACCATCGACGTGGGCGGCTTCTTCGAGGCGCTGACCAAGGCTGCGGCGAACGCGAAGTAAGGGTCGCGAGGCCTGCGCGTAAACGAAGCGTCTTTCGGCATCTTTTCCGCCCCGGCGTTGTTTCGCTCTGGTCGTCGTAGTCTTTGATGCACTCCCTGCGCGATCTTGCGCAATCTGACGGCATCTTTTCCGCTCCGGCGTCGTCTTACTCCGGTCAACGTAGCGCTGCTACGCCTCCCTCCGTGCGACTTAGCCGGAACGAAAAATCTGCTCGTCAGCTTCGCGCAATCTCACTTGTGAGTGCATCCCGCCTCCCTTCGCTCAACTTAGCCGGAACGAAAAATCTGCTCGAAATCCTGCTCCGTTTCCGCTTGTCCTCGCTCCGGGCGTCCTCTCGTGGGATGGCGTGGAGCGGGTGACGAATGGGCAAAATTGCCTCGGTGTTCATCTATTTTTCAATTCAGCGAAAGCATATTTTAAGCGAGCGGCCCGAAGGTTATCAAAGGGCGAACGGAAAGCCCTTTGGTGGGGTTTGGGGCAGAGCACGAAGTTGTGGTGTGTAAAAAAATCCCTGTCGGCACGACACCGGCAGGGATGATGTGTTTTATGGATTACATGTCGGCCAGCGCAGTTTCCAGCGCCTCGACGAAAGCGTCCATTTCCTTCTCGCTGATGACCAGCGGCGGCGCGAGGCGCAGCACATTGCCCGCGGCGGTACCGGCGACAAAGCCCATGCCAAGCAGCTTGCGGGAGAGCGCACCGGCGGCGCAGGCGTCGGCGAGCTGGATGCCGATGAGCATGCCCATGCCGCGCACATCGACGATCTTGTCGCTCTTGACGGCGCGCAGCTTGCCCATCAGGTATTCGCCCTTGGTTTTCGCGACGGCGGAATAGTCGTTGTCGATCATATAGCGCATGACGGACAGAGACACGGCGCACGCGAGCGTGTTGCCGCCGAACGTGGAGCCGTGGTCGCCCACAGCGATGGCGGAGGCGACCTTTTCCGTCGCCAGAATCGCGCCGATGGGGAAGCCGCAGCCCAGGCCCTTGGCGCTGGTCATGATGTCGGGCGTCACGCCGTACTGCTCGCAGCAGTAGAGCGAGCCGGTGCGGCACACGCCGGTCTGCACCTCGTCGAAAATGAGAAGGATGCCCTGCTCGTCGCACAGCGCGCGCACGGCCTTGAGGTAATCGGGATCAGCCGGGGTCACGCCGCCCTCGCCCTGCATGGGCTCAAGCAGGATCGCGGCGGTCTCCTCGTCCACGGCGGCTTTGAGCGCGTCGATGTCGTTATACGGCACCTGCGTCAGGCCCTGCGGCAGCAGCGGGCGATAGGGCGCCTGATAGTAATCATGGCCGGTCGCGGCGACGGTCGCGATCGTGCGGCCGTGGAACGAGTGATCGGCGGAGATGATCTTATAGCGGCCCGAGCCCTGCTTATAGAAATACTTGCGGGCGAGCTTCATCGCGCCCTCGTTGGCCTCCGCGCCGGAATTGGAGAAGAACACGCGGTCGGCGAACGTATGCTTGCACAGCAGCGCGGCGAGCTCGGCCTGCGGGGCGACATAGTAGAGGTTGGACGTATGCAGCACGCCGGTCTTGGCCTGCGCGACGATAGCGTCGGTCACGGCGGGGTGGTTATAGCCCAGCGCATTGACGGCGATGCCCGCGAACAGGTCGGTATACGCCTTGCCGTCCTGATCGTAGAGCGTGCAGCCCTCGCCGCGCGTGAAGCACACGGGGCAGCGCTCGCCGAACACGCCGAGGAAATGCGCGCTGTCGAGGTCCTTGATCTGCTGGAGGTTCATGGTCAGTCTCCTTCCTGTGATGATGCACAAGAGCCTTTCCTTACAGCGAGGCAAGGAAAGGCGTGGTTTTTTGGTTGATGGGGTGGTGGGAAGCGGTGGGGGGCGGGGCGGTATATGCGGCTTTGGCGGTTTGAACCCGTCAGGTAACGCTGCGCTCCCTGACTACTTTTTTGGGGAAGGCTGCGCCTTTGGGGGACGTTGGGGCTTTGCCCCAAACCCCACAAGGGACGCCGTCCCTTGACCCTGCAAGGGCTTTGCCCTTGACCCATCTTCGCTTCGCGCCTATATAAGAAACTTTACAGGCAGAGGCCGGTGGCTTCGTCCACGCCGATCATGATATTCATCGACTGGATCGCCGCGCCGGACGCGCCCTTACCGAGGTTATCGAACTGCGCGCAGACCATCATGCGCTCGTCGTTGCCGGTGACGTAGATATTCAGGCCGTCCCAGCCCGCGCAGGTATTGCTGGCGAGGAATCCGCCGATATCGCTCTGCGCGCTCAGCGGCATGACCTTCACCATCTTCTGGCCCGCATAAGCGTCGGCGTAGCACTCGTGCAGCTGCGCGAGCGTCTTGGTGGTCAGCATATCGGCCTCAAGCGGCACGCTCACGACCATACCGGCGTAGTAATCGGCGACGATCGGCGCGAAGTTCGGCTTCTTGGTCAGGCCGCACACGGTCTGCATCTCCGGCAGATGCTTATGCACCTGCGTGAGGCCGTAGATGCGCGGGGAGCCGAGCTGCGTGTCGCGCTCCGCGTCCTGATACTGCGCGATCATCTTCTTGCCGCCGCCGGAGTAGCCGGTGAGCGAGAAGCAGGAGAGCGCCGCGTCCTTGCTGATGACGCCCGCCTTGACCAGCGGATAGACGAGCGACACGAAGCCCGTCGCGTGGCAGCCGGGGTTGGCGATGCGCTTGCCGGTCGCGATGGCCTGACGCATTTCGGCGGAGAGCTCCGGGAAGCCGTATGCCCAGCCCGGCGCGGTGCGGTGCGCGGTCGAGGCGTCGATGATGCGGGTGTTGTCGTTGTCGATCAGCGTCACGGCCTCCTTCGCCGCGGCGTCGGGCAGGCACAGGAACGTGATATCGGAGGCGTTGATCAGGCGCTTACGCTCGTCCACGTCCTTGCGCAGCGCGGGGTCGATCGTCAGAATCTCGATGTCGTCGCGGGACTGGAACCTTTCAAAGATGCGCAGGCCGGTCGTGCCTTCCTGACCGTCGATGTAAATCTTGGGTTTCATGCTTGCTCCTTTCGCCGCCGCGCGGGCGGCTCGTTCGGTTGATATTTACGCCTTGGCCTTCTCGAACATGGTGCCGATGCCGCGGTCGGTGAAGATTTCCAGGATGATCGGGTGCGGGATGGTGCCGTTGAGGATGTGCACGCGGCGCACGCCCTTCTCGATGGCGTCCACGCAGGAGGTGACCTTGGGGATCATGCCGCCGGAGATCGTGCCGTCGGCGATCATCGCATGCGCCTGATCGGTCGTGAGGATCGGGCAGAGCGTGGTCGGGTCGGCGGGGTCGCGGCGCACGCCGTCGATATCGGTCAGGAAGATGAGCTTCTCGGCCTTCAGCGCGGTCGCAATCGCGGCGGCGGCGGTGTCGGCGTTGATGTTGTAGCTCTCGCCTGCGTCGTCGACGCCCACGGTGGAGATCACCGGGATGTACTCATCGTCGCACAGCGCGTTGAGCAGCTTGGTGTTGACCTCGATGATGTCGCCCACGAAGCCGAGGTCGACGCCGTCAGCCAGCGGGGGCTTCTTCTTCACGCGGATGAGGCCGGCATCCTTGCCGCAAAGACCGATGGCCTTGCCGCCGAGCGTGCCGATCTGCGCGGCGATGTTCTTGTTGAGCTTGCCGGCGAGCACCATCTGCACGATCTCCATCGTCGCGGCGTCGGTGATGCGCAGGCCGTTGTGGAACGAGCTCTGCACGTTCACGCGCTTGAGCATGGCGTTGATCTCGGGGCCGCCGCCGTGCACGAGGATCGGGTTGATGCCCACGTACTTGAGCAGGGTCACGTCCTCGAGAATCTTGCGGGTCAGGTCCTCATCGACCATGGCATTGCCGCCGTACTTGATGACGATGGTCTTGCCCCACAGGCGCTGGATATAGGGCAGGGCTTCGATCAGGATATTTGCTTTATTGATGAAACCCATATCGGTGTTGTCAACGATCTGATCCTTGGGCATAGGTATATTCCTTCCTTCCTCTTAGTGGTGCGTACTGCGAAGTATACCACAAGACTGTATAAACATGCAAGAGTTTTCGATAATAATGGGCAGATTCGGCATATTTAATCAAAATATGCGTTCATTTATGCACGCGGGCGGATCAATACCTGGGCTGTACGCCTTCGGGGATGGGGCAGATATACGGCGTGGCCGCGATGCGGGCGTCGTATTCCTTCTTCGCCGCGGCCAAAAGCTCCGGGTCGGCCATGAGCCTCGCGCCGCACAACGCCAGCGACTTGCCCGCAAAGAGCATCGCCTTGTGCGCGACGGACGTCCTGCCGATGGAGACGGCCTGCCAGCTGTGCGCGGGGGTATCGGCGGCCCATGCAGCGGCGAGAAGCTGGCTCGTCGGGGCGCACCAGCTCGCGTCGCCCACATCGCTGGATACGCTGATGGCCGTGATGTCGACCGGCGTATACGGCGCGATGAACGTGTAGAGCGGTTCGCCGCGGTGGGAGAGGATCTCGTCGCGGGTCTCGCCGGTGTACAGGCGGGCGATCTTGCCCAGCGAGTTTTCGGGGGACTCGAGCGAATCGTGCAGCTGCTTGGCGAGCGCGATTTCCTCGTCAGTGTAGGTGGGCGCGCCGATCAGCTCCATGGAATTGACGAGCGTGCCCTCCATGACCTCGTTGGTCAGCATGTTGGAGCAGCCCTTGACGAACTCGACCTCGACCTGCGTGCCGGTCATGATGGCCGCGCCGCGCGCGCAGTCGATGACGCGCTGCTTGATGCCATCGAGGTCCTCCAGACGCTGGCTGCGCACGAGGTAAACGGCCTCCGCGCGGGACTGCACGACGTTGGGCGAAGCGCCGCCCGCGTCGGTGATGGCATAGTGGATGCGGGTGTCCTCCGGCACGTGCTCGCGCAGGAACTGCACGCCCATGTTCATCAGCTCCAGGGCGTCGAGCGCGCTGCGGCCCAGATGCGGGTTGCCCGCGGCGTGGGCGCTCTGGCCCTTAAATCTAAAGATCATCTTGACATTGGCCAGCGAGCCGCGCGGCCAGATGCCGTTGTAGTCCCACGGATGCCAGGTCATGAAGGCGTCGATGCCCTTGAAGAAGCCGTCGCGGGCGAGGAACGCCTTGGCGCTGCCGGTCTCCTCTGCGGGGCAGCCGAAGTAGACGACGGTGCCACTCACGAGGCCCTTGTCGATCATCTCCTTGACGGCGACAGCCGCCGCGAGCGCGCCGACGCCCAGCAGGTTATGGCCGCAGCCGTGGCCCGGCGCGCCGGTGGTAATCGCCTCGCGCACGGCGCAACCGGCCTTCTGGCTCATGGCGCTCAGCGCGTCGTATTCGCCCAGATACGCGATGACGGGCGAGCCGCTGCCGTATTCCGCGCGGAAGGCGTTGGGCAGGCCGCCGAGCTTCTCGGTGATTGCAAAGCCGTTTTCGCGCAGGATGGCGAGGATGGCCCCGGCGGAAAAGTCTTCGTGAAAATTGACCTCGGGATGGTCCCAGATGGCGTCGCTTGCAGCCGTATACGTCGCGGCATGCAGATTTACGCTTTCGTTGGCGGCGTCGATCAGATGGGTCAGTTCCATGCATAACTTCCTTTCATAGCGCAATGGAGACAGTATATAATGAAATGATCGGATTGTCAACAAAAACCCTCCCAAATGGGAGGGCAATATGCAGATTTTGCAGGATTATACATTCGATTGTGCATCCGGCGCGAAGAACGCCAGAGCCAGCAGCACCGGCACGCCCGCCATGATCGGATAGGCGTAGCGCACGAATATGCCCGCCGAAAACAGCAGAGACAGCGCGATGCCCCACAGCGGCAGCGTGCACAGCGCGAGCCGTCCCCGGCGCATGAAGCCCAGCCGCAGCGAGATCAGCAGCAGCGCTAACACGTAGACCGCCGGGCAGAAGATCTGCGCGAGCACGGGATACTTCTGCTGCACGCTGTTGTGCGTGAAGGCGTAGATCAGGCGGCGCAGCGGGCGCAGATACGTCCCGGCCTCGATGGGGTAGCGACCATCCTCGAACGGGTAGACCGCATTGAGGTAGATGTAATCCGACTCCTCGGAGCTCAGGCTGTGCGCGTGGCTGATGTCGTCGGGGTTCCACAGGCCCACGCAGTTTTCCAGAAACGCTTCAATATATATGCGCGGGTGTTTGACGGCGTGCTCGGCGTACAGGCGCCAGAACGAGCCGGGATTTTGCTGATAGCGGGCAAAATCGAAGTTGCCGCCCTTGGCCGGGTCGGCGCAGTGCGGGCGATAGCGGTTGATCGCGCCGGAGAACCACGCGGAGATCTCGTCGTACTCCTCGGGCGTGAGGTCGTCCGCGCGGGCGGCTGTGCGCATGAGCTGCTGGCACGGCACGCTCATCATCTCGGAGCTGGGCGCTTTCTGCGCGCCCACGGCGAGCTCGAAGCCCTTGGGAACGAGCACGCATGCGGCCAGCGCACAGACCACGGCAAGCAGCGCGCGGCGGCGCTTTCCCCTGCACAGGATCACGACCGCCAGGCACGCCGGGCCGAAGGCGAACACGGCGTTATGCCGCAGCAGCGCCATGAGCAGGCAGACCGCGCCGAAGCGGATCATCCTGAATTTGCTTGCAAGGAACGCATCCGGGTTCTCGGCGATCTCCCAGAGCAGCAGCACGATCACCACGCACAGGCCGGCAAAAAGCGGGTCCTTTGCGGTGGCAATGGCCATCATGCCATGGAAGGGCAGAATCGCAAAGCCCGCGGCCAGCGCGAGCGTGACGACCGGGCCGTGCACGCGCTTTTGGACGAAGCCGCACGCCCATGCGTACATCGCCGCGAGCAGCAGGAGCTGCACGACGCTGTACATCGCCGCGCCCGCCGTCATCGAGCCGAAGAGCTTTTCGCCGATGGCAAAGAGCGTGCCGAGGAACAGCGTGTGGAACACGGGATGCGCGGCCTCGTATACGCCGGTTGTGAACTGGCGGATCTCGTGCTCAAAATCGTAGGAGATGACGCCGGGGAAGAACGCCAGCAGCACCGCCGTATAGCACAGCGCGATGAGGAGGAACAGCGCAAACGCGGGGATCGTGCGGCGCGGCTTTTTCGCGGGCCTGGGCGCAAACGAGAAGGCGAAGGAGGCCAGCGCACCGAGCGCGGGCGTCGCCATCACGGGGACGGCAACGCGGCGCAGCAGGCTGCCCATGCCGGGGAGCAGGCCGTCGTAGATGACGAGCTCGCTACCCAGCCCGAGGCACAGCGCGAAGATCAGCGCGAATATGCAGCCGAAGACGAGCGCGCGCAGGCTGCTGTGCTCGAGCGCATGGCGGATCGGGCAGACGGCGGCCAGCAGCAGGATCAGCCCCAGCGTGCCGGAGCGGAAGACCGCGCTGTCGGGGTTCGCGGGGAGGAGATAGGGCGCGGCGACGGCCAGCAGCAGCGCGGAGAGCAGCGCCAGCGGCAGGCTGAAGCGCCGGAGCAGACCGCGCAGCGCTTCAAGGCGCGCACAGGTGGTGGTGGTCATGGGAAACCCTCCTCACGGGTGATGCTTGAGGCGGCGCGGCTCAATGACCGGCGGGCTTGCGCCTGGTCAGGAAGGCGAGAGCCAGAAGCACGGGGGCGAGGCAGAACAGCGGCAGCGCATAGCGCGGCAGCGTGCACGGCCCGAACAGATACGACAGCCACAGGCCGAGCGCGCCCAGCGCGGCGGGGAGCATGCGCGAGCGGCGGCGGGCGACGAGCATCGCGCAGGCCAGAACGATCGCCCAGAATGGCGTCGCCGTGCAGAACAGCTGCGAGATAATCGGGTATTCCTGATAATCGTTGCGGCGGCATATGCGCTCAAAGAGGTTCGCGACGCCCGGCAGGAAGCAGCGGGTCTCAACGCCCAGCGCAACGGGGTCCAGCTCCTGAAGCTGCAAATAGCCCTTGTCGTTGTAGGAGGCGTCGGGGTAAATGGTGGAATGGCTCAGGTCGTCGGGATACCACGAGCCGACGTTGAGCATGAGGAAGGCCTCCAGATACTCGTGCGCGTGCTCGGGCATGTGGCGCAGCCAAAGCTTGAGGAAGTCGCTGCCCTCCTTCTGGATGCGCGGGCGGTCGAGATAGCCCTTGGCGCTGTCGCCCAGATGCGGGACGACGCGCATGCCCATGTCGTCGGTGTACCACTCGCGAAGCTCGGCGCGCTCCTCGTCGGTCATGGTCTGCGACGCGCGCACGAGCTGCTGCGCGGGCAGGCTGTACAGCTGGAAGCCCGGCAGGCTCTCCGGCGAGAGCGCAGCACTGAGCACGCCCATGAGCACGGCGCAGCCCACGGCAATGGCGGCCATCAGCCCCGCGACGCGCACGCGCCAGCCGCGCAGCACGGCGATGAGCGCCGGGGCCATCAGCAGCAGGGCGAACACGCCGTTGTTGCGCAGCAGCGCCGCACCGACGCCCATCAGCACATACAGCGCGCAGCGGGCCTTGCCCGCAAAGAACGCGGCGGGGTCCTCAAGCAGCGTCCAGCTCATCAGCGAGAAGACGAGCACGGCGGCGGCGAACAGCGTGTCCTTCGTCATCGACACGGACATCACGCTGAACACGGGATGCAGGCTGTACAGCGCGAGCATCAGCAGCGTGACCCACACAGGCGCACCGCGCCGCTGCACAAACGCACAGCTATACCCCAGCGCGAGCGCGAAGCACGCCATCTGGATCACGGAGAGCATCAGCACGCCGAACGTGCGGTCGACAAGCGCTTCGCCGAGCAGGATGATGCCGTTGGCGAGCGCGCTGTGCACGAGCGGATGGATGTTGGAGTAGACGCCGTCCAGATGCTGGCCAAACTGGCCGGAAAAGTCGTAATTGAGCATGCCGGGATAGAACGCGAGCAGCAGCGGCAGCCAGCAGACGAACATCACGGCGGCGAACGCGGCCACCGGCCAGCGGCGCGGGCGCTCGGTCTCGCGAATCTGGCCGAGCATCAGCCGCGCGCACAGGCCGCCCAGCGCGGGCGTGGCCATCACCGGAACGGCGAGGCGGCGCAGCAGACTGCCCATGCCGCGAAGCAGGCCGTCATAGATGAACAGCTCCGAGCCCAGCGACAGCGCGACGGCGAACAGCAGGCCAAAGCCCATGCCGCAGACGAGCTGACGGCGGCCGGCGCGGGAAAACGCCTCGCAAACGGGCCACACAGCGGCGAGCGCGAGCAGCAGGCCAAGCATGCCGGAGCGGAAGATCGGACTATCCGGGTTTTCGGGGATGAGATATGGCGCGGCGGCCAGCAGCAGCAGCGAAGAAGCCAGCGCGAGCAGCCCGGCATATTTGCGGATGAGTTTCATGTGTGCTCCTTTGCAGCGAAAAATGAAGGGCGGCGCCGAAATGAACCAGCCCGCCCACAGTGTACTATGGGCGGGCTGTATCTGTCAATCTTTTGTTCAAAGAACGCGATCAGGCTTCGGTGGTCTCGGCCTTCTTCTTGCGCGGAGCGCGCTTCTTCGGGGCCTCAGCCGGAGCCTCGGCGGTCTCGGCGGCTTTCTTGCGGGTGGTGCGCTTCTTGGGCGCTTCCTCAGCGGCGGCCTCGGTCACCTCAGCGGCCTTCTTGCGGGTGGTGCGCTTCTTGGGCGCTTCCTCAGCGGCGGCCTCGGCGGTCTCCTCGGCCTTCTTCTTGCGCGGGGCGCGCTTCTTCGGGGCCTTGGGCGCTTCCTCGACCGGAGCAGCCTCGGCGACCGGCGCTTCCTCGACGACCGGGGCGGCCTGGGCCGGCGCCTCGACGACCGGAGCTTCCTCAACCGGGGCTTCCTCGACGACCGGAGCTTCCTCAACCGGAGCTTCCTGTGCAGCCGGAGCTGGCTCGGCGAGACTAAAATCCGTCCTCGGCTTCACGAGAGCTTCGTACATGTCGAGGTACTTCTGCGCGGAGGAGAACCAGCTGTAATCGCCCATCATGCCGCGCACGATCAGCTTATACCAGACCTCGCGGTTGTTCTTGTAGTAATGCACGGCGCGGCGCACGGTGTGCAGCATGTCATGCGCGTTGTAGTTGAAGAAGGAGAAGCCGTTGCCCTCGTCGGTGAACTTGTTGTAGGAGAGCACGGTGTCGCGCAGGCCGCCGGTCTCGCGGACGATCGGCACGCTGCCGTAGCGCATGGCGATCAGCTGGGACAGGCCGCAGGGCTCAAACTGGCTGGGCATCAGGAACATATCGGAACCGGCGTAGATGCGGTGCGCCAGCTGATGGTTCATCGCAAAGCGCGCGGCCAGACGGCCCGGATACTCGCTCTCGGCCCAGGAGAACAGGTTGGTGTACTTCGCCTCGCCCATGCCGAGCACGACCAGCTGGATGCCGGTGTCCATCAGCTCGCGGATGACGCACTCGATGAGGTCAAAGCCCTTCTGGTTGGACAGGCGGGAGATGATGCCCACGAGCGGCGCGTTCGGGTCGACGGTCAGGCCGAGCTCCTTCTGCAGCTGCTCCTTGCAGTATTCCTTGCCGCCCAGATGATACGGATCGTAGTTGGCGTAGATCATCGGATCCTTCGCCGGATCGTAGTCGTCCACGTCGATGCCGTTGAGGATGCCCATGAGCTGATCCTTGCGGGCGCGAAGGAGTCCGTCGAGGCGCTCGCCGTAGAACGCGGTCTGGATCTCATCGGAGTAGCTGGGAGACACGGTGGTCAGCTCGTCGGCGTAGACCAGACCGGCCTTCATGTAGTTGGCGCAGCCGTAGCACTCCAGCTTGTCCGAGGTGAACAGGCTGTCGCCAAGGCCCAAGGTGTCCTGCACGGCCTTGATCGGGAACACGCCCTGATACTGAAGATTGTGGATCGTGTAGATCGTCTTCATGTCCTGATAGAACGGATAGTGGGCGTACTGGATCTTGAGCAGGGCCGGGATCATGCCGGTCTGCCAGTCATGGCAGTGCACGATGTCGGGCTTGAAGTCAAGATGCACCAGCGCGTCGATGACGGCGCGGCTGAAGAAGCCGAAGCGCTCGTACTCGTCGCCGCCCAGACCGTAGATGTAGCTGCGGCCAAAGTAGAACTGGTTGTCCACAAAGTAGAACGTGACGCCCTGATACTCGAGGGACTTGATGCCGCAGTACTGCTTGCGCCAGCACAGCTCGACCTCGAACTCGCACTCGAGCTTCATCTGGCTGGTGTACTGCTCGGGGATGCCGGCATAGAGCGGGATGATGACGCGCACGTCGACACCCTTGTTCTTGAGCACGGGGGAGAGCGCGCCCACGACGTCGGCCAGGCCGCCGGTCTTAATAAAAGGCACACATTCGGAAGCGGCGAACAACACTTTCATGATGATATTACCTCCTTGTAAAAAGCGGAACTGCACGCTTGTCCATTGTGCAGTCCCGCAAGCGAATTAGATCACAACGTTCTTGGCGATCACGATGGGGTACGCGGCGGGCGCAATGAGGCGGCCGTTGCGGCGGATGATGCTCTGCTTGTCAAGGATGCAGTGATCGATCTCCGCGCCCTCCTGAATCTGGGCGTCCTGCATGATGATCGAGTTCTTGACAACCGCGCCCTTGGCGACCTTGACGCCGCGGAAGAGGACGGAGTTGATGACCGTGCCCTCGATGACGCAGCCGTTGGCGACCAGAGAGTTGGTGCACTGGCTGTCCTCGATGTAGCGGGCCGGCAGGTCGTCGCGGACCTTGGTGTAGACCGGACGGTCAGCCGGGAAGAGCTGACGGCGGACCTCGCTGTCAAGCAGGGACATGTTGAAGTTGAAGTAGCTCTGGATCGAGTCGATCTGGCAGGCCAGACCCTTGTACTCGTAGCCGTGCACGGTCAGCGAGCCGTTGTTGATGTTGCGCTGGATGATGTCGCGGCCGAAGTGGTGCATGCCGTTGGCGGCGCCCTGCTCGACCAGCTGGCGCAGCAGCTCGCGTTTGCAGATGTAGATCTTCAGCGAGATGCAGTCGCGGGTCGGCATCGCGGAGCCGATCTCCATGCCGGTGACCAGGCCCTCGTCGCTGACGGTGAGGTAGGTGTCGTTGTCATACTCCGTGCCGAAGGTCTTCTTGGCGCGGGAGTAGACGATGGTCATGTCCGCGCCGGACTCCACATGGGAGCGCAGCGCGTCGGTGAAGTCGATGTTGTAGACCGTGTGGCTGTTGGTCAGCACGATGTACTCCTGGCGGGAGAGGCGTAGGAAGTTGGTGTTGGACTTGAGCGCGTCCAGCAGGCCGGAATACACGCCCATGTTCTCGCGCGTGAGGAACGGCGGGAGCATAACCAGACCCTGCTTGCCGTGCAGGTCCCACTCACGGCCGGAGCCGATGTGGTCCATCAGGGAAGAGTAGTTCTTCTGGGTGATGACGCCCACGTTCTTGATGCCCGTGTGCACCATGCTGGACAGCTGGAAGTCGATAACGCGATAGCGGCCCGCGATCGGCAGCGCCGCGACGGCGCGCTGGCTCGTCAGTTCGCCGAGATGAATGTCATTTTCTCCGGTGTAGATCAGACCCATGACGTCTTTCATGATGTGGAACCTCCTTACTGCGCGTCGGCGTCAACCTGAACGCCGGCGGCAACCTTATCGCCTGCGGCAACGACGGCCTTGGGGCCGACCACCGCGATCTTGCCGGTCTCCTCGCCGACCACAGCGCCCGCGCACACATGCGCATTCTCGGCGACGATGGCACGGCGGACGACGGCGCCGCGCTCGATGACCGCGCCCGGCATGATGACCGCGTCGGTGATCTCCGCACCGGTGTCCACGCTGACGCCGGCGAAGAGCACGCTGTGCTTGACGACGCCCTTGACCTCGCAGCCCTCGGTGATCAGGGAATCGACCACCTTGGCGCCCTCGGCCACGTAATGCGGCGGCATGCCGGGGTTACGGGCGTAGATGCGCCAGCGCTTGTCGTACAGGTCGATGGGCATGGGCATGGTCAGCAGGTCCATGTTCGCCTCCCACAGAGACTCGATGGTGCCCACGTCCTTCCAGTAGCCGTCAAAGGTGTAGGTGTAGAGGTTCTGGCCCTCGGCGAGCATCGTGGGGATGATGTTCTTGCCGAAGTCGTTCTCGGAATTCGGGTTCGCCTCGTCCTGCTCAAGATACTTGCGCATCTTGCTCCAGGTGAAGATGTACACGCCCATGGACGCCTTGTTGCTCTTGGGATGGGCCGGCTTCTCCTCGAACTCGATGATCTTGTTGTCCTCGTCGGTGTTCAGGATGCCAAAGCGCGGCGCTTCCTCCCACGGAACCTCGCGCACGGCGATGGTCAGATCGGCGCCCTTTTCGATGTGGCTGCGCAGCATCGCGTTGTAGTCCATCTTATAGATATGGTCGCCGGAGAGCACAAGCACGTACTCCGGGTCCCACTGCGCGATAAAGGGGATGTTCTGGTAGATGGCGTTGGCCGTGCCCTTGTACCATTCGCCGGTTTTGCCCGTCTGATACGGAGGCAGCACGAAGACGCCGCCGTTGGCGAGGTCAAGATCCCACGGGGAGCCCGAGCCGATGTAGGCGTTGAGCTCCAGCGGGCGATACTGCGTCAGAACGCCCACCACGTCGATGCCCGAGTTGGTGCAGTTGGAGAGCGGAAAATCGATGATGCGGTATTTTCCGCCGTAGGGAACTGCCGGCTTGGCCACGTTCTTGGTCAGGATGCCCAGGCGGCTGCCCTGGCCGCCCGCCAGCAGCATGGCAACGCATTGCTTTTTCCTCATTGTGAACACACTCCTGTGATATTGGGTTTCTCGTGCCGAATCGGCCCGGTACGGTAAGGGCGGGCGAGCCTTCGCTGCATGCCTGCCCACCGATCCACTTGACGTCATTATAACATAATCTGCGCAAAAGGAAAAGCAAATTCATGTGATGTTTTCATCAACGGATGGAAAGTTTTTTCAGTTTTTGAGCAGCACACGTCCAAGCGGGCGAATTTTGTCCCAGTTGCGCAAAAAAGCCGGAGATTGACAATCCATTATCATGCACGCGAATTTTCATGCCTTTTTTGCGCAGGATAAAGGCGGCATAAAGGCCGCGCCGCGCATGGGAAAACGCGCGGGACGGACGCCCGAATCCGATTGCAAAACCATGAATTGTGCGATATAATGATATGCGGTGGGATGCGGCGTTATACATGGGGTGCGCATTCCCGATGACAAAAGCGAAGGAGGGCCGGCCGTGAGCGACTTGATGCGCCTTGACAAGCTGCTCGCCAGCCTGGGCGAGGGCACCAGAACGCAGGTGCAGGCGATCATCCGCGCGGGCCGCGTGTGCGTGGACGGCAAACCCGAGCGCGACGCGGGACGCAGAATCGACGCGGGCAAAAACGCCGTGACGCTGGACGGGCGGCCGCTCGCGTATAAATCCGTTCGCCATGTGATGATGAACAAGCCCGGCGGCGTGCTGACCGCGGCGCGCGACAAGAAGCAGAGGACCGTGATGGACCTGCTGCCGCCGCTTTATGCCGCGATGGGCTGCATGCCCGCCGGACGGCTTGACAAGGACACCGAGGGCCTGCTGATCATCACATCCGACGGGCAGCTGGCCCACAGGATCATATCGCCCAAACACGATGTGGGCAAGGTGTATTTCGCCCGGGTGGACGGCCCGCTCGGCGAAAGCGACATCGCCGCGTTCGCCGAAGGGCTTCACATCGACGACGCGGAAGGCGAATTTGACGCCCGGCCTGCCGTGCTGACCATCGTGCGCAGCGGCGAAAATGAGAGCGAGGCGTGCGTGCGCGTGACGGAAGGGCGCTATCATCAGGTGAAGCGCATGTTCGCCGCGCGCGGGCGGAAGGTGACCTATTTGAAAAGGGAGAAAATCGGCGCGCTGGCGCTGGATGATGCGCTTGCGCCGGGCGATTGGCGCGAGATGACGGACGAGGAAGTTTCGCGGCTTGAACAGGAGGACAGCGATGCCTGAGCATTATTTTACGGCGAGCCCGGAGAGCGCGCACGAGGAGCGTTCCTTCCGCGCGGTGTTTGCGGGCCGCGTGCTGGCGTTTGACACGGACGCGGGTGTGTTTTCCAAGCAGCACGTCGATCCCGGCAGCGAGCTGCTCTGCCGCAGCCTGCCGGACGACCTGACCGGCGACGTGCTGGACATGGGCTGCGGTTGGGGCGCCATGACCGTGATGACGCTGGCGGCGCATCCGCATGTGAAGATGACGATGGCCGACGTCAACGAGCGCGCGCTCGATCTGGCCGTGCGCAACGTGGCGAAGAATAAGATGAGCGCGAAGGCCGTGCTCAGCGACGGGTTTACGAATATCGACGGCGAATTCGACGCCGTGATCACCAACCCGCCCATCCGCGCGGGCAAGGCGGTCATATACGGCATGTTCGAGGATGCGAAGAAGCATCTGAAGCCCGGCGGACGGCTGATTCTTGTCATCCGCAAGCAGCAGGGCGCGCCCAGTGCGCTCAAGTTCTTAAAAGAGCTGTACGCGAGCGCCGAGGTCATCGAGCGCGAGGGCGGCTACTGGATCATCGAGTGCCGCGTATGACAATATATAAGGAAGAAACGGC
>CALVTQ010000017.1 GCA_944362695.1 uncultured Clostridia bacterium
CGGCGCGCATGGGGGAGGCAGGCGATCCCTGCCCCGAGCCGCTGCGCGCGGTGCTGCGGCCCTATCAGCAGCGCGGCTTTGCCTGGATGCAGGCGCTGCACCGGCTGCACATGGGCGGCATCCTGGCCGACGACATGGGCCTGGGCAAGACGCTTCAGGTCATCGCGCTGCTGCTGTGGGCGAAAAAGAAGGGCGCCGACAAGCGGCCCTCCGTGGTGGTCGCGCCGACGTCGCTGGTGTATAACTGGACGGCCGAAATCAAGCGGTTCGCGCCGGAGCTGTGCGTCGTCGTGGGCGAGGGCACGCAGACCGCCCGCGCGCAGATGCTCGCCCGGCTCGCCAAGTCCGAGGGCGAGATCGACGTGTATGTGACGAGCTACCCGCTGATCCGCCGCGATATCGGCATGATCAGCGGCATCCCGTTCCACTTCGCCATCCTCGACGAGGCGCAGTATATCAAGAACGCCATGAGCGTGGGCGCGGGCGCGGTCAAGCAGATCAAGGCCCAGACGCGCATCGCGCTGACCGGCACGCCGATGGAGAATCACCCCGGCGAGCTGTGGTCGATATTCGATTTCGCGCTGCCGGGCTATCTGCTCTCGTTCGCGCAGTTCATGCACAGGTTCGGCACGGGCGAGGAGATGGACGTGCTGCGCAGGCGCATCCGGCCGTTCCTTTTGCGCAGGCTCAAGGGCGACGTGCTCAAGGAGCTGCCCGAGAAGATCGAGACGGAGATGGTCGCGGACATGACGGAGGAACAGCGCCGCGTGTATCAGGCGAGCCTGCTGCGCCTGCGCCCGCAGATCGAGAACATGACCGGCGGCAGAGGGCGCGTCGAGATGCTCGCCGCGATCACGGAGCTGCGCCAAATCTGCGGCCACCCGTCGCTGGTGCTGCCCGACTACGCCGCCAGCTCCGGCAAGCTCGATATGCTGCTGGATATCCTGCCCGGCGCGCTGGAAAACGGCCACCGCGCGCTGATCTTCTCCCAGTTCACCCGCATGCTCCGCATCCTGCAAAGACGCCTCGAGGCGGTGGGCATCGAGTGTTTGTACCTCGACGGCGACACGCCGCCCAAGCGGAGAATCGAGCTCGTGGAGCAGTTCAACGGCGGGATGGGTCAGGTGTTCCTCATTTCGCTGAAGGCGGGCGGCTCGGGCCTCAACCTCGTGGGCGCGGATACCGTGATCCACTTTGACCCGTGGTGGAACCCCGCGGCGGAGGATCAGGCGACCGACCGCGCGCACCGCATCGGCCAGAAGAATACCGTGCATGTGATCAGGATGATTACACGGGGCAGCATCGAGGAACAGGTCGTCAAGCTCGGCGAGAGGAAGCGGGAGCTGTTCGATCAGATGATTACCGCGGGCGAGACCATGCCCACGAGCCTCACGGCGGAGGAGATTCGGGCGCTGTTTGAATAAGCCGCTTAAAGCGCGCGAAGCGAAGAAGGGTCAAGGGCAAAGCCCTTGCGAGGTCAAGGAGCAGAGCTCCTTGTGGGGTTTGGGGCAAAGCCCCAACGTAACCCCCGTAACCCCAACGTAACCCCCGTAACCCCAACGTAACCCCAACCAACACAACGTCCCCTGCCCCAACCCGCACCCAAGCAGCCGCGAGATGGTCGCAGCGAAGCTGCGAGCTAAGAGCGGCAGGTTCAAGCAGACAACGCCCCGAACACGCACAACCCCGCGCACCAAGTAGCCTCGCGAAATGGTCGCGGCTTGCCGCGAGCTAAGAGCGAGGCGGGTTCAAACCGCAAACGCCCCAACGCACACCAACCCAATACCCCTGTCCCCCGGACGCACGGCACTGTGTATCCGGGGGACGGTTTTCTTTCACCGCACAACACTCGTTCCCCGCAAGGCATCGCACGCCAAAAGGGGTACGTTTGTTATCACAATTCGGAACATGGCCGCGCCTGTCGGAGCCGTTGACGGAGCCCCCTTCGGGGTCTCCCGATGCGCTTTTGCTTTAGCCCGGCGCAGCCCTTTGGGCGTTGGGGCCTTTGTGCCGGACCCCATGCGCGGCTTGGGTGGGCGGGGGTGACGAGCTCACGTCCGTAGCTCCTGCGTTACCCCGTAACCCCCGTACCCCCAAAACACCAATCCCCACCAGAACCGAAACACCCCAATACCCAAAAAGCCGCATTGCCCCTCCCCTTGGGGAGGTGTCAGTCCGAAGGACTGACGGAGGGGTCACAAACTAAGGGCGGGCATTCAAAAAGCATCGCTTTGCACAGAGATTCAAAAGAAAGAAATTGCATCGTCATGCATTCGTAACCCCGGTAGCCCCTGCGTAACCCCCGTAACCCCGGTAACCCCATAACACTAAACCCCCACCAGAACCAAAACGCCCCAATGCCCACAAAGTTAAACTTGCCTCTCCCTCTGGGACCGGAGCCTGCCGCGCCCAGTGGGCGAAACAGGCAGGCGGAGCGTCGGGAACCTTAACGAGCGACCGAAGGGCGCGACTATAAGGTTCCCCGGAAGAGGTGGCAGGCGAAGCCTGACGGAGAGGGCCGCAACCGACAGCGCCCCGGACGAACATTCATGGCGTATCGGTTGCCGCAAAGTTTCAAAAGAAAGCAAACGGCTCATCACGCCCCGCGAAATCCCTCCCCCCCGCAATTTACATCCCGCAAAAATAATGCTATAATAGGAAGACAAGCCGCACTCAAATAACGCAACGGAGCATAAAATGAAGCACATCATCTGGGATTTCAACGGCACGCTGCTCGCCGACGCGCAGCTCTCCGTCGATTGCGATAATTACGTGTTCGATACGCTCGGCCTGCCGCGCATCACCATCGACGATTATAGACAGCATATGACCATGCCCGTGCGCAATTTCTATGTCGCGCTCGGCGTCGACCTGTCCGTGCATACGTATGAGACCATCAGCCGCCTGTGGCTTAATATGTTCAATGAAAACGCTGTGAGCACGGGCCTCGTGCCGGGCGCGCTTGACTGCGTGCGCACGCTCGCCGCCAAGGGCCATACGCAGTCCATCCTGTCCGCAAGCTATGAACCCTCGCTGCGCCATCAGTGCGACGCGCTGGGGCTGACGCCCTACATGGCCGCCGTCGACGGCGCGGGCGATGAGAACGCCGAGAAGAAGACCGATATCGGCCACGCGCAGATGCACCGCCTCGGTCTGCATGAGCGCGACGTCGTGCTCGTGGGCGATATGACGACCGACGCCGAGCTCGCGCATGCGCTGGGCATCGGCTGCGTGCTCGTGCCGTGGGGACATAATGACCTCGCGCGGCTCGAGGCGACCGGCTGCCCCGTGGCCCATTCCTTTGGCGAACTCACTCAAATGCTGGCGTAAAGGGGGCGCGACGATGGCCGAACGCGACGACAACATCCATGCGGGCCACCGCGAACGCCTGCGCATGCGGCTGCGCGCGTCGGGCATGGGCGGCTTTTCCGATCATGAGGTGCTCGAGCTGCTGCTCATGTACGCCATCCCCATGCGCGATGTGAACCCGCTGGCCCATGCGCTGATCGACCGCTTCGGCTCGCTGGCCAATGTGCTCGATGCCGACGAGAACGAGCTCATGCGCGTGAGCGGCGTCGGCGCAAATACCGCGCTGCTGCTGAGCATGATGCCCGCGCTGATGGGCAAGTACCGCCAGAGCAAGCTCGGCGAAAAATTCGTCATCACCAATTTCCAGCAGGCGCGCTCCTATTGCCGCACGCTGTTCTCCGCCGCGCACGACGAGCGCCTCTACGCCATATGCATGGATAAGGGCGGGCGCGTGCTGCATCCGGCGCTGCTCTCGCGCGGGACGCTGGACGAGGTGCCGATCTATCCGCGCCAGATCGTCGAGGTCGCGCTGCGCTACCGCGCGTATAACCTGCTGCTCGCGCATAACCACCCCGGCGGCTACTGCGCCGCGTCGCAGTCCGATATCGACTCGACCGTCAGCATCGCCCGCGCGCTCAAGCTCATCAACGTCAATGTCATCGACCACATCGTCATCTGCGGCGACGAGGCCTATTCGATGATGAATCACTGCCCGTTCACGCCCGACACCGGCGCGCAGAGCTATGTGCTGCGCAGTCCCGGCCCCGCCGACCGCGCCGCGCTGCGCGAGGGCGACGTGCTCTGGCGCTCGATGGACGAGCTCGACCCGTGAGAAAGGAGCCGCGATGAACAAAACCATCCGGAGGCTTGCGATGATCTTCGCTGTGCTCGTGCTGCTCGCGCTGCTGGGCGCGGCGGCGCTGATCGGCTTCGTGTATTATATGGAAACCCACCTGCCGACCGCCGTCGGCTCCGATGTCATCATCGTGCTCGGCGCGCAGGTCAAGCCCGACGGCACGCCGTCCGTCGCGCTGGAACGCAGGCTCACCGCCGCGCTCGAGTCCTATGACGAGCACCGCCAGACCGTCATCGTCTGCGGCGCACAGGGCGCTAACGAACCCGCGCCCGAGGGCGACGTCATGCGCGAGTGGCTCATCGCGCGCGGCGTGCTCCCCGAGGATGTCGTCGCCGAAACCGCATCCTTCAACACCCGCGAAAACCTGCGCTATGCCAAGGCCATCATGGAGCACCGCGGGCTTTCGAAGGCCCTCGTCGTCACAAGCGACTACCACGTCGCCCGCGCGCTGGCGCTCTGCCGTCAGGAGGGCATCGACGCCACAGGCAAGGGCAGCCCGTCCAAGCCCGAGTATTTCATCAAAAATCACATCAGAGAGGGACTCAGCTGGATCAAGTTCTGGCTGGAAAGCTTGTTATGAACACAGAACGACTGACAAACGGCCTCACCGCGATGGGCGTCGCCTTTGACCAAAATGCCGTCGATCGCTTCGCGGCCTACTGCGATATCCTCGACGAGTACAACGCCAAGATGGATTTGACCGCCGTGCTCTCCGACGACGAGCGCATCGACCGGCATTTCCTCGACAGCGCCGCGCCGCTCGCGCAGGGCCTCATCGCCCCCGACGCGCACATCATCGACGTCGGCACGGGCGCGGGCTTCCCGGGCGTGCCGCTGCTGATCCTCTGCCCGACGCTGCGCATGACGCTTCTGGACGCCCTCGCCAAGCGCGTGAATTTCTTAAACGACGCGCTCGCCCGCCTCGGCCTGACTGCCGCCACGCTGCACGCTCGCGCCGAGGACGCCGCCCGCATGCCGGAGCACCGCGCGCAGTATGACGTCGCCGTGTCGCGCGCCGTCGCCTCCGCTGCCGTCCTGCAGGAGCTGACGCTTCCATTCGTGAAGACCGGCGGCCTGTCCGTCGCGTGGAAGGGCCCCGGCGTCGCCGACGAGCTGACCGCTGCCCGGCGCGCAGCATTCGTGCTCGGCGGCACCGTGCGCGGCGTCGTCCCCGCCCCCGTCCCCGGCCGCGACGACTGGAATCACGTCCTCCTGCTGACCGACAAGACCGGCGTCACGCCCAAGGCCTACCCCCGCAAGGCCGGCACGCCGAATAAGAAGCCGCTGGCCTGACCCGCGCATCCCAAAGTCAACGCCGCCGCACGACGGCGGTTTTTTCATGCGCGGCATCTCCCCCCAAATCGCAAAAACGGTTGCGCCCCGCCGCGTTTTTTATTATAATCATATAGAATCCAAAAACGAGGTGACATTTGTGCTCTACATCATGCGCCACGGCATCACCGACTGGAACGCGCTGCAAAAGCTGCAAGGCCGCGTCGATATCCCGCTCAATGCATCGGGCCGCGCGCTCGCTTCCGCCGCCGCCAAAAAATACCGCGATGTTCACATCGACGTCTGCTACTGCTCCCCGCTGCACCGCGCGATGGAGACGGCACAGATCTTCCTCGCCGGGCGCGATGTCCCGATCACCCCGGACGAGCGCCTGCTCGAGATGTCCTTCGGCGACTACGAGGGCATGACCGACTATTTCCACGACCCGGATTTCCCGCTGCACGACCTGTTCCAGCATCCCGAGCGCTACACAAAGTCCATCGGCGGCGCGGAGACGTTTGACGAGCTGTTCGCGCGCACCGGCGCTTTTCTTTCCGAGGTTGTGAGGCCGCAGCTCGCCGCCGGGAAGGACGTGCTGATCGTCGGCCACGGCGCGATGAACTCCGCGCTCATCTGCCAGATCAAACAGCGGCCCATCAGCCAATTCTGGGCGAGCGGCCTCAAGCAATGCGAGCTGATGGGGTTTGAATCCATTCCCGACGCCTGCGGGAAGTGAGCGGGCTTCGTTTTCCCGATCTTCCGCCCTCTTTTTCTGCATCCGGTCACACGCGGTTCGCTTCCAAGCCAGGCGCCGCGTCTTTTTTTGCCATACAATCGACCGGCTGCGCCAAACATGACAGCCCGTCGTCCTGTTCCCCCGCGTATACTTTCCTCAATCGCACGACCGGCGAAAGGCGGTGCTTTGATGAAAATCGACAGGCTGATCGGCATCCTCTCCATCCTCCTGCAAAAAGAGCGCATCACCGCGCCCGAGCTGGCCGAGCGCTTTGAGGTCTCCCGCCGCACGATCACCCGCGACATCGACGCGCTCTGCCGCGCCGGGATACCCATCGTCACGGCGCAGGGGCAAAACGGCGGCATCTCCATCATGGACGGCTACGCGATCGACAAGACGCTGCTGACCCCGGGCGACATGCGCGAGATACTGGCCGGTCTGCGCAGCCTTGACAGCGTGACCGGCGGCGGCAGGGTCGCGCAGCTGATGGAGAAGCTCTCCGCAGGCTCGTCCACACTGATGCCCGGCGCACAGAACATCCTCATCGACCTCGCCTCGTGGTATCGCGGTTCGCTTGCGCCCAAGATCGACTGCATCCGCGCCGCGATGGACGGCCACCGAACGCTGACCTTCCGCTATTACGCGCCCAGCGGCGAGAGCCTGCGCACCATCGAGCCGTATTACCTGATTTTCCGATGGTCGAGCTGGTATGTGTGGGGTTACTGCCTCACAAGGCACGACTGGCGCATGTTCAAGCTGGGCCGCATGGACGAGCTGTGCCCCGGCGAACCCTTCCCCGCCCGCTCCGTTCCGCTCCCCGATCTCGGCCACGAGCGCATCTTCCCCGGCGGCATCCGCGTCAAGGCGCGCTTTGATCCGTCCTGCAAGTGGCGTCTTGTCGAGGAATTCGGCACGGGCTGCTTTACCGAACAACCGGACGGCACGCTGCTGTTTCACGCCGAGTATACAAACGCCGATAACCTGCTTTCGTGGCTGCTGACCTTCGGCGACAAGGCCGAGCTGCTCGAGCCGCAGGAGCTGCGCGCCGAGCTCGCCGCCTCCATCAAAAATCTGGCCAAGCGCTATGAGGATGATTGATATGCGTTACGAATGGATCAACGATTTTCTGCTCGCCAAGCGCGGCGTCACAAGCGATTTTCAGCCCGCATGGAAATGGATTCGCTACCACGTCGGCGGAAAGATGTTCGCGGCGCTGTGCATGGACGATTCGGGCGAGCCGTACTATATCACCCTCAAGGCCGACCCGGTGCAAAGTGAACTCTTCCGCGCGCAGTACGCGGACATCGTTCCCGGCTACTACATGGACAAGCGAAACTGGATATCCGTGAAGCCCGACGGCCATGTGCCGGACGATCTTCTGCGCGATCTGCTCTCCGATGCGTACACGCTGGTGCTCCGCGGCTTCAGCAAAAAGCGCCAGCGCGAGATTCTGGGCCTCACCTGCTGCGGCGCGGATTGCGATTCATGCGCCTTCTATCGCAGGGAATGTGCCGGATGCAATGCATGTCAGGGCAGGGTGTTCCACGCCGCGCCGGGCAAGGCCTGCCCGATCTACGCATGCGCCGCGAATCGTCACCGCCTCGCGACCTGCGCCGACTGCGAGCATATGCCGTGCGATGCGTGGCGAAATACGCGCGATCCGCGCATGACGCAGGAAGCGTTCGACGCTTCCGTTCGCGAAAGAGCCGAGCGGCTGCGGGGGCTGTGATCAAATAAATATAAACAGACCGAACGCCCTGCCTTTTGTCGCGGCGTTCGGCCTGTTTTTCATGCGTTTGAGTCGTCTGTCCGCCGCGAAACTTGATGGATTTCGCGCGGTCATCACCATGCCGCGTTAAACACGCAAGGCAACGTATTCCACAAACTCACGTCTGCGCAACTCACTTAGAACAGGTGATGGGTTACGGCTTCGCATACCGCCGCCTCCCCTTCTATTGTAGCCAGTCACGGAGCCCCCTTCGGGGTCTCCCGATGCTTTTTTTGCTTTAGCCCGGCGCAGCCCTTTGGGTCGCCGCAGCTTTTGTGCCGGGCCCCATGTGCGGCTTGGTTGCGCGGGGGTTACCGGGGTGCGGGAGCTGCGGGGCTTGCGCACTTCCACTGTGACAATGCCTTAATCCCGGCACAAAGAAACAACTCATCTTATTTCCAAAATGGTCAACCTGCGCCAGAGAGCAAACCTCTCTTATACCGCGAAGGCTGCTTGACACGCAAACGCGCGGTCACCGCCATGCCGCGTTAAACACGCAAGGCACCGCGCCCCACAAACCCGCGTTTGCGTAACTAACTTAGGGCGGGTGGGCGGGCGTTCCTTTTCCGCTTGCCGACCTGTTTCATCGAGGGGAAAAATCCCGTTTCCCCTCACCAAAA
>CALVTQ010000018.1 GCA_944362695.1 uncultured Clostridia bacterium
ATGGACGACTTCATCGACACCGGCAGCGGCGGCGGCATCGGCTTCGGCCTGTGCGATGACATCACCAACGCCGTCATCGACGAGGAGCGCATGACCTCCATCCGCCGCTATCACACCATCACCGAGGCGAAGAACGGCGCGGGCGCCGTGCCGATCAAGACCGATAAGGGCTGGATTCACATCGCGCACGGCGTGCGCAACACCGCCGCCGGCCTGCGCTACGTCATCTACGCGTTCGCGACCGCGCTTGACGATCCGGGCCGCGTCATCGCCGAGCCCGCGGGCTACCTCATCGCCCCGATGGGCAGCGAGCGCGTGGGCGACGTGAGCAACGTCGTGTTCACCAACGGCGCCATCGCCGCGCCCGACGGCCAGGTGTATATCTATTACGCCTCCGCCGACACCCGCCTGCACGTCGCGACGACGACCATCGACAAGCTGCTCGACTACGTGTTCAACACGCCGAGCGACCCGCTGCGCTCCGTCGATTGCGTGAAGCAGCGCTGCGCGTTCATCGAGCGCAACCTCGCCTATCTGAACGGCAAGAAGTGATTTTCCTTTCCGCCGGCCCGAAGGCTCGCGTGTCCGTGCGTCCCAGCGGGCCGGTTTTCCTGAAATTCCGCGAACACGCCAAAGGAGGTCTTCTCCATGATTCATCCGATTAAAATGACGCCGTCCTTCCGCTATGGCAGCGCGACCCCGTGGGGCGGCACCGGCCTGCGCGCGCTGGGCAAGATCATCCCCGACGAGCGCACAGGCGAGAGCCTCGAGGTCAGCGTCCTGCCCGGCCTCGAGAGCCGCGACCCCGACGGCAAGACCCTGACCGACATCCTCACCGAGGGCGGCGAGGCCATGCGCGGCACGAAGGTCGGCGAGACGTTCCCGCTGCTGCTCAAGCTCATCGCGGCGGCGGATTCGCTGAGCGTGCAGGTGCATCCCGACGACGCCTACGCGGGCGCAAACGAGGGCGGCAAGCTCGGCAAGACCGAGGCGTGGGTCATCCTCGACGCCAAGCCCGGCGCGCAGATCGTCTACGGCATCAAGCCCGGCACGACGGGCGAGCATCTTGTGGAGGCCTGCAAGCTCGGCGGCCAGGCCGTGCGCGATTGCCTGAACTTTGTGACCGTCAAGCCCGGCGATGTGTATTTCATCCCCGCGGGCATGGTGCATGCGCTCGGCGGCGGCGTCACGCTGATGGAGATTCAGCAGTCAAGCGATGTCACGTACCGCTTCTATGACTGGGATCGCGTCGACGCGCAGGGCAGGAGCCGCGAGCTGCACATCAAGAAGGCGCTCGACGTCGTCGATCCGAACCTCCAGCTCCCACCGTGCGCCGGAACGGCCATGTGCGCCGACGGCGGCAGGGTCATCCGCTATATCGACGAGCCCGCGTTCACATTGGAGCGCTGGCAGGTGAGCAGCGAGATGACGCTCGAGAACACGCCGGAATGCTTCAAGCTCATGACCGCGCTGGGCGACGGTAAGCTCACCTGGGACGGCGGCGAGATGAAGCTCAAGCTCGGCGATAGCGTGTTCCTGCCCGCCGCGCTGACCGATTGTAAGATCTCGGGTAAGGTCGATGTGCTGATCTCTAAGCCCGGCGTCTGAAAAGTTTCTTATACAGGCGCGAAGCGTACTGGGGTCAAGGGGATCATCCCCTTGCAGAGTCAAGGGGACCGGAGCCTGCCGCCGCCAGTGGCGGATGAAGGCAGGCGGAGCGTCGGGAACCTTAACGAGCGACCGCAGGGCGCGACTATAAAGTTCCCCGGATCAGCGTCCCTTGTGGGGGTTTGGGGCAAAGCCCCAACGTTCCCCTCTGCACAGCAAACCGTTCCCTGCCCCGCTCCCCGATAAAGCAGCCGCGAAATGTCCGCAGCTTCAGATGCGGACTAAGAAGCGGCGGGGCTGATCCACCCAAGCCCCATCGGCAGACAACTCAAAAGCAACGAAACCCGGCGACGCCCCATCAGGCCCGCCGGGTATCGTTTTTTCGTACCCCCAATTGCCGCCGACGCCCCTTCTCGTGCTGCCCACAGCCCCGCTCCCCGCCCACAAAACTTCGCCGTATCCTCGTAACCCCTATCACACAAAAAAAGCGAAGCCGCCGCCTAATTGAGCCGCGCGCTCCGCTTTCTTTTTTGTTATAACTCCGCCGGTTAATCCGATTCAACCCGCCGTAAAGCTCTGTACAGCGTCCGACCGTTCGGACACGCCCCGGCGCAGCCGGTCACCCGGTTCGGCCCGCCGCAGAGTTCCTTGCTGCGTCCGGCCAAGCCCCTTATACCCGACAACTCGTTCGGAAGCGCCCCGGCGCAGCCGGTCAGCCGTTGCCGGGCTCGATATCCATCAGATTGCCGTCCGCGTCAAACCTCACGTGCAAGCTGATCGGGTCCCCGTCGGGCGACTCCGGGTCCTGCACCATAAAATACCATACCGCCCTGCCCGTGTTCGTGTGGTAGTAGAGCCGCAAATCCCACATCATCGCGCGCAGGCTCGCCTCGTCGCGCTTTTCCTCGTCAAACTTGTAGAGAAAATCCGGATTCTCCAACATCAGCGCAATCGCCCGCTCGTAGGCTTCCTCATAGCTCAAATCGCTCGCCGTCGGATAGACGTTGTACGCCAGAACATCGCCCGTGCCGAACGTCACACTCTCGGCTGTCAGGTCTTTCATGGGGATGAAGCCCACATTCTCTCTCTCCCATTCGCCGCTGCGCGCCACACACATGCTGCTGAGTTGCGCCCATTCGCCATTGATGCCGCATATGCTCTCGTGCCGCTCCATGTCGATGCGCTCAAGCACGCGCGAATGCGCATCGCACGCCGCATAGACCGTCACCGTCTTGCCCTGCTGTATGTGCACGCTGCCGTATGTCCAGCCTCGCTCGCGCATCGCCTCCACGCCGCGCAGCCTCTCCGCTTTCACATACCCCTGCAAGTAGATCGTATCCGACCCGACGCGCACACGCGCCCAGCCGCCTTCGATCTCGCGCACGTCGCAGACCGTGCCGTCGTAGTAGTGCATGAGCACCGCGCTGTTCTCGTCCGCCGTCTCGTGCATGTCCACAAAGCCGCCCTGCTCGTCCGCCCACAGCACAGCCGGGCCGGGGCCGATGACCTCCGCCAAACCGCCCGCCGCCATCATGCACAGCAGCGCACCAAGCAGCATCGCCTTCAGAATCGCCTTCATCGCACTTCGTCCTTTCTCATTTATATCGTCGTCACGGTGCAGCCCGTAGCCCTGTTCAGCCCGCTTCAGAGTTCCGTGCAGCGTCCGGCCAAGCCCCTTATACCCAACAGCTCGTTCGGAATTGGGTGTGGGCACTGCCGGTAGCCCAGCTTGACCCGCACCAACATTCCTTGCTGCGTCCGACCAAGCCCCTTATACTCTCCAGCTGGTTCGGAAGCGCCCCGGCGCAGCCGGTTAGCCGTTGCCCGCAGCCAGCTTGATGAGCTTGCCGTCCTCGTCCATGTCGACGTAGGCGTTGCGGTCGAGGTTCTCCCGGTCCTCGAGATAGACCCACCATTTGGCCTCGCCCGTCTCGCGGTCGTAGTTGAGTATGATGTTGAAGGCCAGCGAGCGCAGCACCTCCTCCGTGCGCTCGTCCTCGTCAAAGCGCGTGAGGTAGTCCGCGTTCTCGATCATGTGTACAATCGCGCGCTCGTAGGCCTCCTCAAAGGTCATGTCGTCCGCCGTGGGATAGACCGGGTTGTTGTTGCTGCCCGGCATGACCTGCATGCCGTTGAGCTTGATGAAGCCCGCGTTCACACTGACGCCCGGCCCGCCGACAGAGGCGTTTCTGTCGCTGAGCTGCGCCCATTCGCCGTTGGTGCCGCAGACCGTCACGCTGCCGAGAAATTCCTCTACGCGCTCGAGCACCCTGGCGTGCTCATCGCAGGCCGCGTAGACCACATACGGCACGTCCGACTCGAAGAACTCCACATATCCGTCATTCCAGCCGCGCTCGCGCTGCACCTCCACGCCGCACAGGTTTTCCGTCTTCACGTAGCCCTGTAAATAGATCGTCTCCGACCCGACGCGCACCCGCGCCCAATCGCCGTCAATCTCCCGCACGTCGCAGACCGTGCCGTTGTAGTAGCTCATCAGGATCGCGCTTCCCTCGTCCGCGCGGCTGTGCATGTCCACAAACGCGCCCTGCTCCTGCGCCCACAGCACAGCCTTGCCCGGCCCGATGCCCTCCGCCATGCCGCAAACCGTAAATACACACAGCACCAGCGCCGCCAGCGCAATCGCCATCTTCCTCATCGCCATGCCTCCTCGTATAATAAGTTTCAAAGTTAATATTTCGGGTACCAACAGGCTATGAGATGCCCGTGATACAATAGCTGTAGGACAGCAGGGTCGAGTTCTGATGCCTCCAGTTGAGCCGCAAGGCT
>CALVTQ010000019.1 GCA_944362695.1 uncultured Clostridia bacterium
GCATCGAGGCGGAGCGCACGAGCACCGCGTCGGGGTTCTTGGCGTCGTCGCTGACGCTGTAATGCTCGCCGAGCTGGGTGTAGATCGCCGAGCTGATGGCGTTCATCGTCTTAATCTGATAGCCCACAGGAAACCCTTCTTTCTCTTTATGGTATGGGGATTACGCGTTGTGCGCCTCAAATTCCTTCATGAACTTGACCAGCGCCTTGACGCCCTCCACCGGCATGGCGTTGTAGATGCTCGCGCGCATGCCGCCGACGATGCGGTGACCCTTGAGGTTGACCAGGCCCGCCGCCGCGGCTTCCTTGACGAACCTGGCGTCCATATCGGGATCGCCGGTGACAAACGTCACGTTCATGCGGCTGCGGTCCTTCTTGACCGCCGTGCCCTTAAAGAGCTTGCTCTCGTCGAGGAAATCGTAGAGCATGGCCGCCTTCTCGATGTTGATCTTCTCCAGCGCCGCGACGCCGCCCATCTTCTTGATCCACTTGAAGTTGAGGCCCGCGAGGTAGATGCCGAAGCAGTTCGGCGTGTTGACCATGCTGTCCGCGTCGGCCATCTTCTTGAAGCTCATGATCTTCGGGGTGATGGGCAGCTCGTGGCCCATCAGGTCCTCGCGCACGATGAGGATGACGACGCCGGCGGGGGCGACGTTCTTCTGCGCGCCCGCGTAGATGACGCCGAACTTGCTCACGTCATAGACTTCGCTCAGGATGTTCGAGGACATATCGGCGACCAGCGGCACATTGCCCGTGTCCGGGATGTGATCCCAGCGGGTGCCGTAGATCGTGTTGTTCGTGGTGATGTGGACGTACTTAGCGTCCGGGCTGAGGGTGTAGTCCGGGATGTGGGTGTAGTTGTTCTCGCGGGAGGAACCGGCGATGACGACCTCGCCGTACTTCTGCGCCTCGACGAGCGCGTTGTGGGCGAAGTTGCCGGAGTCGATGTAGTCGGCCTTGCCGCCGTCCATCAGGTTCATCGCCACGGAGGCGAACACGGCGGACGCGCCGCCCTGCACGAACATGATCTTGTAGCCAGCCGGGACGTCCATCACGTCGCGCAGGCCCTCGACCGCGTCGTTAAAAATATCCAAATACATCTTTGAGCGGTGGCTCATCTCCATGACGGACATGCCGGTGCTGCCATAGCACAGCAGCTCCTTCTGTGCAGTCTCAAGGACGTCCAGCGGGAGCATCGACGGGCCGGGCGCAAAGTTGAATACTCGTTCCATTGTTAAACAGCCTCCTCTTTCTGACTCACCTGACGCGGCGCTTTCGCTTTGTCAACCGGTAACGCGGCAAATCGGGTGTTGACCCCCATCATATCACAAAAAGGATAAAAATTCAATGAATATTTCAAAAACCTATGTAAAATCTGTCAATTTTACGTCAATTTGGCGGCTTTGACGGATTGCGCGGCGTTTTATTCGTCTGTTTAATCCCGTGCGGCAAGTGAAGCATGAACGGCAACACCCTGTCTACGGCCAAAATCAGCGCCGCCTCGATGAGCAGCACCAGCGCATAGGTGAGAATCAGCGCGGGCAGACCGCCCAGCCCCAGCGCCGCCGCGCCCATGCCCGCATAGCGCAGAACGGGCAGCGGATAATGCGTGGCCATCGCCGTGAGCGACCCGCGCCCAAAGAACGCGAGCGCCGAAAGCCCGCGCGTCATGCGGCAGAAGACCGCCGCCAGCGCGCCGCAGAGCAGCACGGACGCCGGGATGTACAGCGCAGGATTGCCCAGCCAGCCGTAGTGCGGGTCGGCCATGCCGCACAGGCGCGAGAGCGCAAAGCCCAGAGCAAGCGCCGCAGCCGCCAGCGCCCACGCCTTTCTGCCGTCCATCGCCCGCACGCGATCCGCATACGCCGCCATCCGCTCGCCGAGCATCATGTACAGCGCGCCGAAGCACGCGCGCGCGGCCACGGTGACGATCCAATAACGCTTGGCGACGGTCAGCGGATCGGCGCAGCCCGTGTGCTCGTACAGCCACAGCGACGCCGCCGCGCAAAAGCCGCCCATCGCCAGCATGCAGAGCGTCTCAAAGCGCCGCCCGTGCGCCAGCTTTTTCACAATCAGGCGGACGCACTCGGCAAAAAAGCACGCCGGCAGAAACCACAGCGTCGTCACGCCCTCCAGCGCAATCGTTCTGATCAGCGCGCCGCGCGCAGCATCCGCGCCGTGGGCGAGGTTGTAGGCGATGGCCACCGCGCTGAACGTGACGTACGGCCAGAGCAGGCGCTTCGCCCGGCGCACGATCTCGTGCAGAAACGGCTCGTCCGCCCTGCCGCGCATGCCGTAAATCAACCCCGTGATGACATAAAACAGCGGAATCTGACACGCCGAGGCAAACATCCGCAGCCCCCGCGGACAGGTGTCGATATGCCCGAGCATCACCAGACAGATGGCCAGCCCGCGCAGCGCGTCCAGCCAAACCATGCGGCCCGCGCCGGCCCTTGTTCGTTCCATATAAGCCCCCCTTTGAGCCGATAGCCCATTATATCCTTGTATTTCGCGTTCGTCAATCTGCATAATGCCCACATCGTCAACATTTTGCCAATTATTGCGTATATTCTCTTTTCGATGTATAATATTGTTCGTATTTCAGTCCCCATCACGACGGAACACAGGAGGTTTTGTTCATGCTCACGGACATCGAAATCGCACAGTCCTGTCAGATGAAGCCCATCGACGAGATCGCCGACAAGGCTGGCGTCCCGCGCGATCTTCTCGAGCACTATGGCCGCTATAAGGCGAAGGTCGACTACCTCGCGCTGGCGGATCAGCCCATGGACGGCAAGCTCGTGCTCGTCACCGCCATCAACCCGACGCCCGCCGGCGAGGGCAAGACCACCGTTTCCATCGGCCTGGCCGATGCCCTCAACCTCGAGGGCCACAACGTCTGCCTCGCGCTGCGCGAGCCGAGCCTCGGCCCGGTGTTCGGCGTAAAGGGCGGCGCTGCGGGCGGCGGCTATTCGCAGGTTGTGCCGATGGAGGACATCAACCTGCATTTCACCGGCGATATGCACGCCATCACCGCCGCCAACAACCTGCTCGCCGCCATGGTCGACAACAGCATCCAGCAGGGCAATCCGCTGGGCATCGACCCGCGCCGCGTGACGTGGAAGCGCTGCATGGACATGAACGACCGCCAGCTGCGCAACGTCATCGGCGGCCTCGGCGGCAAGGCCAACGGCACCCCGCGCGAGGACGGCTTTG
>CALVTQ010000020.1 GCA_944362695.1 uncultured Clostridia bacterium
GATCTCTTTCTGCCGGGCACGGACGTCATCATCGAGCTGGGCGGCGAGGACGCCAAAATCCTCTTTTTGCAGGGCACGCTCGAGGTCCGCATGAACGGTTCCTGCGCGGGCGGCACCGGCGCGTTCATCGACCAGATGGCCACGCTGCTGGCGATCACCCCCACGCAGATGAACGACGAGGCCAAGACCGCCGAGCGCACCTACACCACCGCCTCCCGCTGCGGCGTGTTCGCCAAGACGGACGTGCAGCCCCTGCTCAACCAGGGCGCCAAGCGCGCCGACGTCGCCCGCTCCATCTTCATGGCCGTGGTCAACCAGACCATCGCGGGCCTTGCGCAGGGCCGCCCCATCGAGGGCAACGTCGTCTACCTCGGCGGCCCGCTGACGTTCCTCAGCGAGCTGCGCGCCTGCTTTGACAAGGCGCTGGGGCTTACGGGCGTCTGCCCGGAGCAGTCGCTCTACTTCGTCGCCCTCGGCGCGGCGCATCAATCGAGCGAGGCCGTCAAGCTCAGCGAGTGCATCGAGGCCATCGACGCGTTCCACTCCACCGAGAGCTACAACGCCATGCCCCCGCTGTTTGAAAGCGAGCAGGCCCTCGCCGATTTCCGCGCGCGCCACGCCAAGGCCAAGGTCGGCCGCCGCGATCCCGCGACCTACGACGGCGATGTGTATGTCGGCATCGACTCCGGCTCCACGACGATCAAGTCCGTCGTCATCTCCGACAAGGGCGAGCTGCTCGTCACCCGCTATCAATCCAACTCCGGCGACCCCGTGCCACATGTGCGCAGCTTTTTGACCGACCTGCGCCGCGAGCATCCGACGTGGAATGTCCGCGCGGGCGCCGTCACGGGCTACGGCGAGGACCTCATCCGCAACGCGTTCGGCGTCGACTTCGGTCTCGTTGAGACCGTCGCGCATTTCACCGCCGCGCGCGCCTTCCTGCCCGATGTGGATTTCATCATCGACATCGGCGGTCAGGACATCAAGTGCTTCAAGATCCACAACGGCGTCATTGACAACATCTTCTTAAACGAAGCATGTTCCTCCGGCTGCGGCTCGTTCCTTCAGACGTTCGCCAATGCGCTTGGCTACGATATCGCCGATTTCGCGCAGCTGGGCCTTGCCGCCCGCAAGCCGGTCGACCTCGGCTCCCGCTGCACGGTGTTCATGAACAGCTCGGTCAAGCAGGCGCAGAAGGACGGCGCTGACGTGACCGACATCTCTGCCGGCCTATCCATCTCCGTCGTCAAGAACGCGCTGTACAAGGTCATCCGCTGCGCCGGTCCGCAGGAGCTGGGCACGCACATCGTCGTGCAGGGCGGCACGTTCCTCAACGACGCCGTGCTCCGCGCATTTGAAAACGAGCTGGGCGTGGACGTCATCCGTCCGGACATCGCGGGTTTGATGGGCGCTTACGGCGCGGCGCTCCACGCCAAGGAGCAGCGCGCGCTGCACCCCGGCGAGTCGAGCGTACTGAGCCTCGAGGCGCTGGACAACTTCACCCACAACGTCAAGCAGACCCGATGCGGCCTGTGCGAGAACCGCTGCCGCCTGACGGTCAACGACTTTGGCCCCGGCAGGCGCTTCATCTCCGGCAACCGCTGCGACCGCCCGGTCTCCGGCGGCAAGTCCGGCTCCGGCCTCAACCTTTACGCCTATAAGCAGGAGAAGCTCAAGGCGATCATGAACGACCGCCGCGAGAACGCCCCGCGCGGGCAGATCGGCCTGCCGATGGGCCTGAACATGTACGAGCTGCTGCCCTTCTGGCATGCGCTGTTCACGACGCTGGGCTTTGACGTCGTCGTTTCGCCCTTCTCCTCGCGCAAGCTCTACATCGCCGGACAGGCCACCATCCCGTCGGATACGGTCTGCTTCCCGGCCAAGCTGATGCACGGCCACGTCGATTGGCTCATCAAGCAGGGCGTGCAGAAGATCTTCTACCCTTGCATGAGCTACAACATCGACGAGCACCTCGGCGACAACCACTACAATTGCCCTGTCGTGGCGTATTACCCGGAGGTCATCTCCGCGAATATGCCCGCCGTGCGCAAGATCGACTTCATCCACAATTATGTCGGCATCGACCGCCGCAAGGACTTCCCCAAGAAGCTCACCGCGATTCTGCAAAAGCACTTCCCCGACATCACGCTCAAGGAAGTCCGCCGCGCGTCCGACGCCTCCTATGCCGCGTATGAGTCCTATATGGACGACATGCGCAAGCAGGGCGAGGCGATGATCGAAAAGGCGCGCGAGGAGGGCCGCCGCATCATCGTGCTCATCGGCCGTCCGTATCACGTCGATCCCGAGATCAACCACGGCATCGACAAGCTCATCGCGGGCTTCGGCGCGGCTGTCGTGACCGAGGATTCCCTCTCCTGGCACATGAAGAAGGAGCCCGTCGGCGTCCTCAACCAGTGGACATATCACTCCCGCCTGTACGCCTCCGCGCGCTACATCACCAGCCAGCGCGACATGAACCTCGTTCAGCTCGTCTCGTTCGGCTGCGGCGTCGATGCCATCACCACCGACGAGGTGCGCGACATCCTCGAGTCCAACGGCAAAATCTACACGCAGATCAAGATCGACGAGATCACCAACCTCGGCGCCGTGCGCATTCGCCTGCGCTCGCTCTTTGCGGCCATCGAGCAGCAGCAGGCCCTCGAATCCGGAAAGAAGGAATAACCCATGGCAAGCGAACACGTCGAATTTACAAAGGAAATGCGCGAGGCGGGCTACACCATCCTCGTGCCCAACATGCTCGATTTTCACTTTTCCCTGCTTGAAAAGGTGCTGCGCCTGAACGGGTACAACGCCGTCGTGCTGCACAATTCCGGCCCCAACATCATGAGCGAGGGCCTCAAGTATGTGCACAACGACACCTGCGTCCCGGCCCTGCTGGTCATCGGCCAATTCATCGACGCGCTGCACTCCGGCAAGTACGACCTTGACAAAGTCGCCCTCGCCATCACGCAGACCGGCGGCGGCTGCCGCGCCTCCAACTACATCCATCTTCTGCGCAAGGCGCTCAAGAAGGCCGGCCTGTCGCACATCCCGGTCATATCGGTCAACATGTCCGGCCTCGAAAAGGCGTCGGGCTTCAAGATCACAATCCCGCTGCTGCGTCAGGTCATCGCCAGCTTGGTTTACGGCGACTGCATCATGCACATTTCGAACCAGACCCGCCCCTACGAGACGCATCCCGGCGAGACCGACGCGCTCATCGCCCGCTGGAACGACGACCTCGTCGCCCAGTTCAACCGGGGCCGCGGCCTCTCCCGCAAGGAAATGCGCGCGAACCTCGACAAGATCGTCACCGATTTTGACAACATCGACCGCAGCCGCGAGAAGAAGACCCGCGTCGGCGTCGTCGGCGAGATCTACGTCAAGTATTCCCCGCTGGGCAACAACGGCCTCGAGGCGTTCCTGCGCACGCAGGACTGCGAGTACATGATCCCCGGCATCATGGGCTTTGCGCTGTTCAAGATCGACAACCGCATCGAGGATATCCACCTCTACGGCGGCAATCCCTTCAAGCTCGCGTTCTGCAAGGTGCTCTTTGGTTACGTGCAGAAGATGGAGAAGATGCTCATCGACGCCATCAGCGCGCACCCGAACTTTGTCGCGCCCAGCCCGTTCACGCATACCAAGTCGCTGGTCAAGGACGTCATCGGCTACGGCAGCAAGATGGGCGAGGGCTGGCTGCTGACCGCCGAAATGCTCGAGCTGGCCGAGAACGGCTACGAGAACATCATCTGCACACAGCCCTTCGGCTGCCTGCCCAACCATATCTGCGGCAAGGGCATGATCCGCCGCCTCACGCAGGTGCATCCCGGCATCAACATCGTGCCGATTGACTACGATCTGTCGGCCACCAAGGTCAATCAGGAAAACCGCATCCGCCTCATGCTCGCCGTCGCGCACGACGCCGAGAAGAAGCGCCAGCAGCAGGAGCTGCTCATCGCGCAGGACGAGGCCATGCACGAGGAGATTCAGCGCGGCTGCAACGGCTGCACGAACTGCGAGGCGTGCGGAAAATAAGGCTTTTCCGTTTCATATCACATTACATATCAAACGCTGTGTCCGCAACAGCGCTCCGATGAGCGGCGCGTATCGGCCACGGCGTTTTTATATATTAACAACGCTTTACATTTATGACGTTTTATGTTAAAATATGTAAAGAATTTTAGTCTCACGGAGGCCTTATGCGTAATTTCCATCGGACGACTCTCGTCAAATATGCTTTTTCGTTGATCATCACGATCGTCGCCGCGATGAATATTGGCAGCGCCGCCTATGCGATTCTGGGCCTGATCGAGCTGGGCCTGATCTTTGCGTTGACGAACGCGCTTTGCACCACACACAAACGGCTCGGTGCGGCCGTGAACGCCGTGCTCATGTTCTTTTACAACGCGCAGATGATGCTGCTGATTCAGGCGCGAAGCTATGTTATCCTGATCATGCTGACAAATCTGGATTCGATTCAGTCGCTCTCCGGCAAATTCGTTCAGTACGGTTTGGCCGTGCTCTCCGTCATCGCCTTTTCGCTCATTCCCGTGCGTCAATGCAGCCGTCTCACCGTGAAAAAGAGCCTTGCGCTGCTGTGCTGTCTGGCTCTTGCAGAAGCAGGCGCGTTGATGAAATGGAGCATCGACTATTCTCCGTTCGGCAGCATCGGTCTGCTGGCGGATGAATGGCGCCGGCATCAGATTATGCTGCGCGCCTCCAACACCGATGCCGATCAGACGGCCGGGTTCTACCGCGACGGTGTCGCGCAGTTCTATCCGCGTGACGAACACCTGAGCGAAACCCCGAACATCGTCCTCATCTTCACCGAGGGCTTCTCACAGTGCATCGCCGACGATTCCCGCGGCATTACGGCAAACGTGCGCACCCTTCAGGAAAACTCGCTCACGTTCAGCAATTATTACAATCATACCGCCGCGACATACAGAGGCATCAGCGGCCAGCTGTATTCAGGCTATCAGCTCAATGAAATGGACCGCAGCACGCTCGTCTCGCTGCAAAGCATACTGCGCGATCGCGGTTATCAGACGATGATGATCAACACCGAGCCGCAAAATCCCGATTTCACTTCGTTTTTGCAGGATCTCGGCTTTGACCGCGTCGTCACCTTGCAAACCGGGCCGCAGGGCGCAGCGTCAAGCGTGAGCGACCGTCAAGCCTACGATCTGCTTTGGGACACCATGACCGCCGCGCCCGCGGATCATCCATATTTCATCTGCATGTACACATTCGGCACGCACGTCTCGCTCGATTCTCCGGACGAAAAATTCGCGGACGGCAAAAGCAACGTGCTCAACCGTTTTTACAACATGGATTGCCAGCTTGGCAAATTCCTCGAGCGATTTAACAGCAGCGCCGCGACCGACGACACGCTTCTCATATTCACGACCGACCACGCCTCCTATCAGGACAGCGATGCCGCGGCCGCCTTTGACGATCCGCTGTCCTATGGCTTTATCAATGGAATTCCGCTGTCCTTCTATTTCAAAGGGATTACCCCGCAGCAAATCGACGTGAACGGGCGCAACAGCCTGTGCTTGGCGCCCACTGTTCTTGATTATTTGGATATCTCTGATGAAAATTATTTCCTTGGCTCAAGTCTTTTTGCCCCTGAAAGCGACAGCTCTGTCAACATCCTGTCCTGCACGTCCATTGTTTCTTCCACATTGACCTGCACAAAGGGAAATTCAGTCAATCCCTTCAATCACGATGATCTTGCCGTGCTCAATCCCGTCGTGCAGAGCTACTATGCTGCCAAACGCCAAACGCCCGTCAAGGGCAGCGGCGTCTATCTGCCGGATCTGATCGACATTGCCCCCGATCAATCAGAGCCAGCTTTTGACGCTGTCCTTGCGCAGGACTGCTCAACGATTGATCTGTATTATTCATCGAAAAGTCCGTTGCTCAGCCTGGTTTTTGCCGTCTGGAGCGAAGCCGGCGGGCAGGACGATCTCATATTTTATCGCGCCAAGCAGGACGATAACGGCGCTTGGCACGCCGTCGTCGATCTTTCGGCGCATCATTCGGTCGGGCCGTACGCCATCAACGTATACACCGACAGCGACGAGCAGATGAACAAATACATCGGCATGTATTTCCAAAACGTCCCCTATCTTCCCGGCGAGCAGCCCGCGCCCGTCCCGCGACAGGGACGAATCCGCGTATTCTATCCAAAACAAGCGCACGGAGTTTTCCGCCCCGTGCGCTTTTTTTTATGCATTTGATTCCTCCATCGCCCGCAGCCGCACGGTGAATTCCGCCCCCTCGCCGGGCTTGCTCGCCACGCTGATGCTGCCGCCGGAGATTTCCAGCACGCGCCGCACCAGCGCGAGGCCGAGTCCGTTGCCCTCGCCCGCGTGCGACGTATCGCCCTGATAGAATTTGTCGAATATGTGCCGCTGCGTCTCCTCGCTCATGCCGCAGCCCGTGTCGCTCACGCGCACGAGCACGTCCCGCCCGTCGCGCTCCTGCCGCAGCACGATGCGTCCGCCCGGCTCGGTGAACTTAATCGCGTTGGCGATCAGGTTGTTGAATACGATCTCCATCATGCTCTCGTCCGCCGCGACCATCACGCGCTCCTCGAGCTGCGCGTCGAAGTCGATGCCCTTCGCCTCCCATTGCTCCTCGAGCGCCAGCGCACATTCGGAGAGCTGCAAGGTCAGGTCGTAGGGCTTGGCGCTGGGCACGATCTCCTGATTCTCGAGCTTGTTCAGTTTCAGGATATTCGAGACCAGCGTGCTCAGGTTCTCGCTCGCCGTGGCGATGGTTTTGGCGTACTCGTGCGCAGTCGCCTCGTCGAGATCCCCGCGCTCGAGCGCCGTCGCGTAGCTCTTGATAACGGCCAGCGGCGTCTTGATCTCGTGGCTGACGATGGCGATAAAGTCGTCCTTCATCGTCTCGATGCTGCCCAGCTCCTGCACCATGCGGTTGAAATCGACGAACATGATGTCGAGGTCGTCGTATTTGTTCGGCGCGTGATACGGCTGCACCGACACCGTGAAGTCGCCCTCCGTGACCTTGCGCATCGCCCGGCTGAGCCTGCGCATGGGCTTGTCGAATTTCGCGCAGCTCACCAGATAGATCACGCTCGCCACAATCAGCGCCATCGCCACCCAATAGCTGCCCACGCCCATGCTCGCCAGCAGCGGGAAGACCTCCATGTTCAGAAACGTCTCCATGATCAGCACATTGCCCGCGCTGAGCACCAGCACCATCGCCAGCATCAGCAGGAACATGCGCCAGGAGAACAGCCGCTTTTTGACGCGCGGGTCGTTCTCGTCGCTGCGCTTTCTCTTTTTCATGTTGAGCGCCATGCGCCCCGCCCCCTTTGCCCGGCTTTACACCGCAGGCACAGCCTTGTAGCCCAGCCCGTGCACCGTCACGATCTTGAAATCCTCGCATGCGGAGAACTTGTCGCGGATGCGCGTGATGTACACGTCGACCGCGCGCAGGCTCGCGTTGCTGTCCCCGCCCCAGAATTCGTCCATCAGCTGCGCGCGCGAGAACGTGCGCCGCGGGTAGGAGAGCAGCTTGTAGAGGATGTTGAACTCGCGCACCGTCAGCGAGATTTCCTCCCCGCCGACGTACGCGCTCATCTCCTCTGCGTCCAGCACCGTCTCGCCCACGACCAGCCGCTTCTCCGTCTCGATCCTCGCCCGCCTCAGCAGCGCCTCGATGCGCAGGATCAGCTCGTCCACGTCGATGGGCTTGACCATGTAGTCGTCGATGCCCGCGCGGAATCCGCGCCGCTTTGCCGCCAGATCGTCGCGCGCCGTCATCAGCATGATCGGAATCTGTTTGTTCACGCTGCGCACGCTCGTCACGAGGTCAAACCCGTCCACGCCGGGCATCATGATGTCCGATACGATCAGATCGATCCCGCCCGCATGCAGTTCGTCAAACGCCTGCGCCGCGTTCAGGCACGCATGCGGTGTGTAGCCCGCCGCGCTCAGGCTCGCGCATACGATCTGATTGAGCCGCGTGTCATCCTCGACAACCAGCACGTGAACCATGATTCAGCACCTCACAAATGTCATATTTTTCTATATATGGTTTACTTTTTTGCGTTGCGTCCCTCGAGCCAGCGGCCCACGCGGTTGCCCGCCAGCCTCGCCGCGCAGCTCATGCAGAAGAAGAAGCACTCCGCGTATTCCTTCTCTTTGATCAGCCGTTTCAGCACGGCCTTGGCCAGCGACGCGCCCGTCCCCGTCTCGCTGACGTGCTCAAAGCGGTCCTCGTAGCGCTTCATCGTCACGCCGACGATCAGGTTGCGCCGGAAGTCCTGCGCGAGCGTCATCCTGTGCGAGTGATACACAGCCGCGCTGCCCTGATACGCCAGACGCCAGCCCGCGTGCAGCAGCCGCTCGGCGATGAGCATATCCTCGTTCGTTAAAATCGGGTGATCGAACCCGCCGACGGCCAGATACGCCTCCCGCCTGTATGCCGCGCAGCAATCCGAGATCAGGAACGTGCGCACGCCAAGCGCCGCAATGTCCTGTGCGCCCCACGTCCGCTCGTCCGTCGGGTAGTTGTGCTCGCGGATGGCGCGCTCAAACGGCCTCGCGTCGGGATACGGCTTCTGCCGCCCGCCGACCGCCGCGATGCGCGCATCGTCAAACGGCGCGATCAGCCTTTCGATGTACGTCTCGTCGACCGGCAGCGCGTCCTGCGTCATGAACAGCACGATGTCGCCGCAGCTCTCGCGCAGCGCCATATCGCGCGTGCCGCCGTGGTCAAATTCGCTTCTCTCTATGCCGATGACGCGCGCGCCGAGCTTTTCCGCGAGTTCCGCCGTGCCGTCGCCTGACGCGCTGTCCACGACGATGATCTCATCCGGCTTTATGCTCTGCCCCTTCAGTGCGCCGATCAGCTTTTCCATGTATCCCGCGCCGTTGAGCGTGGGGATGATGACCGATATCCTCATGTGATTCCCATCCTTTGGGTCACGTTTTTCTTTGTATGATATGAATTTTTATGCCCTGTTGCGCACAGGACCGCGCAGCATGTCGCCCGCCCCGAGCTTGCCGTGATGCGGGATGCGCACCCGCTCAAGCGGCACATTGACCACGCCGGCGTGCTCTCCCGTGCGCTCGATGACGATGTCCTCGACAACGAGCTTCTCGCTGCCTTTGGGCGTCACGGTCTCCAATTCGTCGCCCACGAAGAAGCGGTTCTTCATCTCGACGAGCGCGCAGCTTGCGTCCGCCTCGAGCACGAAGCCTATGTATTCCGCCTCCTGCGTCACGCCAACAGCCTCGCCGCAGACCTCGGGCTGGCCGAAGTAGAAGCCCGTGTCGTAGACGCGGTGGCTCACCTTGTCAAGCTCCGTGCGCAGCTCCCGCCTCAGCGCCTCGTTTGCCATATAGCCCGCCGGGTCGCTTGCGTAGGCGTCCATTGCCCGCCTGTATGCGCCGATGACCGTGGCGATGTAGATCTCGGTTTTCATCCTGCCCTCGACCTTTAAGCAGGAAACCCCGCTCTCCATCAGCCTCGGCAGGTGATCCATCATGCAGATGTCGCGGCTTGAGAGAATCGCCGTGCCGCGCGCGTCCTCCTCGATGGGCATGGGCTCGTCCGGCCTCGTGCGCTCCACCAGCGTGTACGTCCACCTGCACGGCTGGCTGCACGCGCCCCGGTTTGCGCTCCTGCCGTTTAAGAAGCTGGAGAGCATGCACCGTCCGGAGTAGCTCATGCAGGCTGCGCCGTGGATGAACGATTCGAGCTCGATCTCGCCGTTCAGCTCGCGCGCCATCGCCTCGATCTGCTCCATCGTCATTTCGCGGGCGAGAACCACGCGCTTTGCGCCGAGGTCGCGGTATATGCGGG
>CALVTQ010000021.1 GCA_944362695.1 uncultured Clostridia bacterium
CCGGGCGACAAGGTCAAAGTCGAAATTTCTCCCTATGACCTGACCAGGGGACGCATCACCTGGCGCAGCAAGGGTTGAGAAACAAAATTCGAGGAGGAACGGACAAATGAAGGTTAGACCGTCTGTCAAGCCGATCTGCGAGAAGTGCAAGATCATCAAGCGGAAGGGCCGCATCATGGTCATCTGCGAGAATCCCAAGCACAAGCAGAAGCAGGGCTGATTCGCTTAATTTGACAGGAAGGATCGCACGGGCGGCTGCGCAGGCGACGCCTGCGACCATGCGGCTTTTCATAGAGAAAATCAAGCAGAACGCAACTTACTCAGCAGAGTAACTGGAGGTTAAAGAAATGGCACGTATTTCTGGCGTTGACCTGCCTCGTGAGAAGCGGGTCGAAATCGGACTGACGTACATCTTCGGCATCGGCCTGAAGACCAGCCAGCAGATCCTGGCTGCCACCAACGTCAACCCGGACACCCGCGTGAAGGATCTCACTGAGCAGGACGTCAACAAGATCCGTGAGTACATCGAGCATCACCTGAAGGTCGAGGGTGACCTGCGCCGCGAAGTCGGCCTGGACATCAAGCGCCTGATGGAGATCGGCTGCTATCGCGGCGTTCGCCACCGCAAGGGCCTCCCGGTCCGCGGCCAGAACACCAAGCAGAACGCCCGCACCCGCAAGGGCCCCAAGAAGACCATCGCCGGCAAGAAGAAGGCTACCAGGTAAGAGGAGTGATATAAAATGGCACCCAAGCAGAAGCTCAAGAAAGTCGTCCGTAAGCGCCGCGAGCGCAAGGCCGTGGAGCGCGGTGCGGCGCACATCCGCTCCTCCTTCAATAACACCATCGTTACCCTGACCGATACCCAGGGCAACGCGCTGAGCTGGGCCTCCGCCGGCGGCCTCGGCTTCCGCGGCAGCAAGAAGTCCACGCCGTTCGCGGCGCAGACCGCTGCGGAGACCGCCGCCAAGGCTGCGATGGAGTACGGCCTGAAGACCGTCGAGGTCTACGTCAAGGGCCCGGGCTCCGGACGCGAGGCCGCGATCCGTTCCCTGCAGGCTGCCGGCCTGGAGGTCAACATGATCAAGGACGTGACGCCGATCCCGCATAACGGCTGCCGTCCGCCCAAGCGCCGTCGCGTGTAAGGATTTGTAAGGAGGACTACAAACAATGGCTAACAATAAGGAGCCGATCGCCAAGAAGTGCCGGAGCCTGGACATCTCTCCGGCTGTCATGGGCTATGGCAATAAGAAGTCTACTCGCAATCCGGGCGGCAACAAGCGCAAGAAGGTTTCCGAGTACGGCACGCAGCTCAAGGAAAAGCAGAAGGTCAAGTTCGTGTACGGTGTGCTGGAGAAGCAGTTCCACCGTTACTACCTCAAGGCCAGCAACATGAAGGGCATCACCGGTGAGAACCTGCTGCGCCTTCTGGAGCAGCGCCTTGACAACGTCGTCTATCGCCTCGGTCTGGCCAAGACCCGCCGCATGGCGCGTCAGATGGTCGTGCATGGCCACATCCAGATCAACGGCAAGAAGGTGGACATCCCGTCCTACTCCGTGAAGGTCGGCGACGTCATCACCCTGCGCGAGCGCTCCCGTGAGCAGGCCAACTTCAAGGCCCTGCGCGAGGGCACCGGCGTTGTCACGCCCAAGTGGCTGACCTTCGACGCCGCCGAGCTGACCGGCAAGGTCGTGGCGCTCCCGGCCCGCGAGGATATCGATTGCCCGATTCAGGAGCACCTCATCGTCGAGCTCTATTCCCGTTAATCGGTTGTCGTATCTGTGTATTGGTTCTTTTCTGGCAACCATGAGGAGGAATCGGCCCAATGATCGAAATCGAAAAGCCCCGCATCGAACGCGTGGAGACGGGCGACAGCTATGGACGCTTTGTCGTCGAGCCGCTTGAGCATGGCTTCGGCCAGACGCTGGGTAACTCCCTGCGCCGCGTGCTGCTGAGCTCTCTGCCGGGCGTCGCCGTTTCCAGCATCCGCATTGAGGGCATCCAGCACGAGTTTTCTGCCGTTCCCGGCGTTAAGGAAGACGTTGCGGAGATCATCCTCAACCTGAAAGAGCTCTCTGCCAAGCTGTATTGCGACGGCCCGAAGACGGTGTCCATCAACGTCAAGGGCCCCTGCGAGCTGACCGCCGCCGCGCTTGAGGTAGACGACCAGATCGAGATCATCAATCGCGATCTGCACATCGCCACCCTGAACGAGGACGCGGACATGATCATGCACCTGACCCTTGAAAAGGGCCGCGGCTATGTCAGCGCCGACCGCAACAAGAACCCGAACATGCCCATCGGCGTGATCCCGACGGACAGCATCTTCACCCCGATCCGCAAGGTGAACTACACCGTGGAAAACACCCGCGTCGGCCAGGCGACCGATTATGACCGCCTGACCCTCGAGGTGTGGACCGACGGCAGCATCCAGCCGGACGAGGCGATCAGCACCGCCGCGAAGATCCTGAACGGCCACCTGAAGCTGTTCATGGACCTGACCGACCAGGTGGTGACCATCGGCTTCAACGAGAAGGAAGACGATCACCGCGAGAAGGTGCTGGAGATGACGATCGAGGAGCTCGATCTCTCCGTTCGCGCCTACAACTGCCTCAAGCGCGCCGGCATCAACACCGTCGCCGAGCTTGTGCAGCGCAATCAGGAAGACATGATGAAGGTTCGCAACCTGGGCAAGAAGTCTCTTGAAGAGGTCGAGCAGAAGCTCGCCGCTCTGGGACTCGCTCTGCGTGCCAATGACGAGTAACCCGAAAATTTCGGTTTGACTCTACATACAAAACTTGCCCGAAAAGGGCGCATCAAGGTCACGCCTAAGGGAAATATGGGCGCATGAACGGCGGAGAGGAGACTCTCCGCTGAACGTGCGTGAAGAACTGTATTTGCAGGAGGCGGGCTGTAATAGGAGGAAATGACAATGGCTCAGCGTAAACTTGGCCGCACGGCCGCTCAGCGCAAGGCGCTGATTCGTAACCAGGTGACCAACCTGATCTGGTATGGCCGCATCGAGACGACTCTGGCCCGCGCCAAGGAAGTTCGC